>CAXUIU010000019.1:3764-12543 GCA_964250955.1 uncultured Chthoniobacterales bacterium | reverse complement strand
CATGTGGATGTCGCCCACGTCGAGCGAATCCCGCGCCACCCGCGCGCGGCCGGCGGCCTTCTGGCGGTCTTCCTCGACCATCTCCGTCAAACGACCCAGCGTGTCGCCCGAACCGCCGATCTGCTGGATCATGCCGGCGGCCATCTCGTTGAGTTCGGCCGTGGCGTTCTTGATCTTCAGATCGCTCAAGGAGTATTTGAGCGCCTCGATCTTGCTCTGCGCCGCGTGCACGCTCACCTCCCGCGCGCGGACGAGTTCCTGGTAGGTTTTTTCGGCGGATTCCAGTTGGCTGCGATTTTCCTTCAACTGGCTGCTGATCGTTTGCAGGCGCAACGCGTACTGGCCGGCGGACTCCTTGTTGCCCGCGCGCAGGTTCGCGCCGGTCTTCGCGCGCAGGTCGTTCTCCTCGGACTCCAGCTTCTTGACCTGGCTCATCAGCCGTTCGCAGAGGCCGGCGTGCTCGGCCAACCCCTGGTTGTATTGGGCAATCTGCTTGCGGAGGTTTTCGCGCTCGACTTCGAGGAGGGCCTCGGGGTTGCGCCGCTCCAGCCCGCCGACGAACAGGCCGACGAAGCCGCGGAACAAGTTGGTGATTCGCTTGAACATAGGAGTTTAGTTGAGTTGGGTTGGTTCGTTTTCTCTCCGCGGCGGGGATTCTGTCTCGGGCAGGGGAATGTCGCGTTCCAGGTGCCGGCGGATGCCGCGGGCGAGCTTGAGACGTTCGTCCAGCCGTTCGCTGGCGCGCGAGAGCGCGTCGTCGCCGGCCGGCAGGCGCAGGTCTTCCGGCACGGGATCGAGGATCACGTCGATCTCGGAATGCACCTGGCGCAGCGTCGCCGCCGCTTTCTGGAAACGTTCGGCCGCCGTCCGCGACGGTTCGCCGCCGGCTTCGGCGGAGGTCAGGCGCTCCGCCTCCGCGACCATCGTGCGCACGAGGTCGCCGACCATCGCGCCGACTTCCTCCTCGTGTTCGGTGACCACGCCGTCCGCGTGCAAGCGGTCCTCGACGGCGCGCTTGATGCCCACCGCCTCGCGCAGCGCGGCGAGGGTCTCCTTCGCCAACGGACCGTGGGCCGTCACGGCCAGGTGTTGCAGGCGGTCTTTGAGTTCCTTGTCTTCCGTCGCGCGATGGTCGGTCAGGGCTTTCGCGCGGGTGACCTTCACCAAGCGCGGCCACGCGGACGACCATGCCAGGAACACCACGACCGCCACGGCCAGCGCCAGCGCCAGGCAGAGCCACCACGGCACGGCGGTGAACGCGAAGACCGCCGCGACCGGCACGAACGGCGCCCAGGTCACGGGATGCGTCAACACCTGTCCCAGCACTTGCCGGGCAACGTCGATGCGGTCGGGCGTTTTCATGCTTTCAGGAAGAGCAAATATCGCGCAAGCCCCTACTGTCCGACGAGGTAAATCCGCGCCCGCCGCGCCCGCCGCGCCCAGGAGGCATCCGTCTCGCCAGGGTAACGCTGCGGCGGTTCGGCCGACCCTTTGCCCCGCGCCAGAACCCGGTCCTCGGGCACGCCACACTCTACGGCGAGGAAACGCTTCACCTCCAGCGCGCGCGCTTCGGAGAGCGCCTGGTCGGCCTCGGGAGATGCCCCCGGGCTGACGTGCGCCTCGACCACCACGCGGAACGTCGGGTAGTTCGCCAGCTTGGGGGCCGCGTCGCGGATGGAGTTCTGGAAATCCTCCGGGATTTCCGCTTGGCCCGGTGGGAAGACGATGGGCTCGTCCAGGAGCGTCCCGCGGGTCTGTCCGAGCAGCGCGTCCCACTGCGCCGGGGTCAACGGGGGGTAATACTGGCCCAATTGCCGCGCGCCGGCATCCAGGTGCCGCGCCGCCGCGCCGCCCGACAGGTCAGCGATGCCGGTGGGCTGCCGACCCACGGCCTGGACCACCCCGCGGTACAGGATGGAATCGGGATCGTCGTTGGGCAGGTCGATGCGCTGCTGGTGGTCGCGCAGGACGGCGCGGATCTGCCCGACGCTGGCGGCGAGCCGCGCGTCGTGATCGTGGCTCTCGGAGAGCCAGTCCTGCACGTTGTCGCCCAGCGTGTCGAAGCGGACGCCGCGCAGCATGGTCTCGGCGTCGGCCGCGGGCTTGCCACTGTCGTGCGCGGCGGCGTCGGTGAAGGCGGCAGCGTGGTTCAGGTAGTCATGGAGCGCCTCGAAGTAGGCACGCGTGACCGTCTGCACCAGCGCCGGGTCGGTGTCGAGAAGCTGGCGGCGCGCTAGGGCGATGTCGATGATGAGCCCCTGGGCCTCGCGCGTGTCGATGAGGACGTGCGCGCCGGGAATCTCGCTTTTTGCGCGGGTGACGGCCGGTTCCCAGAGCACGGCGAAGTCCACGCGCTTGTCGCGCAGGGCGTTGTAGGCGGTCTCGACGTTGTCCACGCGCGACTTTTCCAGGCCGGTGCGCAGCCGGTCGAGATGGAAGTGACTGATCTCCGCGCGCAGCAAAAACTCCGACGGAGAGAGTCCCACGAACGCCCCGCGGACTCCGGCGCGGTTGAGGTCGTCGAGATTCTTGACGTTGTCGCCCGCGAGCACCGCGTCGCCGCCGAAGCTCTCGTCGACCACCCAGGTGACCGCCCCCGGCCAACCGGTCGCGTTGCCGTTGGCGAGGTAGCTGTCGAGCGTCGCGGCGACGAAGTCGCACTTGCCGTCGCGCAGGCCGGCGAAGCGTTTTTCAAAGTCCGGTTCCATCTCCCAGCGCACGCCGATGTCGTGGTCGGCCAGCGCGCGGGCGAAGCGCGGCGAGCGCAAGACGAGGTAGCCCAGCCAGTCGTCGCCCCAGATCGTGACGGTGCGCTTGTACTGGTGCGAGTCGCTCGTGCGCGCGAACAGGTCGGCCGCACGCCGGGCGTCCCGCCAAGGGCGCGACAGTCCCCAGCCGACCATCGCCAGCGTGAGGAGCACGAGCAGGGCAGACGATACTTTTTTCATGGACGGCTACCTCCGCTTTTTTCCACCCAGGAGGCCCCTGAGGATGACGACGACACCGATCAGCACGATTAACGTCCCCAAACTCAGGCCGCCGGATTTCTTCCGCGCAGCCGGCGTGGGCTCCGGTGTCGCCACGGCCGTTGCGACGACCGGCGCGCTCTGCATCGAAGCGGTGACCGGGAGGACGCCCATGGCCCGGCGCGTGGTGTCGTCCACGAGGAGGTCGGAAGTGTCGCGGACCTCCGCCTGGATGGCGTCGAGCCCCTGGCTGATGTCCTGGCCGTTGTTCGGAGAGTAGAAGTGCGTCGCGCTGCCGTTGAGGTAATCGGCCTCTCCCTTGTACCCGAACGCGACGACCTCCACGCCCTCCCGGCGCAGCCGCTCCATCTCGTCGCGCACGCCCTGGTCGCCGCGCTTGGTGGTATCCTCGCCGTCGGTGAGGATCACGACCACCTGGCGCACGTAGAGCGCCCCGGACGCCCGGTAGCGCAAGCCCGTCTCGTGGATGTGCTCGACGGCGCCGCCGTAGCGGGTCACCGTGTCGTGGATGCGCGCGATGGTGTCGGCGAGCGGCGTTTCGCCCGAGGCACGGAGCCGGTCCACGGCGGCGAGCACTTCCTTGCGGTTGTTGCGGGCCAGCGGCACGAGCGAGCCGGCGTTGATCGCCGTCAGGCTGAAGCGGTAGTCCGCCGGCGCGTGCTCGATCCAGGCACGGAAGGCTTTCTTCGCCATGACGAGCTTGTTGTCGTCTCTCATTGAACCGGAGTCGTCGAACACGATGAAGAGCGCCGTGCCCGTCTGGGTGTTGTATTCCTCCTGGAGCGAGGAAAGACGCGTCTTCCAGGCGGCGTCCGGCGGGGTTTCCTGCGCCCGCGCGCCGACGACCGAAGCGGCGAGTAACCCCGCCGCGAGTACCGTGGTTTTCAGGGACGGTTTCATTTATTTGAGGTCGTCCGCGCCGATGTCGGTGGGCAGTTCGGTCTCCGCCGCGATGATGACCATCTCGCCGCGCATGTTGTCGTTGCGCTGGTCGGCGGTCGTCGGGTTCTTGACGATGGGATCGGTGACGCCCATGCCCTTCACGTCGAAGCGCGACAGGTCCACCTCATCGGGGCCGAGGTGGAGCGCCTCGCGGACGTAGGCGACGTAGGCGCGCTTGATGGCGAAGGCCCGCGCGTACGAGAGCGAGTTGGCGTCGTTGAGCAGTTCCTCGGGCTTAGGCAGCGGCAAGGTTTCGAACTTATCCGTACCCGCGACGCGACGCTGGTAGGTCGTCTGCCCCTGCTTCTGCTTGGCGACGACGAAGTTGTAGAAAAAGTTATCCGCGTGCCCGCGCAGTTGCACGACCGCGCCCCCGTAGCGCGTCACCGTCTCGTGGATGCGCGCGAAGACTTCCTGGTAGTCGTGCCAGTTAATGTCGCTGACCTGCACCGGGAACTTGAACGTGTAGCGGTACATCACGTTGGCGTTCTTGCTGTCGGCCGCCTTGCGCACGGCCTCGGTCGAGGCGAACGCGGGCACGGCGGCGACCGGCTTCGGCGTGGCGGCGGGCGCGCTCGCGCCGCGCTCGGTGGGCGAGGGACGGTTGTAGGCGATGTTCGTCGGGCTCTGGATCAAGCCCAACGCCTGGAAGAACTCCTGGATGCGCGCCGTGGTCGTCCGGAAACCGATGGGGTTCGCGTCGTCGAAGAACTTGGCGTTGCCCACGCGCCCGGCCAGTTGCAGGTCGCGGCCGACCCAGACGATGTAGTCGCCGACCGCGTTCTCGTCCTGGTTGAAGATCTTGGCGAGAGGCTTGCACAACGTCTTGAACGCCTCGACCCGCGGGCGGTCGGCGTTGCGCTTCTTTTCGATGTTGGCGAGTTCGGATAGGAAGGTTTCCTGCTGGCGGAGATGCGCCTCGCGGAAGGCGTCCACCAGTTCCGGGTGATCGCCGAGGAAGTCGCGGCGCACCGCGTACGTGTCGAAGATGATCTCTGACGCCGTTTTGGTCGTGAAGACCGCCCGCGCGCCTTTCACCGTGCCTTCCAGTCCGGTGCCGACGGTGCCGCCGGCGGTCAGCGCGAGGATGTCGGGGGAAATGCAGGCGGCCCCGGTCAGTTGTGGGTCGCGTCGGAAGGCGTTCGCGGGGTCTTCGGCAGGGGCAGTGGGCTTGTAGTCGGGCGCGGCGGTGATGTCGCGCACAAATTTGATGGTCACGTCGCCAGGCTGGAGCCCGGCGTCCTTCAGCAGATTGCCGATGAGCGAGAGGTGCGGGCCGTTGATCTGCGTGACGATGGTTTTGCCCTTGAGGTCGGCCAGCGAGGAGACCCCTTCGCGGGCCACGAAGCCGTCGGCGCCGGTGGAGGTGGAGAGTTGCAGGATCACGACCGGCTCCAGCGCGGGGTCGATGTTTTTGAGCGCCTGGGAAACGAGGGCGATCATGTCGGCGGTGCCGCGCAGGAAGGGCGATTTACCGCTGACGTAGTTTTGGACTTGTTGGTCGAAGTCGTCGGTGACTTCCAGCTTCACCGGCCGGCCGAGCGCCCGAGCGAGGGGCGAGTTCGGGTTGGGGGCGAGTCCGTTGTTGGCAGTGACGGTCACGCCGTCCGCCGCCCAGGTGATAAGCGGGATCAGGAGCGTGCCGTTCGCATCGACCGGGCCTTTGTGCGCGTTCTTCAGGAAGGGCGAGGCCCCGTACGGTCGGGCGGGCTCGACGTAGTGGACGCCGGACGTTTGCGCGGCGGCAGGCCGGGACGCGGCGAGGAGAGTGAGCGCCGCAACGGCCAGGAAGGCGCGGCGGCAGGAGAACGAATTCTTCATGTTAGGCAGCGGGTAGGGAATTTTGTTCGGAGGCCGCCAGGGCTTCCAGCAACGGCACGGCGTGAACGGCGAGCGTCTCGTCGAGCGTCCAGAAATTCTGCGACGGGTCGCGCTCGAAATATTTGACGACGAACATCACCAGCGTCTGGAAGTACGGCGCGAGATGGGGGCGCGCGCCCTCTAGTTGTCCCACGACGATGCCGTTGAGCGTGGTGGCGACGCGCAGCAGGTTCAGAAATCCCCGGGAGAAGGCGTTCGGCGTTTCCAGGCTCATGCCCAGGTCGGTTTCCTGCACCTCGTGGAAGATGGCGAGCAGTCGCGCGAACACCTTGCCCATCTCCGTGTCGAGCGCCTCCGGCGAAGCGACGCCCGGATAGTTGCGCCGGTACTTGAGTTGGAACAGCAGCCGCACCCGCTCCATGAAGCCGGCGCGCTGCGTGGCGTCCTTTTCGTAGAGCGTGTTCACGCGCTTGAGCGCCTTGGTGAAAAACGACAGGTCCGCCCACGCGAAGTCGAGCTTCGCCGGACGGTGCGCGAACACCGAGGACGACGGCAACTCCAACCCGGCGGCGCGGCACTGCGCGCGGGCGAAATACTCGATCAGGTCGGCCGCCAGTTCCGCGACGACCGGGGCGAGCAGCGCCTGGAAACGCTCCTGCGTCCAGGCCGCCGCGTAGCGCCGCGCCAGCGCCTCGTCGAACAAGAGCGAACCGTCGCGACGCAGGTACACGAGATCGAGGAACGACAGCAGCTTGTCGTCGTCCAGTCGCACCGAGTCGCTGGGCGAGAGCGGCAGGTGCAGCGACGCCATGCGGCCGTAGAGCGTGCCGAGGCCGGTCAGGTCCGCCTGCCAGTAGTGGCCCCAACTATCGTGGACGAGGTACTTCTCCAGGTTGTCGCGTTCCTCGATGAAGACGACGGTGTTGAGCAGGGCGACGAGTTCCGCGCGCTCCAGGTCCATGGCGGCACCGAGTCGGTCCAGATCCGCCGGGTCCATCTCGCGCGCCTCGAACGACGTGAAGGCCGGGAAGTGGGCGAAGTTGTAGAAGTTGAATTGGCGCAGCCGCTTCAGATAGTCGGCCGTCCGCTGCCGCGCCGCCTCGTCGCGGGCGAGGAACGTTTCGGTCTGCACGAACCGCTCCTGCGAGAGGATGCAGAAGTAAACGCAGCTCTGCGTGGCGACGACTTCCACCTCGCCGGGCGCGAGCGGACCGTCGGGGAACAGGAAACCGAAGAAGCGGTGCGCGTCCGCGGAGGTCGGCACCTGACCGGGGTCGGGCCGCAAGTGTGCGCGCAGCAGCGCGACGAGGGTGTGCCGCCGGGAGAGCTTGCGCGCCGCCCCGGCCGCCTCTTCTTCGATGGACGCGCGGTCGGCGTCGTCCAGGCCGATCCGTCGGCACAGGTCGACAAACACGGCGGCATGGCGCGCCGGGTCGGTCCGGGGAGGATGTACGGCGGAGAAGGTCGGCACCGGCAGCGTGGCGATCACGTCGGCCCCTGCGCCGACCGTGTCCGGGTAGAGCGCCGAGAGCCGGTACGCCCGTGCGAAGGCGAACGCCGCCTCGCGGCCGGTCGTGCCTTGGCGGGCATCCGTTGGCCCGGCGACGGGCGGGCGGGCGAAGGCGCGTTGGAGGCGGGCTTCGAGTTCCGCCAGGGGCTGCTGGCGGTCCGGCGTGCCGTGGCCCATCTCCGTGTAAGAATGAACGTCCAGGAGTTTGACCAGCGTGCGGGCCTCGGCCAGTCCGTCGCCGACCGGATCGGGGGAATTTGCGTCCACCCGCCGACCATAGAACAACCGAGACGGAGAAGTCACGGCGGACTTCGGCCACAAAGGAGAAGGGTCCGCCGTGCGGTCTTCTCGTTCGAGTTGGTTTTTGATTTTTGGTTTCCGGCGGCCGGGCTTCCCTGCTTTTGGAGCCGGCCTTTGGCTCTTTGTCCGAAGAGGCCGCGACTTGGGAGTGCGCGGCTCTTGATGTGGATGCTGACGAGGTTAGCTGTCGGGCTGGGAGCATCAAGCCTCCCCGGCGTTTGCAAGCAGCGCCGCAAGCCCCGATCCCGGTTTTGGCCGGGAATGTTTTGGGTCCCCCGCTGACCGGATGTCCACCCGGTCATTAAGCTGACAAAGAACTACATAGAAGCTAGCATTGTTCCTTCAAGATGCAAGGAAACCGCGCATCGGTGTGCCCGGCTTCGCACCGTCGCTGTCTAGCCTGCGGTGCTGGGATGTTAGAAGGATTCTAACTTTTTGGATGGAACATCCATCGCCCACGTTGACGCCCGGCGTCAGCCGCGCCCGGCCCCGCCGCGGACGAAAGGCGCGCTGCCCGTCACGCCCACCAGGAGCAGCGTCACCAGCGCGAACGCCACCGGGAGCGAGGCGCGTTGCGAGACGAACCCGATGGCGGCCGGTCCGGCCAGCACCCCGGCGTAGCCGAGCGTGGTGATGGCGGGCACGGCCACGTTTTCCGGCACGACGGTCTGGCGGCCCGCGGCGGAGAACAGGACGGGCACGAGGTTGGATAGGCCCGCCCCGACGAGCGCGTAGCCCGCCAGCGCCGCCGGCCAGGCCGGCACCAAGGTGAGCCCCATCCCCGCCGCGGCGCACGCGCCGCCCAGTTGCACGATCCGGATCGCGCCCAGCCGGTGGACGATGCCGTCGCCCGTCAGGCGCCCGACCGTCATGGCGAGGGCGAACGCCGCGTAGCCCAGCCCGGCCCGTTCCCGGGGCAGGCCGGCGTGCGACGACAGGAAGACGGCGCTCCAGTCCAGCACCGTGCCCTCCGCCAGGAAGAGCACCCCGCACAGGACCCCGAGAAACAACACGAATCCACGCGGCACGGCGAACAGCGGGCCGTCGCCCCAGCGCCCCGGAGGGCGGGGGGCCGGGCCGGCGCCCCCCCCCGCCCCGCCAGGGCTCGACCACGTCACTGCCTCGGCGAGCGGCGCCGCCGTAGGCAGCGCAGCCGTCCAGCGTGGCGACCTGGTGGCCGACCCCGCTGAAGTGCTCGGGCAGCAGGTAGACCGTGCCT
>CAXUIU010000019.1:0-3754 GCA_964250955.1 uncultured Chthoniobacterales bacterium | reverse complement strand
GCGCCGCTGCTCCCGAAAGGCAGGAGCGACGGCGCGGCGACCCCGAGCGCGACGACGATCAACGCCAGCACGACCACCACGGCCGCGAGCGGGCTCACGCCGAGGCCGAACCCTGCGGCGACCCCCGCCGAACCAAGGATGCCGCCCAGGCTGAACATTCCGTGGAAGCCGGACATCAGCGTGCGGCCGGCGGCTTTTTCCACGATGACCGCCTGCACGTTCATCGCCACGTCCAGGCAGCCCAGGCCCATGCCGAAGACGAAGAGGCTCGCCATCAAGCCCGGCCGGGTCGAAAGCGTCGCCAGGAACGGCAGCGCCGAGCCCATCACGACCGTGGCCGCGCCGATGACCACCCGGCAGCCGAACCGCGCCGCCAGTGCGCCGGAGAACGGCATGGCGACCAGCGAACCCGTTCCTAAACACAACAGCAGGACGCCGAGCGCCCCGTCGTCGAGCTGCGCCCGCGCCTTGGCGAAGGGCACGAGCGGCGCCCAGGCGGAAACGCCGAAGCCGGCGATCAAAAAGGCGATCCGGGTGGAAACCTGTTGGGCACGGCCCGGGGCTGGGTAGGCAGTTTCCTTCAATGGAGTTGGCTCGGGCAGAGGTCGGCGAGGGGCGCTTCGTCTCGCCCGGTGGAGGATTGCCACAGCCGCGCCACTGCAAAGGTGTCCAGCCGGCAGTGATGTTGTCGGTAGGCCAGCAGCTTGGACTTGGAAAGGAGGGACGTGGACAAGGGAGGAGTGGGTGGACCGCCCTTCTAGCAAAGCCCGGCGGCCCGCGGAAAGCCCTTTGTCGCGTCGGCGCAAGAAAAGCTCGGGCAAACTCCCGCCGCGCCCGTGCGGCGTCGAAACCGGCTGGTCCTGACGTGTCTCCGATGCGTCCCTACCAAGCGTGACGAACGGCCACTGCGTGGCCTGCCCGGAGGCTTAACAGACGGGCCTTACTTCTGGCCGCTGCTGCGGTGGCGGCGGTAGATTTGCTCCTTGGCCAGCTTGGTGGTCATGGCGAGGTCGCCGCCGTCGGCCACCTGCGCGTCGAGCTTGTCCAGGTCCGCCAACTCGGCGGCGGCGGGTGCTGCCATGGGCGCGGCGGTGGCCAGGGAACGCGCAGCGTCGCGCATCCGTACAAGATGTGCCCTGTTCACCCCGAGTCCTACGCGGTGGCCTACGAACGCTGGAAGACCGACGACCAAAAGGGCACCGCGGTGGTTTGCTCGACTTCCATCCAGGATTTTCTTGAGCATCAGTAGCCGATGCCGGTGGAGGAAGGATGCCGCCGGGCGCTGGCGCTACCCGCCGGTGAACTTGCCTTGCGCCCAGGTGTACGTCTTCCCCGGCTTCGGAGCGTCGGCGGGAAGCTCGAGAGTGTCTCCTTTGATCCGGGCTTGCGCCTGGCCCGAGAAAGAACCTTCCACCACCCAGTTGTCTTCCTTGGCGGCTTCCTTGCGCGACGCGGGCGCATGGTACTTGACCACGTTGACAGCCAGTTCCGTGCGGCCGTCGCCCACGGCGATCACCAGTTCCGGCTCGCCCGCCGGGTCGAAGCGGTGGACGGCCACCTCGACGGAGTAGCCCGGGCGCAGGTCGCCGAACTCGTTGAAGCCATGGAACTCCTTGGCAAACTTCAAGGGCAGGTTGACCCCTACGTCCGGGAACAAGGCGAGGAAGCGGGTGGCGTTTGGATGGCCAAGCCCGATCAGCAAGGTGTCCGGCTTGACGCGCGAGCGGTACGGCAGCGCAAACTCCAGATCGACGGTGGAGTCTGCGCGCCAAGCCTTGGAGCCGGGCAGGGGCTGGAGACCGGCCGGCGTCGCCTCCCGGAGCAACTGGGCGCGGGCAGCGCTGCCGTGGAACCAGCCTAAAACGATCAGCAACAGCAGCAGGGCTGGTGACTTCTTCACCCGGAGTTTTGGTCCCGTGGTACGACGCGGCGAAGAATCATGCGGACAGAGCATGGCCAATGGTTGCTGTAAATGCTCCGAGCGTCAACCGCAGAGCCGGGAACAAGCCCAGCGAGGCGACCTCTTGGGCGGAAGATCACGCCGCCATCACCGGCATCTTTGGGACCAGCCAAACCAGGCCGTTCTATCAGAAGTCGCTGATCGGATCACCTTCGTTGCGGAAAGCTTCGAGGCGTTCACGCGCGGACTGGAAGCCGAGAAGGCTTTCTGGCGAGTCCCAAAAAGGGCTCGCGTACACGGCGGCAGACTGGCTGCAAAAACGGTCTTCTCGGATTGTCCCAAGGCGGATGAACTGGTACGATAAGCCGTCATGTCCACCCGCCCGCCCGAGCTTCCTTCGCTAGATACCCTCGGCAAAGACTTGCTGTACGTCGCCCGGTGGCGGCGGGTTTGTTCCCTGGTGCTGCCATTTGGGTTGACGGCCGTGTTCTTCGTCCTCACGGCCCACGGTTGGTGGTTGCCTGCCATGGCGTGCCCGGTGCTACTCAGCTTTCTGACCTACGCCTCCACCTCGCACGATTTGGTGCACCGCAACCTGCGGCTGCCCGCCTGGCTCAACGAAGCCTTGCTTTGTGCCATCGAGCTGTTGGCCTTCCGCAGCGGCCACGCCTACCGTGCGGTGCATCTCAACCACCACGCGCACTTTCCCGCCGACGATGACCTGGAAGGCGCCGCCGCCGGCATGTCGTGGCCGCGGGCGCTCCTCGACGGGGTGACCCTCCAGTACCGGCTCTGGGTCTTTGCCCTGCGCCGCCCGGGCCGCCACCGCTGGTGGGTGGCTGGCGAGGGGGCGACGGTGCTGGGGCTGCTGACCGGTTGCGCGAGCCTCTGGCCGGTCACGCCATGGCCGCTCGTTTATGCCGGGTTGATGGTGCTGGGCAGTTGGGTCTATCCCTTTGCCACCGCTTACGTGGTCCACGATGCCAACGGGCACGGCGAACTGCGGCAGACCCGCCTCTTCCGGGGCCGGGTGCTTTCGCTGCTGGCCATCGAACATCTCTACCACCTCGAACACCACCTGTACCCGCAAGTGCCGCACCACAACTGGCCCGCGCTGGCTCAGCGGCTCGACCCTTACTTCGCCCGGCTGGGGCTTGAGCCCATCAAGCTGCTGTTCTAAAGCCATGGAACGTCCGCCCGACTCCGCCGACCTGCCGGCTGCGTCCGAGGGGTTCCTGGCCGCGCTGATCGGTGACGGCCGCCCCTTGCTCGCTCTCACCGGCCTGGGGTTGATCCTGGCGGGGGTGTTCGCGCTGTTCCTCTCGGCGACGGGTTCCTTTCTGCCGCAGGACGTGGCCTACCTGGGCATGGACCCGCGCGCGCTCTGCGGGATCAACCAATGCCGGGTGGTGCACTTCATGTTTCACGACCGCGTGTCCTTCGGCGGCACGATCATCGCCATCGGCACGCTTTACCTGTGGCTCGTGCAGTTCCCGCTGCGTCGCGGGCAGGAGTGGGCATGGTGGACTTTCGTGGTGGCCGGCGTCGCGGGGTTCGCCAGCTTCTTGTGCTACCTCGGCTACGGCTACCTGGACACCTGGCACGGTGTGGCGACCTTGGGCCTGCTGCCGCTCTACGCCGGGGGGCTGTGGAAAACCCGCGCGTCGCTGCTCGCTGGCCCGCGGGAGGGTTGGCGGTCCCTGCGGGCTCCTTCCGCACCGCTCGGTTGGCGGACGCGGGCGGAGATCGGACGTGGCTGCCTGCTGGCGGCTGGGGCGGGGATGACGGTGGCGGGGGTGATCATCATGATCGTGGGCATGACGCTGGTCTTCGTGCCCGAAGACTTGGTGTACC
>CAXUIU010000018.1:0-22672 GCA_964250955.1 uncultured Chthoniobacterales bacterium | reverse complement strand
GGCCGAAGGTAAAAGGTCACTCGGCAATGCGGGCACCAGAGGACCGGCACGCCAGCCTTGGCGCTGCCTGCTGGCCCGCGCCCCCCAGTGTCCCACGGGTGGACGGCGGGCGGCTCAAGCTGGATAAAATGCAGGTCTGCGGTCCAACTGGAATGATGGTGTCCAGCGGCTGCCCGAATTTCGCCGTCCAGCCGGTTGCTCAACGCGCGGGCTTCGGCCAAAGGAAGTTTGGAAGCGACAACTTCATCCACGGAGAATTTTTCACTCTCAGGTGGACACTTGCGGCTGCAAATGACGCTGTAAGTTTCTGCGCCCCGGCGTGCGTCTTGGTGTGCGCGCTGGACGGCGCGGCGGTGCTCGTGCTCGTCGGCCTCGGCCTGGGCAAAGGCGGGAAACAACTCGGTGGGGTCGGGTCGTGCTGCCGTCCTGGGTCGGCGGGCCGGGGCTGCGGGCTGCGGGGCCGGTGCAGCTTCCTGGGCGCGGTGCAAGTCGGCCCGGAGTTCCGCGATGCGATTTTGCAGGCGGGCGCGTTCCTTCGGGTCCGGGTCTTTGCGCGGGGCGCGTGGCCGTCGATCTAGCAGCGCGTAGTTGAACCGGAGAGACGATTGAATTTTCTGAATCGTCGTACCGTCAGGCTTTGCGGCTGGCATAGATGGTGTGGCCTACGTGGTCGGAGAAAGCGTGTTCCGCGTCAGCGGCTTGAATCTTGAACGTCGTTGGCGGGTAGAGGTCGCCAACAAAACGGATGGTGTTATCCGCCCGGCAATAGGACGCGCGGGCGCTGCGGCGCGGGTTGTGGTTGCTCTGAACGATGTGGCCGCCCACGTAGGCGGCTTTGGCGGCGTTTATCGCGCGAACCAACCGGCGCAGATACAAAGGGGATGTCGTTTCGATCAACTTCATGGGTTGACGGGCTGAAACTTCGTCCAGGCGGCGGGGCGGGGGAGTCGGCCTGCACCGATGAGGCGCAACCGGCGCAACTCTGCCAGTTTGTGCCAGAAACAAACCCTGCGGCGTTTGATCGCACCGATGCAGCCAAGGAAGTAAACCGCGCTGCCGGGCAGGTTGCATTGCTGCCAGTAGCGGAGCAACCCGGCACGCTGGGAGGGTCGAAGCGTGGCAAGCTCGTGGCGGGCCTCGCGCCACGTCGCGGCCTGGGTGTAACGCATGTTTCGCCAGTGGATGCGGCCGTGCCGCTCGTTGTCGGCCATGCGCTGCTCGGGGCTGCGTTGGTCGGTGAGTTCCGGGAACAGCGGGCACTCGTCGCGGCTGCGCTGGATCGCGCGGCGGGCGTAACCTAGTTTGCGGTCGGTGACAACGTAGGGCGACCAGCGGGGAAAGCGTGTGAACCTCATATTTGGGTAAGGTGTGGGCAGGGCAAGGCCGGGGAAGGGGGTCGAACCCTCCCCCGGCGTGGACCCGCTTTCTCAGCCTTCAGAGAGCGGTGGAAACCTCGGCATTGTCCCGCATGTGGGCGGGGGTCAACGGCTCGCTGGTGCGGAGGCGGTCGGCCAGGTGCCAAAGCGCCTTGTTGAGCTTCACATTTTCATCCAACCCCTTCACTGCCCGCGTGCGCCCAAAGAAGCGGCGGGGGTTTTCGGGGCGGCGGCGTCCATAGTCCTTCTGCCCGCCGTCCATCATGTTTTCCTGCACGGTGTTGAGCGTGTTCCAAAGGGTCGGCGCGGCGTCCTCGCGGCGGCGGTGCGCCAGAAGCTTCTCGGCCCCGATGGGTGCTTTCTCTAGCTCGTCGTATTTGAGCATCAAGGCAGCCTCGCCGAATGCCGTCCGCTCCAGGTTGGTCAAGGTCCGGGCCTTGTAGCCTTCCAAGAGGTCGGCAATCCGGGGCATTTCGTGCACGATCCCAAAGCTGGCCTCGATGACCTTGGCAGGCTCGAAGTTGACGTGCATGATGCTGATTTTGGCGAACACCGAATCCGCGAGGATCATCCCGTTACTGCACACGAAGCGGAAGATACCGGCGTGAAGCTGGTAGGCGCTGCTGCGGTCGTGAGAGTTCACAAGAACCAACTCGGGCCGCTCCTGCTGGGTGCGGTTCAAGTCGTCCACCCGCGCGAAGCGGATCATGTGCTTTTGAAACCCCTGGCGGTCGGACAGGCGGATGCGCTGCTCGCTCGCCCAAACGGGTGCCCATCCCTCGGCGCTCAACCCATCAACCACGGTCGCCGTGGGGATGAAGCTGTAACGGTCGGAAACCTTGGCGTGGGCCTGGCCCGCGAACACGCTCGGGGCGAGCGTGCGGAGCTGGCTGTTGTCGATCTGGTGATGGCCTGCTAGTTTTGCGTTGAACATGGTCTGAGTTTTAAGAGGCTGAGTCTGTGTTTTCTGTAGAGGCCGGGGGAGGGTCCAATCTCCCCCGGCTTTCTTCTTTTCCGGGGCTGGCGTCAGTGCCAACCTTGGTAAAAGAGTAATGCAAAAGCATTACCTCGGCAAGCGAAAAGATGCGGTTTTGCACGATTGTTTGCAAGTTGTTGGTTTACCCTTGTTTGGGTAAAATTTCCCTAGAGTGGGTTATACTGCCGCGCGGCGGCTGGCTCCTCGTCGGCCTGGTCAATGATCGCCTGCAAGGTCATCGTTCCGAAGTCATCGCTGGCGTGGTTGTGGGCCAAGATCGCGCCAAACCATTCGTCTCCGGGGTGCCGCTCGTCGAAAGCTGCTAGAAGCGGCCCGGTGGCGTTCACATACCACGCTTCTAGGACCGGGAGGGCGTCGGCAATGAAGTCGTCCACCTGGCCCGCCTCGGCCTGCCAGCGGCGGCGCTGCGTCCCCCCGGCCTCGGCCAGCCGGTGCAGGCGGGCGCTCTCGGCGCGGGCGGTGGCCGTCTCCTCGTGGCCGATGGCAACCAGGTCAAGCCAGCGGTTTTGATAGTCGCTCAAGGTCATGCTTAGATCGAGGTCGAACATCCCGGCGCTGCGGTCGAGCAAGGCGCGGGTGAGTTTGGCGAAAGGGGTTTCCTCCTGGATCGCAAATTCAAGCTGGTCCGTGGGCCATCCTGCGGGGCTGGCGGTGGGTCCGTCGGCTTGACGGTGGGTTGGTGCAGTGCTCGTGGGCATGGTTCGGCAGGGAGTTGGTGATGGTTTTGCCAGAGGGGAAGGGGGTTGGTACAACCTCATTCCTCGAAGGCAAAATGATCCTTACCTCTGTGCGGCGACACGGCGGGGTCAACCCAGCAAAACGGAATAAAGCCCGGCGCTCGCGCCGGTGGACGGCACGGCCATTTATGCCGGATTTGCGGGTTGCCGGAGCGCAGCGGAGGGAAACCACGACGGGGCGACGTGGCCGGGGCGTTGCGGGGTGTCCCCGCTCGAATGGGGAGCGGGAGACGCTGCGGCTCCCGCGCGGGGAAAAACTTTCCCCCCTCCGCCTCACCCAGCCGATTTACGTTGGACGAAATGCCATGTACCGCGCCCTGCACTGGAGATGAGACGGTTTAGGTTGTATCTTCAATGAACCAAGATGAGGAGAAACTGCTACATTCCTGCAACGCACATCGGCATCCAGCCAGTGAGGGTTCTCAAATGGAACATTGCGTACGCGTTGGAGAACGTACATCCGGCTTTTCCCAAGGAATTCCATGGGGTGTTGAAAAAGCACGATCTCAAACCCTGCATCGCGTATGACTTCTCTGAACGCGGCATCGCCGACCCCCGGTACTCCGATCAACTCATTCCTCACGTCGACCAGGACAAGCAAATCACCATCCAGGAGACTTTTCTCTCCCTGCTTTGGGCGATGTGCTATTCGCATCTGGTCATGTTCGAGGAACTCAACTCCAAGCGTATCCTCAACCAGATTCACGGCCACGGCCACGCCATCGACGAGCGCACGGTTGAAAGGGCTGCCAACCTGTACGAGTACGGCGTCAGCCTGGTTCGCAGCTACACGCCTTGGGACAAGACCCGTCTGCCAAACCCGGAAGAGTACGACGATGCGGACATTTACATCGAGAAGACGAACGCTGCCTTCGTCTTCGCCATCGTGTTCATCCTCTGCCACGAGTTTGCGCACATCGAACGAGGACACCTCGACGACTACATCCCCACGGTCGATCAACCCCTGGCGGAAGCGGAAGCAGACCGGCAAGCGGTCGAGACGATGTTAAAGGGGGGAGGCAATCCGTCAGAGAAATTGACGTACAAGGTCGGCATGCTGCTTGGCTTCTGTTCGCTCTTGACGTTGCGGCGCACGCTGGAAAGCGAGAGCCATCCACACTTGGCCCACCGGATCGAGGGGGTCCTCCGGGCGCAAAACCTGGCTGACGACAGCCCGCTGTGGGGACACGCCACGCTGTCCTTCAAATTGTGGGATCACCTGCACAACAGAACGAAACCCCGCATCCAGTGGCCGCGGAGCGCGAGTCATTTCAAAGCGCTTTTCTACCACGTTCTCAAGCAGGTCGAATAACCAGCCGGACTCGGACCACTTGCCAGACTCCTCTCCGCAACCCAACCTCGTCGAAGATGGCAGCACTTTCCCGGCAAAGTGCTGGCTGCTCGTCGTTTTGACCGGCGCTGGCGCGGGGCTGGGCGGTGCCGGCCTGATGCGGCTGCTGTACGCCGTGCAGCATCTGGCTTGGGATTATGAGACGGGCACTTTTCTCGCGGCGGTCAGGCAGACGACGGCCTCGCATCGTTTCCTCGTGCTGGTGGGGGCAGGCTTCATCGCCGGGCTGGGCCAGCGGCTGGTGCGGCGCAGCCAGAAAGGGCACGCGGGCGACCTCACCGAAGCGTTGGCCTATCGAGCTGGGGAGATGCCCACTTTGTCCACCTTTGCGGGAGCCTTGGTGTCTATCACTATCGTGGGCATGGGAGCGTCGCTTGGCCGGGAGGGTGCGCTTAAGAAAACAGGCGCAGCCATCGCTGCGCGGTTATCGAGCTGGGCAGCAATGACCCCGGCACAACGGCGGCTGCTGGTGGCCTGCGGTGCCGGTGCGGGGATGGCAGCGGCTTACAACGTCCCGTTTGGTGGCGCGCTCTTCGCTTTGGAAGTATTGCTTGGCACCCTCTCGATTTCGCTGGTGTTGCCCGCGCTTGCCGCCTCGCTCACGGCCACGGCCGTCTCGTGGTTTTTCCTCTCTGACCAGTCCACGTACGAGATCCCTCTTTTTAGCGCACCGACGAGCTTGCTGGTCTGGGCGCTGGCGGTCGGCCCCCTGATCGGGCTGGCCTCGGTAGGCTACGTGCGTGCGATTGCCTGGGCGGACGAGATCAAACCGCGCCGGTGGCTCGCGCTCGCGGCTCCCGTGGCGGTGTTCGCTGCGCTGGGTGGGATGGCCGTGTGGTTTCCGCAACTGCTCGGCAACGGCAAGAGTCTCGTGCAGGAGGTGTTCTCCAACCAGGTCGCTCCGGGGCTGGTCGCGCTGCTCTTTGGGTTCAAACTCTTGGCCATCGTGGGTTGCCTGGGCAGTGGTGCGCCGGGCGGATTGTTCACGCCGACGATGGCCTGCGGCTCGTTGCTCGGTTCCTGCCTGGGATCGCTGTGGGCGCGCTGGTGGCCGGGTGTTCCGCCAGCCAGCTTTGCTTTGCTCGGAGCGGGAGCCATGCTTGCCGCCGCCATGCAAGCACCCTTGTCTGCCATCGTGATGGTGCTCGAACTCACACACCGACTGGATTCGGGGATGGTGCCGCTCATGCTCGTCGTCGCCGGAGCCTCCCTCGTCACCCGTCTATTCGAGCGTCGTTCGATCTACACGGTGCGCATCGCTTCGAGCGGCCCCGGCTCCAGGCAGTCTGCCGTGGGGAATGTCTCTACTCAGCCTGCCCAGTGAAGGCCGGAACCGGCACCACCTCGCTTTCCGAGGAAAGGTCACGCAAAATCACCGTTTGCTGGAAACTGCTTTGCTGACGATCCGCACGTCCTCGGGCACGGCGACTTTGGCCGTCTTGGCCATCCAAGTTTTGATCATGTCGTATTGTGAGCCGTGTTCCTGACGCTCCTTGCCCTGGAGGAAAGCCCGGTAGTTGCATCCGCCATCGGCCAGCAGAGAGTTGGTGGCAACCGTGTATACTTTCTTGGGGTCCAACGCTTCGCCGTTGGCGACGCGCACGGACGTAATGTGATCCCGGGTTTTGTTCTGCCAATCATAGGCAAATTGCAACCCGCTGACCTGGATCATGCCGCCGACCCTTTTCTGTGGATCGTCCGTCGAGGTGTTCTCGACGGATTGCTCCAAAACGGCTAGAATCTGCGCTCCGGTCAGCTTCATCGTCACGACCGCGTCGTCATCGGGAAGGAGGTTGCGCAAGGCTTGCGCCGTGATGGGTCCGGATGGGATGGCGACGCCGTAACCCACTCCTGGAAGCAAAGCGAAGTCACTGCCGGTCTCACGACGCAGGATGTCGGCGAAAAGCGAGTCCGCCGGTGATTGCTGGTCGCACCTGCGTGGATTCGGTCCGGCGAGAGTCTGCGCGCGGACGATGGGTGCCACGGCTTCGGCAATGTGTTCATCGAGTTGAGAGCGGAAGGGACTTTCCTGGGCCTCGACGACGCGCTTGGCGGCGGGATCGCCGCCAAACACGTCGTGGTCGAGCGTGATCAATCCGTGATGTTGCGTGACCACGTTTCCGGCCTCGTCAACGTGGAGATCGAGCCTGCCCACATCCGAGCCAAAGGCACCGGCTTGGACGATCAGGGTCCGCCCGATTTGATGGGCCGTGGCTACCCGGTTGTGACTGCCGCCGCCAACGATCACATTGATTTCGGGGACGGCCTGCGCCAGTTGCTCGTCCGCATCGAATCCCAGGTGAGTCAGCGCCACGATCACCTGCGCGCCCTGGCGCTTGAGTTCGGCTACCTCTTCCTTGGCGGCGGGCACCGGCGGCTCGAACGTCAAGCCATCGGCGTTCTTGCGCGCGGTGGTCAGCGCGGTCGTGGGATCGCCCAACCCGAAGATGCCTACCTCCACGTCTCCTACCTTGCGGATCAGGCCGCTTCGGGTAAATGGCGCGTGGCCCGGCGAGGTGAAGACGTTGGCGGCGAGGACAGGAAAGCGCGCCGCCTTCATGCAATCCGCCAGTCCTGCCGCCGTGAAATCCAGATCGTGGCTGCCGATGCACATGGCGTCGTATCCCACCGCGTTCATGCCTTCAACCACGGCATGGCCTCGGGTCAGGTCGGCGATCATCGTGCCACCAAAAGCATCGCCGGCGTCCACGACGAGGACCCGATCCTTGCCCACGTCAGTACGCACCTGTGCGACCGCTGAAGAAAGGCGGGAAAAGCCACCGATGGGTTTGCCCTTCAAGTCTCCTTCCCAGCCGCGCCAGCCGGTGAGGTGCCCGGACAGATCGTTGGTGTGCAAGATGACGATCCAACCTTTGCGAAAGCCGGGCTCAACCGCCCGCAAATCGAGAGTCATCGCCGCGCACACGAGAATGACCAGAAGCCAGGAGGGGACTTGGAGGCGCTTCATAGGTTTACTAACTCCAAAGTAAATATCTCGTTCTGAGGATTGCCACCGTGATGCGGTGCTCCACCAAACAGCATCGGGGTTTGCTGAATCGAAATTCGACAGTTTAAACTACTAATTACCAGTAGGTTACTTGAACCAATCGACTGCGATTCGCGCTACTCAGGTGAAGGAAAATTAATGTGATCTTCATCTGATCCTCATCTTCATGCGTCAGGGTGCATGACGTTGAACATGCGAATCCTCTTGATCGAAGACGACGAAAAGGTAGCCCGCGCCGTTTCCAAGGGCCTAGAAGCCGAACGCTTTGCCGTGGATCGGGTGGGCGACGGTTTGGACGGATTGCATGCCAGCCGGGAAGTTCCCTATGACCTCGTCATCCTCGATCTAATGCTCCCCGGGTTGAGTGGCACGGAACTGCTGGTGCGTCTGCGTCAAACCAACAAGGAAGTGCCTGTGCTCGTGCTCACCGCCCGGGACGCGGTTTCCGACAAGATCGCCAATTTCGAGGCGGGCGCAGACGATTACCTGACCAAACCGTTTGCCTTCGCGGAGTTGGCCGTGCGGGTCAAGGCGCTCCTGCGCCGAGGCACCACCAAACGTGACAACGTCATCCGCGTCGCGGACCTGGAAATCGACCGTGTACGCCACCAAGTCTGGCGCGAGGGCCAAGGCATCAAGCTGACGAGCAAGGAATACTCCCTGGTGGAGTACCTCGCACTCAATGCGGGCCGCGTGGTCTCGCGCTCGATGATCGTCGAACACGTCTGGGACCAGAGCTTCGAGGGGTTGACCAACATCGTGGACGTGTACGTGCGCCAACTCCGCGCCAAACTCGACGAGCCGTACAAAGCGCAACTCATTCACACGGCACGGGGGGCAGGGTACTATCTGAGCGAACACCCGTTATGAACACGCGCTCGATCACCTTTCGGCTGGCCTCCTGGTGCGCAGGCATTTCACTGCTCGTCTGCCTGAGCTTTGGATTCTACACCTATTTGGGTCTGCGTTATTACCTGCGGATCGCCCAGACGGACACCCTCCAGCGCCGGGCGCAGCAGATTGCCGCCATCGTCGCGGCACACGTTGAGCGCGAGGGCGAGCCCTATACCATTGATCTGATTAAGACCAGCTACGCTCCTGAGCACAACGACCGTTTCATCCGTATCCACCGCCCAGATGGCTCAATCCTCTATGTCTCGGGTGCCCCCACGGACAAATCCTTCGATCCCGCTGAGGTCGCCACGCTGCCGCCTCCCGCGTCACCTGCGGGTAGCCGACGTTCCGTGACCCTGGGCAATTTGCTCCTGGTGCAGAATTCGGCGGAGGTCGGCGGCCAGAATTATCCCATCGACTGCGGCGCGTCGAAGCTGCCGAGTCAGCAGGTGTTGCGAGGTTTTCTTCTTACGCTTGGCGGTGGACTGCCTTTCATCCTCGCCATCGCGGTGGCAGGTGGTGTGGTGCTCGTGCGCCGCGCGCTGCTGCCGGTGCGCCGGATCATCGACGGCGCGAAAGCCCTCACTTCCTACAACCTCAACCAGCGTCTGCCCGTGGCTCGCACCGACGACGAGATCGAACATCTCTCCGTCGTCCTAAACGAAATGATCGGGCGGCTCGATCACGCCTTCCAGCATGCCCAACGGTTCTCGGCGGATGCCTCCCACGAACTGCGTACCCCCTTGACGATCATGCGCGTGGAACTCGAAACACTGAGCCAGGAATCCGATGTCGCGCCCGCCGTGCGCATGAAGATCGCGAGCGTGTTGGAGGAAACCGAGCGTCTGGTCTGCACCGTCGAAGGACTCTTTGCCATTTCACGGCTCGAAACCGGCGAGGCGGTGATCAACATTACCTCCGTGAATTTGGCCAAACTGGTCGTCACCACCGCCGATCAGATGATGCTCCTGGCCGATGAAAAAGGCATCGTCGTCCACTGCGACGCGACGGAACCCGTGAAGGTGTCAGGGGATAATTTCCGTCTCAAGCAGGTGATCGTCAATTTGCTGGGCAACGCGATCAAGTACAGCCAGGAGGGCGGCGAAGTCCGCCTGCGCGTTTATGCTTCCGACAAGGAAGCCGTGCTGGAGGTTGCCGACCGCGGACCGGGCATTCCGGTCGAGGCGTTGCCGCACGTTTTCGAGCGTTTTTTCCGCGCCGACACGGTGCGCACGCACTCCGAACACGGCGCGGGCCTGGGTCTCTCCATCGTGCGTTCGATTTGCTCGGCGCACGGAGGCAGTGTCGAGGCCGCTAATCTCCCGGAGGGCGGATGCTGTTTGACCGTACGCCTCCCTCTGGAGCAATCGGCAGGGCGGCGGAAGACGCCAACCGCCCCCAAAACTGGAAGATTAGCGATGCCCGCCATTGATGCCTAGATGCTCCGACAAACTTGCGAAGAGAGAACATGGAAACCGAGAATCCGAACCAAGAACATCCCAGCCCGGCGCAGCCAGACCGCAACGGCTCTGAGGGGGCACGGCCAAGTCATGACTCCGCCCCATTCGATGCGCGGCGGGACCGTCCCCAGACCGCCCCGCCCGCCGGGCGGCCGAGCCCTGGGAAGACCTGGCTGTGGGTGCTCAGCGTCCTGCTGATCGCTGGGGCGGCGGTCTATTTCCTGTTCTTCAAACCAGGCGAAAACAAAACCCAGCAGGCCAATAACGAGACGGTCACCGTAGGCGCGGCCAAGGTGGTGCGCCAAGATATGTACAACGAGGTGCCGATCCCCGCCGAGTTCCGGCCCTACGTGCAAGCGCAACTGCACGCCATCGTCACGGGCTACGTCGAGAAGATGCTCGTGGACTTCGGCGACAAGGTTAAAAAGGGCCAGGTGCTCGCCACCCTCAACGTGCCCGAACTCCAGGACCAGCTCAACAACGCCAAGGCCAACCAGCAGCAGGCAGAAGCGGATTATAACAACGAACACCTGCTCTACACCCGCTTGGAACAGGTCAACAAGGAGCATCCGAAACTCGTGGCACAGCAGGACCTCGACACCGCCCGTTCCAAGGACGCCAACGCCGCTGCGGCGGTCAACGCTGCCAAGGCCAAGGTCGGGGAACTCCAAACGCGCGTCACCTATACGAGTATCACCGCGCCGTTCGACGGAGTGGTCACTCAGCGCAGCGTCGATCCTGGTGCGCTCGTGCAGTCGGGCACCAGTTCCGACCGTGCACCGGAACTCCTGCAAATTTCGGACAACTATCACCTGCGGCTAGATTTTCCCGTCTCGGTGGATTTCGTGCAGGACGTTCACGTGGGCGTGCCGGTCAACGTCAAAGTCGATTCGCTACACGGCAAGCTTTTCACTGGCAAGATCACCCGCTTCCAGAACGAGGTGAACGATCAGACCCGCACGATGAACACCGAAATCGAGATCGACAACCCGGACTTGGAGATCGTGCCGGGCATGTACGCCGTGGTGCTCTTCCAATACGCCAAGCGTCCTAACGCACTGGCGATCCCCACCGAGGCGGTCAGCGACCCCAAGAACCCGAGTGTTTATCTCATCGGCTCCGACCACAAGATCGTCGCCCGTCCTGTGAAGCTCGGCGTGGAAATGCCCGATAGGTTCCAGGTGACCGATGGCCTCCAGGAAGACGACGTGGTGATGATCGGCAACCGCTCGCAGGTACACCCTGGCCAACAGGTGGAGGTGAAGATCGTCGGCCAACCCAAGCTGGACTTGCCGCCACAACCCGATGGCGAGACGAGTTCCTCCCAACCCGATAAATCCACTCCTGCCCCTCTGGACCCGCACGCCACTACTTCGACACCGCCAGCCACCATCCCGGACAAACCTTAAAACGTCCCAATTTCCAAGCTCGTCCGGTGGGTGGATGAGCTGCTCCGGCAGCACGTCCCAATCTCCATGCACCGTTTGCTTTCCAGCCTACAAATCCCAAGATCATGTCCCGCTTTGCGATTCGCTACCCATATTTAATCATCGTCATCTGCCTGATGGTCTGCGTGGTCGGGGTGTCGAGCCTGGAACAAATGCCCGTGGATCTGTTCCCCCCCATCAAAATTCCCGTGGTGGTGGTCGCCACCTTTTTTTCGGGGATGCCGCCCCAGCAGATCGAGAATGACATCACCGGCCAGTTCGAGCGCATGTTCACGCTTGCCTCGGGCATCGACCACATGGAAAGCCGCTCCCTGACGGGAGTGAGCTTGGTCAAAGTGTACTTCCAACCGGGCAGCAACCCGGATTCGGACGTGACCAGCGTAGCCAACCTCGCCATGGCCAGCCTGCGCTACCTGCCGCCGGGCACGCTGCCACCCATCGTCATGCAGTTCGACGCGTCGAGCCTGCCCGTGTGCTTGGTGACCCTCAAAGGCGATGGCCTGAGCGAGGCGCAGTTACGCGACCTGGGCCAGTTCACGATCCGCAACCAGATGGCGGGCGTGAAGGGCGCGTCGGTGCCCCCGGCCTTCGGCGGCAAGTACCGCCAGATCATGGTTTACGTGGACCCGATGAAGTTGGAAGCCCATGACCTCAGCGTCATGGACGTGGTGCGCAACGTCAACGAGGCCAACCTCATCCTCCCGGCGGGCGACGTGAAGATCGGTCCCTACGATTACAACGTCTACGCCAACAGCCAGATCAACGCGACGAAGGACATCAACATGCTGCCGCTCAAAACCGTGGGCAACGCTTCGGTGCTGGTGGCGGACGTTGGGAAGGCGGTGGACGCCTCGCAAATCCAGGTCAACAAAGTGCGCGTCAACGGCCAAGGAAGCGTGTACCTGCCAGTGCTCAAACAGGGTGGCGACTCCAATACGATCTCGGTCGTCGAGGGCGTCAAGAAGGTCGTCGGCGGCCTGCTGGACGTGCCCAAGAACCTGGTGACGCAAGTGGTGTTCGACCAATCGGTGTTCGTCAAGACGGCCATCGAAAACCTCTTGCACGAAGGCGGCATCGGCATGGTGCTCACGGGATTGATGATCCTCGTGTTCCTGGGCAACTTCCGGGCGACGATGGCAGTGTTCCTGTCCATTCCGCTTTCTGCCTTGGCCACGTTCATCGCGCTCTCAATGGGCGGCAGCAGCGTGAACACGATGATCCTCGGCGGACTCGCGTTGGCATTCTCGCGGCTCATCGACAACTCGGTCGTCGTGCTGGAAAACATCTTCCGGCACCTGGAAGAGGGCGAGTCGCCGGAGGTCGCGGCGGAAAAGGGCGGCGCGGAAGTGGCCCTGCCGGTGCTCGCCGCAACGCTCGCCACCGCCGTCGTTTTCTTTCCCGTGACCTTCCTGGTCGGCGTCAGCAAGTACCTGTTCTCGGCCCTGGCGCTTTCCGTGGTGCTGTCGCTCTTCGCCTCGTACTTCGTGGCGATGACAGTGGTGCCGCTGTTTTGCGCCAAGCTCATCAAGGGCCATGGCGGCGGCAATCACAACGATGGCTACGATGCCGCCGGCAAGGATGGCAAGCCGGTGTACGACGATCAACCCAGCCGGCGGGACGCGCAACGCCATGGCCATGCGCCCGAGAAACCCCGCGGGTGGGGCGCGCGGTTCAACGCGTGGTTCAACCGCCAGTTCGATGGCTTCCTCGACCGTTTCGACGGCGTGCTGAACTTCGCGCTGCTGCGTCCCTTGGCGACGGTGCTGTCCATCCTGGGCATCTTCCTGGTGAGCCTGGCGCTCTATCCATTCATCGGCAAAGCGTTCTTCCCGCGCACGGACCCGAGCCAGTTCGTCATCAACGTCAAGGCCCCCTCGGGCACGCGTCTGGAACTGAGCGACCAGCTCATTGCCCAAGTGGAAGACATCGTGCGCAAGGAGGTGCCCAAGGACGAACTCAAGATCATCGTCTCAAACATCGGCATCACGCCAGGCTTCTCTTCCATCTTGACTTCCAACGCCGCGCCGCACACGGCCTTTGTGCAGGTGGGCTTGAACTCCGGACACAAACTTTCCAGTTTTGAATACATGGACCGGGTCCGAACCGCCCTACGCCGGGAAATGCCGCAAGTCAGTGCCTACTTCCAGACGGGCGGTCTGGTGGACGCCATTCTCAACCAAGGCGTGCCCGCGCCGTTGGACATCCAGGTCAGCGGCCAGGACATGCAGGCCGACCACGACATCGCCGCACAAATTGGCAAGGAAGCCAGCGCCCTGCCAGGGGTCAGCGACGTGCTCGTGCCCCAGGACGTGGATTACCCCTCGCTGAAGGTGGACATCGACCGCGAGCGCGCCAGCGAGTTGGGACTCAACGCCAAGGAAGTGGTCGATAGCCTCATCACGGCCCTGACGAGCAACGGCATGATCGCGCCGAGTTACTGGATCGATCCAAAAACGGGGAACAACTACCTGCTGACCGTGCAATATCCCGACAACACGATTCGCAGCCTCAACGACCTGGGCACCATGCCGCTACGCGCGCCCAACCTCAAGCAGCCGACGCGGTTGGATTCGCTGGTCCATATCTCGCACATGCTTTCGCCAACCGAGGTGGACCACTACCAAATCCGGCGCACGGTGGACGTGTACGTCGCCCCGTCGGGGGAGAGCTTGAACAAGGTCTACGAGCAGGTGCAGCAAATCGTCAACCGCACGAAGCTGCCGCCGAACACGACGGTTGTCATCCGCGGTTCCGTGCAGTCGATGAACCAGGCGTTCAGTTCCTTCGGCACGGGCTTGCTGCTGGCCACGCTGCTCGTTTACCTCATCCTGGTGGCGCAGTTCCGCTCCTTCATGGACCCGTTTTTGATCCTGCTGGCGGTGCCGCCGGGGATCACGGGCGTGCTGCTGATCCTGAGCCTGTCTGGTACGACCCTCAACATCATGTCGCTGATGGGCGTGGTCATGATGGTGGGCATCGTGACGAGCAACAGCATCCTCATCGTGGAGTTTACCCATCGCCTCATTGAGGACGGCATGAGCGTGCGCGAGGCCGTCAGCCACGCGGTGCGCGTGCGTCTGCGCCCGATCCTGATGACTTCCCTCGCTACTCTCATGGGCCTGATCCCCATGGCCCTCAAGCTGGGTGAGGGCAGCGAATCCTACGCGCCCCTGGCCCGCTCGATCATCGGCGGCCTGGCGGTATCGGTCGTATTGACCGTGTTCATCGTGCCGGCGGCGTTCCTGCTGGTCCACGGGCGGCGTGAAAGGCTCAAGCAGCACGAGGCCAAACAGGGGCCGTCGCCGTCCGCTCCCGCCCCGCAGCCCGCCGGGGTCGCCTGAGGCTGCGCCAGAGTCCGAAAAGACGTTTTTGCATGAAACGACTCGTATCCTGCGTGCTTCTCACGCTCGCTGCCAGCGGCAGCCTCCACGCCAAGCCGAAACCGGCGCGCCCAAACGTCGAATACCCCGATGATTGGTCGCCGGAGGTGCGCTCGACCGCCAAGACGATCCAGCCGGTGTCGCCACCGTCCGCCCCGGCTGCACTGCCGAGCGTGGCCAGGCGCTTGAGCCTGCGTCAAGCAGAGGATTATGCCGTCGCCAACCAGCCGTTGCTGGCTGCCAGCCAGCTGCGCGCGCAGGCGGAGGTGCAACGCGTGTATGAAGCGCGTTCGCAATTTTTTCCCCAGCTCCAGGCCGACCTCGTGGGCGTGGCGGCTAAAAACGATAATTCCAGGCTCGCCGCCATCGGGGGCATCACCAACCCGACCATCCTCTCGCGCCAATCGGACGGCGGCTTGCTCAGCCAGCTCATCACGGATTTTGGACGAACCTACTATTTGACCACCAGCGCCCGCTCCAACGCGCTCTCGGCGGCGCAACGCACGGAGGTCACCCGCCAGACGCTGCTCTTCCGGGTCGATCAGGCGTACTTCGCCGCGCAGGGAGCGCAAGCCCTCCTCTCCGTGTCGAACCAGAACGTGGCGACCAACCAGGTGCTGGTGGACCGCACCCATGCGCTGTTCGTCAACGCGCTCAAATCGAGCCTGGACGTGAACTTCGCGGAGGTGGGTCTGGCCCAGGCCAAGCTGCTGCAAATCCAGGCCCAGGCGCGGGTGCAGGAATCGCTCGCCGAACTATCGGCCTCCTTGGGTATTGGCAAGAAGACGGATTTTACCCTGGAACCGGTGGAAGTTGGCCCTGCCCCTCCCGGCGACGTAGGTCCGCTCATCGCCGATGCTTGGGCGCACCGACCTGACCTGCTGGCCGCCCGCAACGACCGCGACGCCGCCCTGCGTTTCGCCAAGGCCGAACGCGCCGCCCAGTACCCGGTCATCTCCGCGCAGGGTGGCGCGGGGGTCAGCCCCGCCCGCAAAGACAACGACCTGCCCGGCAGCTACGCGGCGGGCGGCATCAACATCAACATCCCGGTGTTCACCGGCGGTCTGCTGACGGCTCGGGAGCGCGAGGCGTTCCTGCGTGCCCAGGCTGCGGAGAAACTCCTCCAGGATCAGGAAACCGAGGCTGCCCGCGACGTGTACACCGCTTGGACGGATGCACAGGCGGCGTATCAAGCCATCGGTCTTTCAGAGCAATTGGTCACCAGCGCACAACAAGCTTTCCAATTGTCGCAGGCACGCTACCAGGCGGGCACCAGTTCCATCGTGGAAGTCAGCCAAGCCGAACTCCAGCAGATCCAAGCGCAAATCCAGGGAGCCACGTCGCGCTTCGATTATCAAGTCCGCCGCCGCGCCCTCGACTACCAGAGGGGCGCGCTCAAATAGCCCTCGCCCTTTGGTTTCCTCAGGCGGCAGCCGGGATTCGTTGGAAGCAGCAGCCATCCAATCATCTTCGATAGAGCGCAACTAGCACCTCACCATTCGGACATGTGAATCACCGCAAGCAGTTTTGCGCTGACGTTCATGATACTCCTGCCACGCGGGTGACGAACCCGGAGCACGAGTGCACACCGCTGCGGGCCGACCTGCTGAATCCTGGTCGCTTGCTGCAAGAAATCGTCGCGGCGTTCCGTCCGTTGGCAGAGCAGAAGGGCTTGGGATTTGAAGTCGCTTCCTACCCCGACTGGCACGATGTCATCGCCGACGCACAAAAGGTCCGGCATATTGTTGCCACCTTGCTGGAAAACGCCATCACGCACACGTCGGCAGGTTGGGTGCGGTTAGAGTTCCGGCCTCCCGCCGGCGCACACTGGGGAGTGGTGGTCGAAGACACCGGTAGTGGTATGGCGACGGGAGAAGTCGGGCGCATCTTTGGGACACGTCGCCAACGGTCGGCTGCCGCCACTCTGTCCGATGCGAGCGGTTGCTTGGCGAACTGCAAGGAACTCGTCGGACGCCTGCGGGGAGCGATCTCGGTGCACAGCAGACCCGGTCAAGGAACCCGGGTCGAAATAAGGTTGCCCGTGATGGTGCCGCATAGCTCCTGACCTTTCGATTGTCTTGACGTGACGTGGAAGCTGCTCTGCGCGTGGTTTAGTCCGCGAGCTGAGTTGCAGCAAAACATTCTCCAGCGATAGAGTGACAGAATCGTCACAATTTTTGCGTGTCGGCAGGAATTTCATTCGTTGAGAACGGTGGCGCGGGCGTGTTCTTCAAGAGCTTGGCCGCCACCTAAACCTACCCAACTCAAACCACGGAATGACCATCCATCACCACAAACCAAAGGCCGCACGAGCGTTAAGAACGGCGGCGACTCTCGCGCTGTTGACCCTCGGCACCAGCCCCTTTTTTACCTCGGCCGTCCACGCCGCTGACCCCTACGACAAGAGCCTGGAAGCTCGTGTCGAGGCGCTCGAAAAGGAGCTGAATATCATGGAGGATGACTCCAAGGGCAAAAACGTGCAGGCCGACAGCACGGCGGTGCCCACTTTCCTGCGTGCCGCGGGCAAAAACGTCCAGGAACTGACCATCTCGGGCGATCTGCGCTTTCGCTACAATTACGACAACGAGGACTTTCAGTATCCCGGCGGCGGCAATGAACTCCAGCGCAGCCGCTATTTGTTCCGCTTGCGCTTGAACCTGAACTACACGCTCAGCGACAACTTCTTCCTCGCGCTCGGCGTGGCCACCAACGGCCAGTCGGATTCCCAGAACCAGGCGATCACCGAAGGCTTCGACGACTACGGCATCTACCTGCACCAGTTCCTGCTCGGCTACAAGGTGACGCCGTGGGCCACGGTCATTTTGGGCAAGCAGTTCGCTCCTTTCTACAACAACGAGGATGCCATTGTCGACTTCGGCGACATCACACCCACTGGTCTGACCGAGAAGCTCAACTTCGATGTCACCCCAACGCTCAACATCGCGGTCAACCTGGGCCAATACATCTTTTACGACAACCCGGAGAGTGGTTACGCCATTACACCGACGCGTGTGGCGACCACCAACGCCGCCGGTGTCGTGACAGGTTTTACCACGGTTAACGTGTATTCCAACAACCCGGCCAGTACGGTGCCAACCGCGCAGGATCGCAAGGAAGACGCCATCCTCACCTACAACGATGTCGTCATCACGTACAAGCCGACCGACAAGGTGACACTCACCTTGGCTCCCGGCTTCTATGATTACCTGCTGCACGGTTCGGTGGGTATTAGCGGCAACGCCACCGGGTCCGGGGGCGGACGCTCCACCCCGAACGCCGTGAACACGGCCAACCCGCTCGCGCCGAGTCAGGGTGCGTTGCAGAACGTCGCGGCGTTCAACAGCGATCTCGCCACGCGGGATCTCGCCATCGCCTTGTTCGACGGTGACGTGAAGTTCCCGGTTGGTCCCTTCAAGGGCAAGGTGTACTGGGATTTCGCGTACAACTTCGAGGGCAGCGAACGCGCCCATCAGGTTTACAACGTGCAGACCCCGGGCGGTTTCCGCGACAGCAACACCTGGCTGGCTGGCTTCCAGTTGGGCGAACTCAAGCGCAAGCACGATTGGTATGTTTCCGCCGATTACCGCCAGTACGGCATCGCCTCGCTCGATCCAAACACCAACGACCCGAACTTCGCACTCAGCCGTCTGAACACCCAGGGTTTCCGCATCAACTTGGGCTACAACATCACCGATTGGCTCAAAGCCGAAGTTTGGTACTACGGCGCGTGGAACCTGGATAAGAACGTCCGCTTGCTATCCACCGGCGCGGCCTCGGCCAACAACGCACTGTACGACGCCAACGCCTCGCAAAATCTGATCGTGCAGTTGACCTCCAGCTTCTAACCCGAGCGGGCAAACGGCCAAAGCCTTGCGGCGGAGCGAATCCCATTTTGTATGAAACCATACGATTTGTGGACGCGCTCCGCCGCACTGTGTCTTGGGATGGGTGCCGTGGCGGTCTTCCTGGCCTGCGGAAGTCTGCGGGCGCAAGCGCCGACCGGCCCCGACACTTCATCGTCCACCACGGAAGATTCCACCGGGAAGGTGACTGCCGTATCGGCCACGACCATCAGTGTGACCAGCCGACGCGGTCCGTTCACCTACCGCTTGGGGCAAGACCTCCACGTCGTCGGACCAGATAATCAGCGGCTCAAAATCGGGGACGTGCACGAGGGCCAGCAGGCCACCGTCTATTACTACCTGCGTGACGGCGAGCCCACGGTTGCCCGGATCGTGGTGATCAAGGAGGCGGACAGAAAAAAGGGCAAGTAGGTCGATTCTCGCTCAAACCAAAGCAAAAACCCCGTGCCGGTCGGCTGGCACGGGGTTTTTGCTTTGCAGCGAGCAGCCGCCTCCGCCATGGTCCCATTTGTATCCGGGATGCCCCCAGACCGTTATATTATTTCAAATATAACGTTGCTATCCGGCGACGGTTTCTCCAAAACGGGTGCCAACCACCTCCGCCCGCCCCCCTTTTTCATCCTCATTCCTCCATGAACGTCGTCTTCCGCAAACTCGCCGACTTGCCTAAAAAGCGGCTTGCCATCGCCTCCGTCCTCGCGGTTGCTTCGGCCGCGTTGCCCCTGAGGAGCACCCGCGCCGCCGACCCTTATGACAAGAGCCTGGAGGCCCGCGTCGAGGCACTCGAAAGAGAACTCAACGTGATGGAAAACGACTCCAAGGGCAAAAACGTCCAGTCCGACAGCACCGAAGTGCCCACTTTCCTGCGTGCCGCAGGCAAGCAGGTGCAGGAACTGACCATCGCGGGCGACTTGCGTTTCCGCTACAACTACGACAACGAAGATTTCCAGTACCCCGGCGGCGGCAACCAACTCCAGCGCAGCCGGTACATCTTTCGCCTGCGCTTAAACCTCAATTACACCTTTAACGACAACTGGTACGCAGCCGTTGGCGTGGCCACCAACGGCCAGTCCGACGCTCAAAACCAGGCGATCACGGAAGGGTTCGATGACTACGGCATCTACCTGCACCAGTTCATCCTCGGCTACAAAGCCACCCCATGGGCAACGGTCATCATCGGCAAGTTGTTCGCGCCCTTTTACAACAACGAGGATGCGATCTTTGACTTCGGCGACATCAATCCGGTCGGCTTGACCGAGAAACTCACCTTTGAAATCAACCCCAAGCTGAGCGTCGCCGCAAACTTCGGTCAGTACATCTTCTACGACAACCCCGAGAGCGGGTACTCGGTTACGCCCACGCGCCTGGCGACGACCAACGCCGCCGGGGCCGTCACTGGCTCGACTGTCGTCAACGTATACTCGACCAACCCGGCGAGCACGATCCCCACCGCGCAGGATCGCAAGGAAGACGCCATCCTCTCGTACAACGACATCGTGGTGACCTACAAGCCCACTGAAACCGTGACGATGACCCTCGCTCCCGCGTTTTATTGCTACCTGCTTCATGGCTCGGTGGGTGTCAGCGGCAACGCGGTCGGGGCGGCGGGCGGACGGGCCAACGGCAACTCGATCACGGTCGCCAACCCGCTAGCACCGACGCAAGGCTTCCTGGAAGGCGCAGCCCAATTCAACAATGACCGGGCGACGAACGATCTGTACGTGGCCATGTTCAACGGCGACGTGAAGTTCCCGGTCGGCCCCTTCAAAGGCAAGTTCTACTGGGATTTCGCCTATAACCTCGACGGCAGCGGCCGGGCGGCGAACGTTTACGACATTCAATCCGTCAACCACTTCCAGGATTCGACCACCTGGCTCGCCGGGCTCCAGCTCGGCGAACTCAAGCGCAAGCACGATTGGTATGTTTCCGCCGATTACCGCCAGTACGGCATCGCCTCGCTCGATCCAAACACCAACGACCCGAACTTCGCACTCAGCCGTCTGAACACCCAGGGTTTCCGCATCAACTTGGGCTACAACATCACCGATTGGCTCAAAGCCGAAGTTTGGTACTACGGCGCGTGGAACCTGGATAAGAACGTTCACAATCTCAACGGCAGCCAGGCGAGCAACGGCACCATTCGCAATTTTTACGACGCGAACGCCGTGCAGAATCTCTTCATCCAATTGACTTCGAGCTTCTGACGGCCCGATGCTACGGGATGAAAATTCCCCATTGTCGGCTGCTGGCAGCCGCGGTGCTGGCGCTCTCGATCGGGGTGTCGATGCCTCGCGGTTTGCGCGCCCAGGACGAGAGCGAAAACAACACCACGTCTTCGACCACCTACGATTCCACCGGCAAGGTGACGGCGATTGCCGGCTCACTGACGATCACGGTCGACAGCCGCCGGGGACCATTTACCTACCAGATCGACCCCGACGTAAATGTATACAAAGCCGACAACAAACACGGCACGATTCGGGACGTGCACGTAGGCCAGAAGGTGACCGTCTATTACTTCAAGCGGCTCGGTCAGGAAACGGTGGCGCGAGTCGTGATCCTCAAGCCGGACGAGACGGCGAAGTAGGGCCGCGCATGGGTGTGCCTCGTCTCGATCTTTCCAGAAGTCTTCGAGCGAAGAGGCGGCTTGGCATGCACCGGGTGGATTGATATTCTGCCATCCATGAGTTTTTTCTCTCCCCCCACTGCGTTCCGTCGTGCGTTTGCCTCCTGGTCGCTTCGCCTGGCCGTTTACACGGCGGGCGCTGTGTTGCTGCTCCACTCGGCCGAGGCGGGCAGCACCGATGCGGCAGACAATGCCGATGGTTCCTCCGCCGAGCTGCGCACCGACAAGAACCAGTATAACCTGTTCAACCCCACGCCGAAGGACCTCCTGCGTGATTTCAGCAGCAGCCGCCCCGACCAAACCACCGGCGCGCACTCCGTCGATGCAGGGCACTATTACCTCGAAACCGGCTTGGCCTACTCGCTGGGCCTCGGGGCGACGCGCACTGACACCTGGAACTACTTCCAGTCTACCCACGTCCGCCTCGGACTGCTCAACAATGTGGAATTGGAGCTAGTCTGGAGCGGGATCGATGAGACACGCACCCGGTCCCTCAACTCCAGCGGCCACGGACGCTCGGACAGCGACATCGCGGGTGCCACCGATTTGACGGTGCGCACGCGCCTGGTCCTCGTCGGCAACGACAGCAAGGTTTTCGCGTTTTCCATCGACCCGGAAATCGTCTTGCCTACGCAATCGCACCATCTCGATTCGGAGTACGTGCAGGGCGACATCATCTTCTGCTTCAACTTCAAATTGCCCTTGGGTTTCAGCACTGTGGTCAACGTGCAGCCAAGCATTTTCCGTAATTCCAGCGACACGGACAACGAGTTCGGTTTTGTGAGCGGTGTCACGCTCTACCACAATTTGTTCCGCAAGCAGGACCGTGTGCAGGCGTATCTGGAATACTACGACACGCTGACGACCGGTCCAGGCTCGACGGACGCGCGGCAGGTGGATGTCGGCGTGCGCTGGCGGCCCCTGGAAAACTTGCAGTTCGACGCCGGCTGCAACTTCGGCGTGTCCGCCGATGCGCCTGACTACCAGCCCTTCGTGGGCGTCGTAACGCGGTTTTAGCCCGGCGTCCGAGGGAACGGCCAGCCGCCAAATGACAAGCGTATATGAGTTGCCTGCCACGATTTACAAAATGGTCAGTCTCGAACACGAAGCGGCTCTTTCCTTTGTGACGAGCTTGTGACAATGGATTCATTGCTGTCGAGGGTCTGACCCATAGAAAACTTGTCGTTCCAGTCCAAACCAACCACCAACCGCTGATTCCTTAAACACCCCATGCGCTACCTGTTCCTGGTCCTCGCCGCCGCGTCGCTGACGTTGTCGGCGTGCAACACGTCTTCGTCTTCCCGGAAGCCGAGCTACAACAACACCCAAACGTCGTCTACCACGACCACCGGCAACGAGGAAAATCCGCCGCCTCCCGCCACGCGCAGCGCGCAGCACTCAGGTACTCCGCAGTAAGCGCAGAGCTTGTTTGTTTAGGTTCTGCCTGAACACCCCGCGCTGATGCCCAGCGCGGGGTTTTTGTTGGCTGGACCGAGCGTTTCCACTTCTCACATCTCAGTCGGTTTCCTACAC
>CAXUIU010000017.1:0-23200 GCA_964250955.1 uncultured Chthoniobacterales bacterium | reverse complement strand
GCGGATCTTCCAGTCCAACTGCCCGTGCCCCACGTCGTAGGCGTACACTCGCGCGGCGCCGTGCTGGAGCAGGCAATCGGTGAACCCACCCGTGGAAGCCCCCACGTCGAGACAAATCGTGCCGGCGGGATCGAGGTGGAAGTGTGACAACGCGCCTTCCAGCTTGAGCCCACCACGGCTGACGTAACGCTCCTTCTGTCGCGCGTCTAACTGAGCGTCTTCAGCGACCTTGGTGCCCGGCTTGTCGACACGCTGGCCCTCGACGTACACCGTACCCGCCAGGATCGCACGCTGGGCTCGCTCCCGCGTCTCGAACAAGCCGCGACTGGTCAGAAGCAAGTCCAAGCGGACTTTGCTAGGTCGGGGAGCGGAACTCACAAGGATGCATCCTGACACAACATGCTTTTTCTTCATCTTCTTCCCTGACATAACAATGTTATGAAAAATAACGTTGCTCGTCGTGGTAGGGAGAGAAGTGAGGAGCGGCTGAAGATCATCGAGGCCGCGCGGGAACTGTTCACCGACGGCAGTGAGGAGGCCCTGACGTTGCGGGCGGTGGCACAACGCATCGAATACTCCGCCACCACGATCTACCTGTACTTCCCGAACAAGGAGGCGCTCGTGCGCGCACTCTGCGCGGCAGATTTCGCCGTCTTCAGCCGACGATTGATCCAGGCCGAACGCTTGGCTGATCCGCTTGCGCGCCTGCTGGCGGTCGCCATGGGGTACGTGGACTTCGGCCTGAGATATCCCAACCAGTACCGCGCCATGTTCATCGCCCGGGCCGAACCCGGCCCTTCCCCCACAGGCGGAAGCGACGAGGAACCGGCCAAAGAGCGAGACGCGTACGACTTCTTGCATTCGGCGGTGTTCAAGGCGTTGGCAGCGGGGGTGTTCCGGCCGGAATACCGAGACATCCCGCTCATTGCCCAAACCTTGTGGAACGGGCTACATGGAGTGATTTCGCTCCATCAGGTGCGCTCGAACCATCCGCACGTTCCTTGGCGGCCGGTGCAAACGCTCGCGGAGACAATGACGGAATGCCTCATCAACGGGCTCGTGCTGCCCACGCACGCCAAGAACCCGGCGTGGCGGCCCGGGTAGAAAAGACTCAGGAATTGGCAAGCAGCAGCTTTTGGAGGCGTTGGCGCAGGTGGTCGAGCCCGGTGCCTTGTTCGGCACTGATCGGGATCGACTCGATCTTCGGGAAACGCTCGCGGAGCAACCGGAAGTTTTCCTCGCCCTCCGGGAGGTCCATCTTGTTGGCGACGACGATCCACGGGCGCCCGGCGAGTTGCGCGTTGTAGAGCGAAAGCTCCCGTCGCAAGCTCGCCAGGTCTTCCAGCGGGTGCCGGCCCTCGCTGCCGGCCATGTCGAGGACGAACATCAAGAGGCGGCAGCGCATGATGTGGCGCAGGAACTCGTGACCCAGGCCGACGTTGCGGTGCGCGCCCTCGATCAAGCCGGGGATATCGGCGAGCGTGGTGCGTTCGTACGTGCCGGGAAATTCCATGATCCCCACCATCGGGTGCAGCGTGGTGAATGGATAGGCGGCGACCTTCGGCCGGGCGGCCGACAGCTTGCCCAGGAGCGTGGACTTGCCCGCGTTAGGGTAACCGACGAAGCCTGCGTCGGCGATCTTACGGAGTTCGAGGTAGAAGTATCCCTCGTCACCAGGGAAGCCGGGGTCGGCTCGCGTGGGGGCCTGGTTGCGCGCGCTCTTGAAATGCACGTTGCCCCGGCCGCCGTCGCCGCCCCGGCAGAGAACGTGTTCCTGGCCAGAGGCGGTCAGGTCAGCGACGAGTTCGAGGTCCCCGGTCGGCACCGGCGGCGCGTCGTCCGGCGCAGTGGCATCGGGGTCGCCTTCCGCCGAACGCTGGGAGATCGTCGCGCCGGGCGGCAGGCGGAAAACCATCGTGCCAATCGGCACCGGCACCGTCCGGACCGGCGAGGACTTGCCTGACATTTGCTTGCCTTTACCCCGGCCGCCGTCACGGGCGCGAACGTGCGGTTCGTAGAACAGCGACACGAGGCTGTCCGTGTGCGGGTCGGCGCGCAGGATCACGCTGCCGCCGTTGCCCCCGTCGCCGCCGTCCGGACCGCCGCGCGGCACGAATGATTCCCGCCGGAAGCTCGAAGCCCCCGGCCCGCCGTCTCCGGCTTTAGCGAAAATACGGACGTGATCGACGAACACAGGGCAGGAAGTTAAGAGGGACGACCGGTGGTAACCAAGGAGGCGTACAGGTCGCGCGTCTGCTCGGCGATAGAGGCCCAACTGAACCGCTCGACGGCCCGTTCGCGCCCGGCCTTGGCAAAACGGGCGCGTAGTTCGGGCTGCGCCATCAGTTCGTTGATGCGCGCCGCCAAGTCGCGGGCGAACTGGTCGGGATCGACGGGCTCGAAGGGGCTTTCCTGCATCTGTTGGAGCGGGACGAGGAAGCCCGTTTCGCCGTGGACGACGACTTCCTTGATGCCGCCGACCGCGCTGGCGACGACGGCCGTTTCACAAGCCATCGCTTCGAGGTTGATGATGCCGAAAGGTTCGTAAATCGACGGGCAGCAGAACACCGCCGCCTTCCCGTAGAGGCTGATGACGTTCTTTTTGTCGAGCATCTTTTCGATCCAGATGATCCCATCCCGCCCGCCGCGGGCCGCCGCCACGGCTGCCTGCATCTCGGCGGAGATTTCGGGCGTGTCGGGCGCGCCGGCGCACAGCACGACCTGGAAGTCAGGGGCGAAATACTTGATGGCGTTGACCAGGTGGATGATGCCCTTCTGCCGCGCGATGCGGCCAACGAAAAGCACGAACGGTTTGTTCGGGTCGATGCCGTGCGCCGTGCAGACGGCGTCCGCATCACCGCCGACCTGGTACTCGTCCGGGTCGATGCCGTTGTAAATGATGTGAATTTTCTTCTCGTCCACGTTGAAGAGCCGCAACACGTCGGCCTTCGTCTCCTGCGACACGGCGACAATGGCATCGGCCATCTCCATCGCGGTCCGCTCGATCCAGCAGGTGAAATCGTACCCGCCGCCGAGTTGCTCACGTTTCCAGGGGCGCAGCGGTTCGAGCGAATGGACGGTCAGCACGAAGGGCAGGCCGTAGTTGAGCTTGGCCATGACCCCGCCGAACTGCGCGTACCACGTGTGGCAATGCACCACGTCGGCGTCGATGGCGGTCGTGTTGAAGTCCACGCAGCGGCTGACGGCGGCGAAGGCGCTGCGCAGCGGCTTCGGGCAGGTGTAGCCGGCGGTGTCCTTGGGGAAGCCTCGCACGGTGAGGTGCGGTTCGTCCTGGCGCTGGTCAGCGAAGGCGCGCACCTCCACGTCCATGAGTTTGGCGAGTTCCCGGCTCAAGTAATCAACGTGGACACCGGCCCCGCCGTAGGTGTGCGGCGGATATTCGTTGGTCAGGAAGAGGGCTTTCATGCGGGGGGTGGGCCGACCGTGGGAGACACCCTTCCCACGCTACCCCGTCCCCGCAAGCGAAAAGCGCCGGAGCCCCCTTGTCACCCGCACACCCTGCCCTCATGCTCCGGCCATATGCAATCCCTCCTGCAATGGGGCATCCTCGCCACCGGTAACATCGCCCGCGCTTTCGCCCAAGGACTCGGCCACTCCCGCACCGGCAAACTGGTGGCCGTCGGCAGCCGCACGAAGACTAGCGCCGAAGCGTTCGGACGCGAGTTTGACCTGCCGCCGGAGGCCTGCCACGGCTCGTACGAAGACCTCCTCTCCGATCCGGCAGTGCAGGCGATCTACATCTCCAACCCGCACTCGGGTCACGCCGAGTGGGCGGTCCGGTGCGCGGCAGCCGGCAAACACATCCTCTGCGAGAAACCCCTCGCCATGAACCACGCCGAGGCGATGGCAGTCGTCGAGGCGGCGCAGCGGCACGACGTGTTCCTGATGGAGGCGTTCATGTACCGCTGCCATCCACAGACGGCCAAGGTGGCGGAATTGATTTGCGAGGGGACCATCGGAGCGGTGAGGGTGATCCAGGCGACGTTCAGCTTCCACACGAGCGCGGACGCCACCTCTCGCTTGCTTGATCCCGCGCTCGGCGGCGGCGGCATCCTGGACGTGGGCTGCTATCCGGTGTCGATGTCGAGGCTGGTAGCGGGCGCGGCGGTCGGAGGGCCGTCCGCGGACCCGACGGCGCTCCAAGCGGTCGGCCAGCTCGGGCCGACCGGCGTGGACGAGTACACGGCGGCGGTCGCCACGTTTCCGGGAGGCGTCGTCGCGCAACTGGCGTGCGGAGTCCGCGTGACCCAGGAAAACGTCGTGCGGATTTATGGTGAGGACGGTCACCTTTTCCTGCCGACGCCCTGGTCGCCATCACGCGACGGCGGCCCGAGCAAGATCGTGGTGCACCGTCACGACGAACCGGAAGCGCGCGAAATCGTCCTGGAGCCGTCCGGCCCGGCCAAGGCGTATCTCTACACCATCGAGGCGGACCACGTCGCGGCACACCTCGCTGCCCGGCAGTCGCCAGCGATGAGCTGGGCGGATTCGCTCGGGAACATGCGCACCCTTGACCAGTGGCGCGAAGCCATCGGACTCACCTACCCGCTCGAACGACTTGACGCCTCCGAGGCCGGCCTCACGGCGGCGCGATGAAGTACGGCCGCGTGCACGGTCTCGACAAGCCGGGTCTCGCGGTTGGTCATCGGCTGCGACAACCAGCACACCTACGCGCACGCCGCCGCGCTCTTCGACGGATTCGTGGAGGCGGGCGGCAACTGCTTCGACACGGCCTTCGCGTACGGTGGCGGTGAGCCCGAGTGTTTGCTCGGCCAGTGGATGAAGAACCGCACCGGCCTGCGCGACGAACCCGTCGTCATCGCCAAGGGCGCACACACGCCGAACTACCACCCGGCCAGCCGCCAACCACGTGTCGGGAACTCGCCCACCGAGGACGAGATCGTGCGCTGCTGGCACAGCGAGGATAATTTTCAGCGTCGGGAGCGTACGCTCCTTCTCGCCAAGGAACGTGGGGTGGAAGCCATCAACATCGCGCTGGCTTCCGTGCTGGCCCAGTCGTTCCCCACGTTTGCGCTGATCGGGCCGCGGACGTTGGAGGAGATTCGCACTTCGCTGCCGGAACTGACGGTCGAGTTGACGCCGGAGGAGGTCGCCTGACTCAACTTGGAGCGCGACACTCGCTGGCGATTCACGGCGCGATCTCCGTGCCCACGCCCGAGTCGGTAAATACTTCCAGCAGCAGCGCGTGGGCGAGCCGGCCGTCGATGAGATGGACCTTGCCCACGCCCTTGCTCAAAGCCTCGGACGCGCTTTCGACCTTCGGGATCATGCCGCCCTCGATGATGCCGTCCTTGATGAGCTTGGCGGCGGCCTCGCGGTTGACCGACGGGATCAGCGAATCCGCCTGCGAGGGGTCGCGCATGATCCCGCGCACGTCGCTGATGTAGATGAGCTTGGCCGCGCGCAGACCGGCGGCGATGGCTCCGGCGGCCACGTCGGCGTTGATGTTCAGCGCCGTGCCGGCCTCGTCCACCCCCACCGGCGAGACTACCGGAACGATCCCCTGCCCCAGGGCCGCACGCACGGGGTCGAGCGTCACGCTCTCCACCTCGCCGACGAACCCGAGGTCCGCCGCTGCCCCCTTCTTGCCGGCGACCGGCGCGGCCCGGCGGGCGCGGACCGTTGCTCGGCCGGACACCCCGACCGCTTTGCCGCCGAACTCGCCGAGTTTGGTAACGATCATCGGGTTGATGACCTTCTCCAGGGTGTCCGCGACGATGGCCATGGACGCGGCGTCGGTCACGCGCAGGCCGTTGACGAATTTTGCCTTGATGCCGGCCTTACGCATGCGGTCCGTGATGGCCTTGCCGCCACCGTGGACAATCACGGGGCGGATGCCCACCGCTTCCAAAAAGACCACGTCGCGCAGTGTGCGCTCGACGAGGTGCTCGTCCTCCATGGCACTGCCGCCGTACTTGATGACAAACGTCTGGCCGCGGAACCGCTGGATGAAAGGCAGGGCGTCGAGGAGGATCTCGGCGCGGGAAGATTCCGGGGCGTGGCTCATGTAGCGCGCGGAGGAACACGCGGGGCGCACCGCCAGCCTCCGGACAGGACGTGCATGGAAAGGCAAAACGTCCGGGGACGCAAGCGCGTTCTGCCGAAATCCGCGTTCCCGGCCCGCGGAACTCTATTCGCCTTTGTTCAGGCGCACGTACTCGGGGGTCAGGTCCGTCGTGTAGACAACGTACTCCGCCGAGCCGAGTCCGAGGTGGATGTGCACCGCGAAACGCTTCTCGCGGCAGATCTTCTGCAACTGCGCGGGCGGGGTCTTCGTGGCGGCGACACCGGCTTTGACGGCGATCAGGCCGTTGTAGTAGATGTCGACCATTTCCTCGCGTACGGCGGCCGTGCTGTAGCCGAGCGCGGCGAGGATGCGGCCCCAGTTCGGGTCGCCGCCGTACCAGGCGCTCTTGACGAGGGCGGAGTTGGCCACCGCTTCGGCCGCCTTGCGCGCATCCTGGAAGGTCGCGGCCCCGCTGACCTGCACTTCGACGAACTTGCTGACCCCCTCGCCGTCTTCGACGATGAGGCGCGCAAGGTGAAGGGCGACGTGGTTGAGCGCGCGCTGGAAGGCCGCCAGCCCCTCGCTGCCGGCCGCCAGCGAAACGCCCGGCGCGCGCCCGTTGGCGAGGAGGATCACGGTGTCGTTGGTGCTCATGTCGCCGTCGACCGTGATACGGTTGAAGCTCTGCTCGACCGCCACCGCGAGCGCGCGCTGGAGTTCCTTCTTTTCCACGGCGGCATCCGTGCTCAACACGCAGAGCATCGTCGCCATGTTCGGGTTGATCATGCCCGCGCCCTTGGCCATGCCCCCGACCGTGAACGTCTTGCCGTCAGGCAAAGTCTCGCGCACGGCAAATTCCTTCGGGAACGTGTCCGAGGTCATGATGGCGCGGGCGGCAGCCTTGCCGTGCGCCTGGCCGAGCGCGCCGGCGGCCTGGGAGATGCCGTCCTCGATGCGCTCGATGGGCAGCGGGACGCCGATGCGTCCGGTGGAACAGACGAGCACCTGGCGCTCGCGCAGGCCGAGGTGCCAGCCGACGGCGCGCGCCATGCGCTTGGCGTGCTCGATGCCGGGCAGCCCGGTGGCGGCGTTGGCGTTGCCGCTGTTGAGGACCACGGCGCGCACGTCGCGCGTCCGCAGGTGAGCAGCGCTGACGCGCACCGGGGCCGCTTTGACGCGGTTGGTGGTGAACACCGCCGCCGCGACTGAAGGCGACTCCGAACACACCAGCGCCAGGTCGGCGCGCGTCGCCTCCCCGTCCTTGATGCCGCAGCTCGCCGTGCCCGCCAGGAATCCGGCGGCGGCGGTCACCCCGCCCGGCACGGTTTGCAAAGAATCATCCGAAGGCATCAACCGGGGGCGTGGACAAGGGGGAACAAAACAACGAACGCCCCGTGACGGCCGGGGCGAGGAACGAACGTAGCGACAACCTCCGCGTAGGGCGAGCGCATTTTTACGAAAAATCCGGCCGCTGACGCGGACGGTTCATCAGGCTCCAACCGCCTGCAAACTGGCGGTTTCCGGCCAACCAGCCATCAGGTTGAAGCATTGGATCGCCTGACCCGCCGCGCCCTTGACGACGTTGTCCTCGGCGCTGAAGAGCAGCCACCTCCCAGTGCGGGGATCGTGTCGCCAAGCGAGGTCGATGAAGTTGGTGCGCGCCACGTCCCGCGCCTGCGGGTACAGCCCGGGCGGCAAGAGGCGCACGAACTCCTCGTTGGTGTAAGCTTCTTCCCAGCACGCACCGACCGCACCGGGGTCCGCGCCGGGCCGGGGCGTAGCGTAGATCGTCGTGACGATGCCGCGCGTCAGCGGGACGAGGTGAGGGCAGAAGGAGATCGTCACGGGGCTGCCGGCGGCGAGGGAGAGTTCCTGTTCGATCTCGGAGAGGTGCCGGTGGCGGGGCGCGCCGTAGGGACGAGCGTTTTCGTTGCACTCGGCGAAGAGGAGGTCCACGTCGGCCTTGCGTCCGGCCCCACTGACCCCGCTCATGCTGCTGACGAGGATTTGCGCGGGGTCGAGCAGCCCAGCGCGCAACAGCGGTGTCAAAGGGACCAAGATACTCGTCGGATAACACCCCGGCGCGGCCACGATCCGCGCGGTGGTGATGTCGGCGCGACGGCCGGCCAGTTCCGGCAGTCCGTAAACTGCGTCGGCGAGGAGTTCCGGGGCGGGATGCTCGTGTTCGTAGAAGTCGCGGTACACCGCCGCGTCGCGCAGACGGAAGTCCGCGCTCAGGTCGATCACCCGCAAGCCGGCGTCGAGCAACGGCACCGCGAACTCGCTGGCCAGTCCGTGCGGCAGCGCCAGGAAGGCGTACTTCGCGCCCGAACGCACGACGGCCTCGGCGTCCGGCGCGACGAAGGGAAGCGCCTCGTGCGCCGCTCCCCCTGCCCGTCGGCGGAAGCGCGGGTACACTTCGCCCAACGTCCGGCCGGCGTGCTGGCGGGAGGTCAGGCAGACAATTTCGGCGCCCGGATGCAGGAGGAGGCGTTCGAGCAGTTCCTCGCCGGCGTAGCCGCTGGCACCAACCACCGCGATGGGGTCTTTCGCGCGCATGTTCGCTTAGTTCAACGCCACGGCTCTCCGCCGGTGGCGCTCGTAGACGCACACCTCCGTGATCCCGCACTCCTCCATCAACGCCGCCAATCGGTCGTAGCTCTCGGCTTGCTGCACGTGCGAGTGGGCGTCGGACGCCACCGTGAACGGCACCCCGATGTCTTTGGCGCGCCGGATGATCTCCCGCGACGGGTACTGCTCGCCCACGGGTTTGCGCCAGCCGGCGGTGGAGAGTTCGATGGCGAGGCCGCGTTCCTTGACCAGCCGGAGCGTTTCCTCCGCCAGTTCCACGTCGGGAGCTTGCGGGCGGAAGCCGTGGATTTTGATCAGGTCAAGGTGTGAGAGGCAATCGACCACGCCAGTCTCGACCATCGTCCGGACACGCCGGAAATAATCCTGGTAAATCGTGTGAATGGCCCTGCCGGCGAACTGCCCCTCCTCGCCCACGCTGTCGAACATCCGGTCGGACGCCAAGTAATGCACCGAGCCGAGCACGAAGTCGAGGCGGTCCCAATGCCGCTCCACCCAGGCCCGTCCCGACGCCCCGGTGACGGGGTCGTTGTCGAGTTCGATCCCGGCGCGGATTGCCAAGTCGGGGTTCTTTTCCCGGAGGCGGTCGATTTCGTCGAAACTGACCCCTTCGTGGTAGCGGTCGTGATCGGTGAACGCGATATCCGTCAACCCCTTCGCGCGGGCGGCGTCCGCCCACGGCTGGAGCAGCGCAGGCGTGTACGGTTGTACGCGGTGGCCCTGCGGGTGGGTGTGGTAATCGCTGAAAAGCCGCATGGCCGCCGTCAGGACTGCGGCACCACGGCCTTGCTGGCGCGCAGGTCCTTTTCGTAACCAAGGAAATATGTTTCCACCGTGTAGGGTTTGCCCGGCTGCAAGTCGCGCGTGGGCAGGGCCTCGTTGAACTCCAACCGCTCCTCGGGGTTGATGAGCAGATAGCGGCTTTCCGGGTTGAAGATGTGGTCGGCGCTCCACTTGGTGAGGACTTTGCCGGTGTTCGGCTCTTTGAGGAGGATTTCGAGAGTCTGGCCCGTGGGGAAGTTCAGGTGGACCGGATTCTTCGAGGTGTTGCGCAGGATGATGGTCACGTCGATCTGGCGCACCTCGCCGAGCTTCAGCGGGTCGGGCGCAGTGCGCAACTCCACCGCCAGACCCTGGGCGTTCGTCTTGAGGTTGGCGTCGGCGCGCACTTCGGACGGTTTTTCCTTGTGGCGGCGGAAGGGTAGGTCGGGCAGATGCACGTCCGGCAGGTAGGAGCACGCGGACAGGCACCCGGCGACGAGGACGCAGGCGAGGAGCGGGGAGAGACGGCGGTTCATTGGAGAATCAGTCACTTAAAAGAGCCGCTGCGAAGTTGCAAATCCTATCGGTCCCCTTAGACAAAGAGCATGCGTCCGTCCTCCCCGCCCGCGGCCATTTACTGGCGGATTTTGCTCTGCGTCGTTCTCGCGCTGGGATTTGCGGCGAAAAATGCTTCCGCCTCCGGCCACAAGAAACGCGACCCTGCCATTGCCATCCGGCTCCATGCGCAGGTCTATGTGTTCGACCCGGAGTTCACCGCCAAGGTCAAGGTCGGCACGCCGCCGCGCGAAATCACCATCGAGAAGCTCGCTTCCATCAGCGAACGCGACATCGCCAGCTTCTATCCTTATCGCGCCGCCGACGGGACGTTCTCGGCCGTACTGCAACTTGACCGCCATGGTTCGGCCGTGCTGGAAAACATCAGTGCCCAGAAGCTCGGTCTCTCGCTCGTGGTGGCCGTCAGCGGCCGGGCGGTGGCAGCGCTGAAGGTGGATAAGCCGATCAGTGACGGCGTCGTCTTCATCCCCTACGGCCTCTCCGTAGCGGATGTCCGCGCGATGGGAGCTTCCTTTCCCATCATGGGTCAGGGCGAGACGGAGGGCGAACGCGATAAACGGAAAGCCCCGAAGCCAACGCCAGCCCTCGACGACGGTGCGCTACCCATCCCGGACGCGCCGCGAAGCTGAGACCGGCGCACCCTATTCTGGCGAGGTCGCGCCCGACTGGGTTTCCTCGTAAGAGGGCATCGTCGGCTTCTTGGTCTCGGTCGGCGTGCCGTTGCCGAGCGCGGCGAACGGCCGGAAGGCACGCCGCAGCATGGCGCTCATGCCGCTCTCGGAGGAGACAATCTCGTCCTCGCTTTCCTTGACCGCGCGCTCCCATACGGGCGAGAAGCCGGGGGCGTTCTGGTTAAGGATGCGGATGGCGCGGTCATAGACGGCGAGCGTGCGCATCTCGTTGCGGCCGGGCTTGGTCTGCCATTCCTTGACGGCGACGCGGAGGTTTTCGTTCTGAGACTTGAGGGTGTCCAGTTCCGAGCGCATGGCGGTGTTGCCACGCGAGGTGATGTCCATCTGGGTGTGGAGGTGTTCGCGCAGGCGCTTGACTTCCCGGCGCGCCTCGCGGCTCTTGGCTAAGCCCGAAATCCAAGTCAGCACGACGAGGATCAACCCGACGATCAGCCCCCAGGTGAACGGATGGTGGATGGCCATCTGATAGTATTCGTGCAGGCCGCTTGCGGCCGGGGTGGCCGTGGGGGTAGAGGCAGGCGTCGCCTCTGCCTGGGCCAGGAAAGAAAGGGACGTAAAAGCGTGGGACAGAAGTTCGTTCATAGAGCGGTAGGGAGTGCGAGTTCCTTAACGCCGAAACTGGCCGGCGTCCAACAGGAATCGAGCCCTAGCAGGAGGTGGGTAAGCGGGCGGCGAGCTTGACGCCGTGTTCGATCGCTCCGGCGACGTAGCCTAGGCACTCGACCGCGCCGGCCGGCTTCCCGGGCAAGGCGATGACGAGCGCGCGGTCCACGATGACCGCCAAGCTGCGCGAGAGGATCGCGTTGGGCACGGTCTCCAGCGAGCGCATCCGCATCGCCTCGCCGAAGCCGGGTAGCTCCACGCGCATGATCCCGCGCAGCGCCTCGGGCGTCACGTCACGTGGGGCAATGCCCGTGCCGCCGGTGGTCAAGATCAAGCCGCAACCCTGCGCGGCGAAGGCGCGGACCGTTTCCTGAATGCGGCCCACGTCGTCAGGAATGATGGCCTCGGCCGCAACGTGCCAGCCGCGCCCGGCCGCGTCCGCGCGCAACGCCGGGCCGCCGAGATCCTCGTACTCGCCCGCGGCAGCGCGGTCCGACACGGTGATGATGCCGACGGTAATCGTCCCTTGCATGGGTTACGGGACGGGTTCCTTGGTTTTAAGGACGAGCGTCACGTCGCCGATGCGCATCGCTTTGTCCACGGCCTTGCACATGTCGTAGATCGTCAACGCCGCGACGCTGACGGCGGTGAGCGCCTCCATTTCCGCGCCGGTGCGTCCAATGGTGCGCACTTCCGACCGGATTGCCACGCCGTCCGGCTGGGTCTCGAAACCCACCTCGACGTGCTGGAGCAGCAGCGTGTGGCAGAGCGGGATCAGGTCGGAGGTGCGCTTGGCCGCCAAGATGCCGGCGAGCCGGGCGGTGGCGAGGACGTTGCCCTTGGCGATCCCGTTCGACTCGATCAGCGCGACCGTGGCGGGCAGAAGGAAGATCGTGCCGCGCGCCTCGGCGGTGCGGAGTTGGTCGGGCTTGCCGGAAACATCGACCATGCGCGCCGTGCCGTCGGCGGCCACGTGGGTCAGACCGGAGGGTTCCATCGCGTGGGTGCCGTGTTATCCGCCGATGGCGACCATCCGGCGGTGGGGCTGGTAGTTGTCGCGGAAGTCGTGCTGCCGGGGCTTGCGCGCCACCACGTCCAAGAAGACCTGGCGCAGTTCCGCGTCGGTCGCACCGGCGCGGAGAGGCTCGCGCACGTCGAACTCCAGGTGCGAACCCAGGCACGGCCGCAGCTTGCCCTCGCACGTCAGCCGCAGCTTGTTGCAGTTTTCGCAGAAGTGCAGGTTGGTCAGCGCGCCGATGAAGCCGATGCGCTGCGCCGAGTCGGGGAGTTGGTAGTACGTGGCAGGGCCGTTCGTGCGGAAGTCCGGCGCGGGCGTCAGTTCGCCGTAGTGCGCCTCGATGCGCCGGCGCGCCTCAGCGACCGGCAGGAAGTTCTCTTCCGTGAGCACGTCTGTCGTGCTGACGGGCATCAACTCGATGAAGCGCAGCAGCACGTCCTTGCGCGCGGCGTACTCGATGAGCGGGATGAGCTGATCCTCGTTGCGCCCGCGCATGAGGACGCTGTTGAGCTTGATCTGGTTCGGGCCGAAGCCCGCGGCGCGCGCGGCGTCGATGCCGGCGAGGGTCTGCGGGAGGAAGTCGCGTCCGGTGGTGCGTGCGTAGGCAGCACGGTCAAGCGTGTCGAGGGAGACGTTGACCGTCCGCACCCCGCGGGCGCGCAGGCATGCGGCCATCGTCTGACCGCCCTGCCCGGGCACAGGCTTGGCGAGGAGCGAGCCATTGGTGGAGATGCCCACGTCGCGCAAACTTGGCATGTCGGCCAAGAGGTCAAAAAACTCCAAGACACCGGAGCGCGTGAGCGGTTCGCCGCCGGTGACGCGCAGCTTGGTCACACCCAAGGATGCCGCCACGCGTACAATCCGGGCGAGTTCGCCGTAAGACAGGATCTCGGCGCGGGGAAGCCATTCCTGAAGCTCCTGCGGCATGCAGTACAGGCACCGTTCGTTGCAGCGGTCCGTGATCGACACGCGCAGGTAGCTGATGAGGTGGCCGTACAGATCTTGCACTCGACCGCAATGTACGCCGCGACCCTCGGGGATTCAAGCGGCGGCCCGGGGCGGAGGAAGATTGACACCGCTGGCGGCTACCCCCTACCCTGCCCGTCCTTGGTCCCGATGAACTTGCGCGTCCTGGCCTGGCAAAACTGCCGTCTACATCGCGTGGGGCGAGCCCAACGCGAAAACACGCTCCGGCGACGGCAAGGACCCGGCGGAAACCTGGCTCTACCGCCGTCAATCTCACGCTCTAGCCGGCGATGGGTTCCTTCGACAGTTGGCTGCTGGGCAACAACGTCTTTGGCGAGCGCGGCCTGCCGCTGACGTTGCACGACGGGTTCAGATTCGGCGGCGTCGGCAACGAAGGAATGCCCCTTGAGCAGCCGCACCTCCTCCTCACCGAGGACACCGTCAAGCGCACGGAGTTTAAGGGCGACAAGCTGCCGCATTATGACCTGTTCCCGGCCGAGACGCGTTGACCGGGCAGCACGTCGCATGTAACTTCCGCCGCCTTGGCCCATCGCTCTTTCGCCGCCTTCCTCGACGTATTGGACCAAGCGGGCGAACTGCGCCGGATCACGGCGCCGGTCGCCACCGAACTCGAGATCACCGAACTCGCCGACCGCGAGATGAAGTCGGCCGGCGGCGGGAAGGCGCTCCTCTTCGAGCAGCCGACCATCGACGGGAAACCGTCGCGCTTCCCGCTAGCGATCAACACCATGGGCTCCGAACGCCGGATGGCGCTCGCCCTGGGCATCCCATCGGTGGACGACCTCGCCCACCAGATGCAGTTGATCCTCAAGGCGAAGCCGCCGACCAACCTTCGCCAGGGTTGGGACCTGCTCAAACAGGGCGTCGACCTGCTGCACGCCCGGCCCAAGAAGGTCAAGGACGGTCCATGCAAGGAGGTCGTCACGCGCTTCGACGGCGCGCGCGCGGGCAGCCTTTCACTCACCGACTTGCCGATCCGGAAGTGTTGGCCGCAGGGCGGCGGGCGGTTCGTCCCGCTGCCCCACGTCTACACGCGCGACCCCGACACGGGGGAAAGAAACCTCGGCGTGTACCGCATGCAGGTCTACGACGGCCCGACGCCCGGGATGCACTGGCAGGGGCACAAGGTCGGCGCGCGCCACGGCAAACGATATTACGAGCGCGGCGAGCGGATGCCGGTGGCCGTCTGCCTCGGGGGAGACCCGGCGTACACGTTCTCCGCCACCGCGCCGCTCCCGGACGGGCTGGACGAAATCCTGTTCGCCGGCTTCGCGCGCAAGAAGTCGGTCGAGTTGGTGAAGTGCACGACCAACGACCTCGAAGTGCCCGCCGACTCGGACTTCGTGCTGGAAGGCTACGTGCAGCCGGGCGAGACGCGGCCGGAGGGACCGTTCGGCGACCACACGGGTTTTTACACGCCGGTGGACGACTACCCGGTTTTCCACCTGACGGCGATCACGCACCGCAAGGACGCCGTGTACCCCGCGACCATCGTCGGCGTGCCACCGATGGAGGATTATTACATCGGCGACGCCAGCGTGCGGGTGTTCCTGCCGGTGATGAAGATGAACTTCCCCGAGATCGTGGACCTGACGCTGCCACCGGAGGGCGTGTTCCACAACCTCGTCTTCGTGAGCATCCGCAAGCAGTACCCGCTGCAAGCCTACAAGATCATGCACGGGTTGTGGGGCATGGGGCAGATGATGTTCAGCAAGTACATCGTCGTCGTGGACGAGGATTGCGACGTGCACAACACGAGCGAGGTCCTCTTCCGGCTGTGCGCCAACACCGACCCGCAACGCGACAGCACGTTCATCAAGAGCCCGTGCGACTCGCTCGACCACGCGCCGACCGTGCCGAACATCGGCAGCCACATGGGTTTCGACGCCACGCGCAAGCTGCCGGGCGAGGGTTACACGCGGAACTGGCCGGAACTCGTGCGGATGGACCCCGGCACCAAGACGCGGATGGATGCGTTACTGCGGACGCTCACAGCAGCGGGGCCAACGGCCGGAAAAGGCTCTCCAAACAACGCTGGGTAAACGGCCGTTGGCGGAACCGTTCGAGGTCGATTTGCTCGGACGCCTGCTCGTAGTCGTGGCGCAGCACGCTTTCTAGTTGCTGGGTGGAAGCCGGGTCGTCCACCAGCACGTTCAACTCGAAATTCAGACGCATCGAGCGGATGTCGAAGTTGGCCGAGCCGACCATCATCCAACGGCCGTCGAAGGCGGCGACCTTGGCGTGGTTAATCCCTCGGTTGTACTCGTAGAGCTTGACGCCGTAATCCAGCAGTTCCTCATAGTAGCTGCGGCCGACCTGCAAGAGGTAGGGATGGTCGCTCTTGGCGGAAATCAGGAGCCGCGTGTCGACGCCGCGCGAGGCGGCGAGCTTCAGGGCGGTCAGGAGCGGTTCGTTGGGCACAAAGTAGCCGGCCGTCAGCCAGGCGCGCTCGCGGGCGGCGTTGAGCTGCGCGACGATGGACATCTGGATCGGGTCGGCGTTGTTGTCCGGTCCGTCGGCGAGCACCTGCGCGAGGTGGCGCGGCGGCGGTGCATCAAGCGGGTAGTAGCGGTTGTCGGTCAGCTTCTCGTCGGTGGCGTAGTACCAGTCGTCAGCAAAGGTGCGCTGGAGCGCCGCGGCCACGGTTCCGCGCAGACGCACCTGCACGTCGCGCCATGCACCACACGCGGGGTCCTCGCCCATGTGTTCGCGCCCGATGTTCATGCCGCCGACAAAGGCCGTCTCGCCGTCGATGACTTGGAGCTTGCGATGGTTGCGCAGATTGAAGATCCAACGGTTCTGCAACGGCTTGACCGTGCGGAACCACGCGAACCGACCACCGGCATCCGTCAGGGGCGCGAACAGCCGCCGCGGCGTGCCGAAGCAACCCAGGCTATCGCACAGCAGCCGCACCTCCACCCCGCGGCCCGCCACTTCGGCGAGCGCCGCGACGAGTTCGCGTCCGTACCGGTCATCCCGGAAGATGTAAAACTCGACGTGGACGTGGCGGCGCGCCGCACGGACCGCCGCGAGGAGCGCGGGGTAGAACGCCGGGGCGTCCACGAGAAGTTCGACCTCGGCCGCCCCGGAGGCAACGGCGGCGTTGACGTTGGAAAGCAGGTTGACGAAGGCGCGTTCCCCTTCCGAGCGGCTGGCGAGCAGAGCGGCCACCGGCGGCAGGACGCTGTCCGTCGGACGGCGTGCCGCTTCTTCGGCGTCGATCTCGGCGCTCTTGGTGAGGTGCTTGCGTGCCAGGTGCGTGCTGCCAAAGAGGAAATACGCCAACGGGCCGACCCACGGCATGAACAGGCACACCCAAATCCAGTTCAGCGTCGAGACGGGCGGTTTGTTGGCCCGCAGCACGACGGGCACCATCCCCCACGACAGGACATAGCCGGCAACAACGAGGATTTTCCACAGCATCGCCCCCGTTCTCGCCGCTCCGGCGGCCGGAAGCAATCAGGGATTGACGAAGAGCCGGTTGCAGCTCGGGTCGCGCACGAGCGCACCGTGCGGGATGCCGGTCACGTCGATCTCGTGGTAAGGCGCGTAGGGGCTCAGCACGCCACCCCGATCATCCGTGCGGCGCGCCACCGGGTAGCCGCCGCGCGGGGCGGGTCCGTAAGAAGTGGCGTTCTGTTGGTCCACCGCGTTGCCGATCAAGGCACCGGTCAAAGCGCCGAGCCCTGCACCCACGACCGCACCGCCGACGCGGTTCGAAGCCAAGCCACCGATCAGGGCGCCACCAGCGGCCCCCGCCGCCGCACCGGTGCCAGTCGCCGTGTCGCAGGAAGTGAGACCCAGAGAGGTGAACAACAGCAGAGCCGACGACAAGAGGAAGAGGGGCCGTTTGAGCATCGGCTACTTTCCACCCGAAGCGCCTCGCCGTCAAACCCTTATCAGGGTCATAAGAAGCGCGTGCGCAACGCCGTGGTCAGCAACGTCCACAGCTTGCGCGTTTTGCCCAGGCGGTAGCGTTTGTGGAAAACCTCGTAGCGGTCCGCGCGCATGTCCTGGAGGAGTTTGTGGTAGACCGCGCGCATGATCTCGGCCGCCACCATCGAGCGACGGTCGCGGGCGGTGAGATGCGCTTTGGCCGCACGGTAGAAGCCCTCCGCCCGGTCGGCCTCGAACTTCATCAGCGCGCGGAAGCGTTTGTCGTGGACGTGCGCGCGCAGGTCGGCCGGCGTGTAGCCGAAGCGCGCGAGATCCTCGGTGGGCAGGTACACCCGGCCGCCGTTGTCGAGGTCCACGCCCACGTCGCGGATGATGTTGGTCAACTGGAGCGCCATGCCCAGGTCAAGCGCGTACTGCCGGGTGGTTTCGTCGCGGTAGCCGAAGATCTCGATGCTCACCAGTCCGACGACGCTGGCGACGCGATGGCAATAGGTGCGCAGTTGCTCGAAGGTCTCGTACTGCCGCCCGGCCACGTCCATCTCGACCCCGGCGATGATTTCCAGCAGGTGCCCGGCGGGGATGGCGTACCTTGCCATCAGCCCGTGGAGTTGGCCGGCGAGCAGGTCAGGCGGGCCGGACGGCGTGGTCGTGAGCGCCTGCCGCCAGGCGTCGAGGAGGCCGGCCTTTTGTTCCGGGGGCAACGCGGACTCGTCGGCGATGTCGTCCACCAGCCGGCAGAACGTGTAAAATACGTCCATGTCGCGCCGCTTGTCGCGCCCCAGGCACAGGAAGGCCAGCGCGAGGTTCGACTTGCCCGAAAAGTCCGCCGCCCGCGCCCGGTCCGGGTGCCAGTCGTGGGTAGGTTCGTGCGGACTCATGGAAGGCGGGCACCATAGCGCCGTTTCAGTAAACGACCAGTTCTTCCGCGTCCGCGCGGTCAGAGCGGCAGCGCGCGTACAGGCACGCCCAGCTCGCCAGTAGCCACGCGGCCAGGGTCGTCCACAGCGTCGGATAAACGAGCAGCGTCCACAACGCGCCCGGCCACGTCCACGTCCCGAGCGCCCGGGCCAGGAAAGCGTTGGCTAAAGCGAGCGCGAAAAAGTGCAACGCCGCCACGACCACGAGCCAGCCGACGTGCAGGCCATGGCGGCGCAGGAGCCGGAAGTGGTCACCGAGGGCTTGCCAGAGGTTCTCATTGTGGAAGACGAGCACCATCTGTAACGAGCAGAACGTCAGCAGCAGCGCGGCGAGCACCCAGCGGGTGCTCTGCACGGTCGGGTTCACCCAGTCGTGCCCTTCTGGCCCCTGGAAGCGCGCGACGACCAGGGGCAGCGTGATGCCGAGCGTGCTGATGGCCATCACCACGGCCGCCCAGCGCACCACGAATGCGAAGCGTCGCAGCGCGAACCGCTGTGCGCGGTCGGTCTGGAAGCGCATCCCGCGCACCCACAGGAAGCACAACACGATCAGGTAAATCTGCACCCCCACACCAAGCAGATACTCGAACAGGAACCCAAACGCGTTGACCACCTCGCCCCAGCGCAGCAGTTCCGCCTCCCCGACGAACGCCTCCGGGTTCGTCAGCCCCACGAAGAGTGCCGGCTTGAGGGCCGCCGCCAACGCGCCGAGCAGCAGCAGCGTGTGCAACGCCCCGCCGCCGAACCGGCCGAAGCGCCGGCGCAAACCTCGCCACACGACGCCCTGGTAGCCGCGTCGGTTCACGAGAAAGACCAGCGCTGCCAGCACCGACAGCGGGAATGGCCGCACAATGTAGTTGAAGACTGCCGCCGCCCCCTCCGCGGTCGGCAGGCCGCACGAGGGCAGCACGTCCGCCCAAGCGGGCGGCTGCCAGCCGGCCCAGGGCGCGAGGAGCCCACCGCCGCCGTCCACCCGCCGGGTCTCGTACCAACGCATGCACAACGTGAACGCGCTGTAGCTCAGGGTGAAGACCAGCGGCAACGTCCAGATTTGCGGATAGCGCGCCAGGCAGCGCCGCCCGTCGCGCAGACTCGGCCGCGCCGGGTTGAACGCCAGCACGACCGCGTAGCCGGCCACCGCACCCGCCGCCAACAGGCCTACGCGGCGGAGGTCGGCGTCCATGCCAGACGGAAGCGCAAAAAACCCGTCAGTGGATCAGCCCCCAATGCCGCGTGAACGGATAGTACACGAACATCCCGCGGCCGATGACGTTTTCGGCGGGCACCAAGCCCCAGTCCCGGCTGTCGGAACTGTGGAAGCTGTTGTCCCCGAGGGCGAAATAACTCTTCGCCGGCACGGTGAACGTGGCGTCGGGCGTCCGCAGCCGCGAGCCGACCGTGTTGGAGTAGCCACCGTAGCCATCCTGTCCGCTCATCACGCGGGCGAAGTATTTGCCCTGTGCGAGCGGTCCGTTGATGAAGAGCTGCGGCTGCGCGATGCGCAAGGTGTCGCCGGGCGTGCCGGCCAGACGCTTGATGTAAAATTCCGACCGGATGTTCTCGTCCATCCCTGAGCGCCGGGTCCCCGTGATGCCCGCCGTGCTGAAGACGAACACGTCCTCGCGGTGCGGCGCCCGGAAGTTGTAGGTGAACTTGTCCACGAACACCTGGTCGCCGGCGTCCACGTAGCCGTGGACGATGGGCTCCCCGGCCCGCAACGGGCGGCGGACGTAAACATCGAAGAACTCCGGCTGACCGAGGTTCATCTTTTCCTTGGGCGCGTACACGTCGTACTGCCGACCGCTGGCGCAGGTGATCCGCGTGTAGTTGAACAGGAAGAAGTGCTTGACGGAGTCGATGCCGGTGATCGTGTCGTCCTGCACGGAGACGGCGTCCGCGTACGTGCGGCCCAGCCACAGGTAGTCGAGGGTGCGCTTGAAGAAATTCGGCAGCGGCTGCGTGGGCTTCACGTCGTGGGCGACGAGACCGTTGAGGGTCGGCTCCATCGAGCCCGTGGGAATCTTGAAGGGTTGCAGGAAAAACGCGCGGATACCGATGGCGAGCACAAGCGCCACCAAAAGGACCTCGCAGTTTTCGCGCAGGCTGGACTCGGCCGTGGCAGGCTGAAGCTTGCTGAAGTTTTTATCCACCCGCTCGACGGTCTCCTCGACCTGCTTGCGGTCGGCGCGCGGACCTTGTTTGACGGCGGATTCGAGTTCCTCGATCTGCGAGTGGTAGGATTGGTACTGCTCCTCGGTCAGGAGGTCGCGGCGGCGGTGGAGGAACTTGCGGGCGTTGGTGGCCAGCAGGTCGGCCTCCTTGAGGTAGTCTGGACGGAAGAACATAGGGAAATACAGGTTCAGCCCGCCTTGAGCACCTCGATGAACGCTTCCTGTGGGATGTTCACCTTGCCGATGCTCTTCATCCGCTTTTTGCCCTCCTTCTGCTTTTCAAGGAGCTTCCTTTTGCGCGAGATGTCACCCCCGTAGCACTTGGCCGTCACGTCTTTGCGCGAGGCGCTCACGCTCTCACGGGCGATGATCTTGCCGCCGATAGCCGCCTGGATGGCCACCTGATAAAGCTGCGTCGGAATGACTTCCTTCAGCTTGGCGGCGAGTTGCCGCCCCCGCCCCTCGGCTTTCTCGCGGTGAACGATGCTGGAAAACGCGTCCACCGGCTCGCCGTTGACCAGGATGTCGAGCTTCACCAGTTTGTCCGCGCGGTGCCCGGCGTGCTCGTAGTCCATCGAACCGTACCCGCGCGTGATACTTTTGATCTTGTCGTTGAAGTCCACCAGGATTTCGCTCAGCGGCAGCACGGTGCTCAGCATCACCCGGCGCGAGTCGAGCGTCTCGGTGTGGTCGAGCACGCCGCGCTTGTCCATGATGAGCTGCATGATGGGCGAGATGTATTCGTTGGGCACCATGATGAAGCACTTCACGATGGGCTCTCGAATTTCCAGGATCACGCTCGGGTCGGGCAAGAACTCCGGGTTGTCCACGGACAAAACCTCGCCGCTGTTTTTCTCCACCTCGTAGATCACCGACGGGTACGTGGCGATGATGTCCATGTCGTACTCGCGCCGCAGCCGCTCCAGGATGATCTCCATGTGCAGGAGCCCCAGGAACCCGCACCGGAACCCGAAGCCCAGCGCCACCGAACTCTCCGCTTGGTAGTCGAACGACGAGTCGTTCAACTGCAACTTCGCCATCGCGGCCTTGAGGTTCTCGAAGTCCGCCGTGTTGATGGGATAGATCCCGCTGAACACCATCGGCCGGATTTCCTGGAACCCGGCGAGCGGCTCCGTCGCCGGGAAGCGCGTGCCCGTGAGCGTGTCGCCGATCTTGATCTCGGCTGACGCTTTGATGTTGGCGATGACGTAGCCCGTGTCCCCTGGCCCGAGTTCGGGCATGGCCTTCATTTTCGGCGTGAACACCCCAACCTCCTTCACGTCGTAAGGCCGGTTGTTGCTCATCAGCTTGACGCCGTCGCCCACCTTGAGCCCGCCGCTCATCACACGCACGTACGTCACCACGCCCCGGTACGTGTCGAAGGTCGAGTCGAACACCAACGCGCGCACCTTGTCGTCGTCCCACTGCTTGGGCGGCGGGATGCGCGCGATCACCGCCTCCAAGATATCCTCGATGCCAATGCCCGCCTTGGCGCTCGCTAGGATGGCCTCTTCCGCCGGGATGGAAAGAATCTCCTCCAACTGCCGTTTCACCGAAGGAATATCCGCGTTGGGCAGGTCGATCTTGTTGATGACCGGAACAATCGTCAGCCCTTGTTTGTTCGCCAGGTGAACGGTCGCCACCGTCTGCGCTTCAACGCCTTGCGCCGCATCGACGATCACCAGTGCCCCCTCGCAGGCCGCCAGACTCCGGCTCACCTCGTACGCAAAATCGACGTGCCCCGGAGTGTCCAACAGGTTCAGCTTATAAGTCTGCCCATCCTTGGCCCGGTACTGCATGGCGACCGGGTGCATCTTGATGGTGATGCCGCGTTCACGCTCCAGGTCCATGGAGTCGAGGTGCTGTTCCTGCGCCTCGCGGTCGGCGACCGTACCCGTCACCTGCAAGAGCCGGTCAGAGAGCGTCGTCTTCCCATGGTCGATGTGGGCGATGATGCAGAAGTTACGGGTAAGGGAAGGGTCAGGCATCGGCGGCCCGGGACTATGCCCGGCCAAGCCCCGAGCGTCAACTCTCCCGGCGGCCCGCCTCGGCCGGAAACGCCCTCTTTCGCATGCTTGGCTCCCCTTGCTTGCTGTGATAGGTGTTTAAATTGCCATGTCCGCAGAACGCTCCCTCGATTTCGGCGCCTTCCTCAGCCCGGCGGAGACCCTGGCCGAATCCGCCCCGCGCTTGGCGCAGGACGCGCTAGCGCCCGCCAGCAACCTGTACGCGGACCTGAGCGCCGCCCGGGCCACGAAGGCGCTCTCCCGACTGGAACGCTTCCTCCGCACCGCCACCCAAGCGCCGAAATCCTTCGCCAAAGCCGCGTTCGTCGGCAATCGCGGCTCAGGTAAAAGTACTTACCTGCTCCATTTGGAGCGTGAGTTTGAAACGGAAGGTCTCTTCACCCCGATCCACATCTACCTCGACCCGAGTCTGGAAGGCGACTGCACCTACAGCGACCTTCTTCTGTGGATGGTGGACTCGGTCGCCAATCAGTTCGCCGACCGCGGCCATCCGGTGGACGCCGCCGAGTTGGCGAAGGTCACCGGCTGGTTCAACGAAGTCACCGTTGAGCGGAACACCGAACTCAAGAAGGAAGTCGGCCTCGAAACCGAGATGGCCGCCTCCTCGACCACGGGCATCCCGCTGGCCCTCTCCGTCAAGTTCCTCGCCCGCATCAAGTCGATGCTCAAGGGCAGCCAGACCTCCCGCAAGACCATCCGCGAAAGCCTCCAGAACTACGCCACGGAACTGCGCGACCGCATCAACGGCTTCTTGGAACACGCTGCCGACGTGCTCGACCGGGCGGGCAAGCCCCGTCGTCTGCTCATCGTCCAGGACAATCTCGACCGCCTGCGCGGCAAGACCGGGCGCGAACTCTTCGAAAACGGCGGCGACATGCTCACCGACCTGCACGCCGACTTCATCTACACGGC
>CAXUIU010000016.1:0-24978 GCA_964250955.1 uncultured Chthoniobacterales bacterium | reverse complement strand
GGCCCCGCCGGTGACGAGGATTCTGCTCTGGGTGGTGTCGAAGACGTTCATGGCGAAGGGGGGAAGGCGGTGGTCTGGCCGCAGCTAGTTTCTGCTCTTAATCGTTCTGTGCGACAGAGTAAATCGCGCTGGGAGACCTGCCGGCGCTCAAATCCATATCGGTTCCCGGAACTCACCCGCCCCTGGGATCACCTGATATTTGTGCAGGAGGCGAGCAAATTCTCGGATGGCTTCCTTCTCCGCCACCCCGAGCCGGAAGCGGATGTGCTCGGTCAGGTAGCGCCGGCTCAACTCCGGCGGGTAGCGGTGCTCCGTGGCCACGATGGCATCCACGTTTCGCTGCCCTTCCGCCCGCCACGCGCGCAAGCGGTCGGCCAAAATCTCGGGCTGCGCCGTGCCGGGCCGCGCGAGCCAAGCGGCGAAGACGAACGGCAGACCCGTCGCCTCCCGCCAAGCCGCACCGAGGTCGAGGTACTGGTAGCGGTCGCCGTGCTTCCCCCGGAACTCGATGGCCGGGTCGCCGATGACGAGCGCCCCCTCGCCGGGTGGCAGGTCGGCGGGTGGTCCGGCGTCCGGGAACGGCTCGCAACGGGGCGTCAGGCCGTGGAACTCCGCCAGGAGCACGCGCTGGAGGTTGTACGAAGTGCGCGAATCGCGGTCGAGGTAGAGCGTACGCAGTTCGGCGAGCGGCCCGCAGTGCGCGACGAACACGCTGAACACCGGCCCATCGCAGGCAATCGCCACGTCGTCCACCACGAGGTAGCCGGGGTGCGCAAGGAGTTCAAAGATCGGCGAGAGCGCCACGTCGAGCCGTCCGGCGCGCAGGCCATCGGCCAGGCTGGCCGGCGTCTCGAAGGAGACCTCCGCGTCGTGGCCGTGGATGAGCGGCTTGGAATTGAGGTAGCGCACGCAGCCGATGCGCGGTTTTGCAGGATGGGACATCGATATTTTCCAGGCTGCTCCGGTCACTGCCAAGGTTCCCGGAAGGTCAGCGTGGATACCCACCGCCACAACTTGCCCAACGAGGGCTGGAAGGCGTCGTCCGGCTGCCCGGCGAGAAAAGCCTGCGCCTTGGCCGTGGCGGCAGTTGCCTTCTTCTGGTTCGCCTGCCGCACGGGCGACCCAGTGGGGCCACTCGCGCTGACGAGGTGAGGATCGTAGCCAGAGCTGTCCAGCTTCGGGTGCGTGACCTTAAACACCGCCGAGACGAAGTATTTTCCGTCCTTCGACAAACCCTCGAACAGGTACGTCAGCGAGGAGTTGTCAGGATATTCCTCCACGCCACTCGAAAACGCCGTGGCAAAGAAAATCCCGCTGCCCCAAGCGGCGTCGAAGTACTGCGTCCTGACCTGGATCAGTTCGAGGGCGTTCGGGATCGGGTAGACCGGCACGTCCAGCCGGTCGAGATCGCTCTCACGGCGCGAAGCCAGCCGCTGGCGCAGCTTTTCGATGACCGGCCGGATCGTCGGATAAGGCGCTCGGTCGACCTCGTCGATCCGGTAAACGCGCAAGGCGTTGGCGGAATTGTTCTGGTCGCTGACCGTGTCGCCAAAGTCGATCCCGACGAACGGCGGATGGTCGGAGGCAAACGGGCTGTTCAAGAACGAGCGGTCTTTGCTCGTAACCCCCGGTCCACCCTGGACGATGGCGACTTTGCCGGGGACCGGAAAAGGCGCGAACGTCACCACCGGGAGCTTGGTTCCAGCCGGTTCCTCGGCACCGGCGGACCAAGCCGCCGTCACCATCAGCAGGCAAACGAGGCGGATCATGGCGGACACCGCCGGGTTACACTGCGGCCAACACTGCTTCGGGTCGACTCGGCACCACGGCGGCCACACCGACGGTGCGGTGGGTCGAGGCGATGCGGTTGTAGTGCGAGTCGCGCTGCATCGGTTCGCGGCCGGCCTCGCGGATGGCTTTTTCCAAGGCCGCGACCGTTTGGCCCTGCGGGGTTTTGGAACCGGCCATGTGGAAAATCTTCTCCTCCATGATCGTGCCGTGGAGATCGTCCACACCGTAGCCGAGCGCCACCTGCGCCAGCGGCAAGCCCATCGCCACCCAGTAGGCCGTGATGTGCTCGAAGTTATCGAGGAAGATCCGGCTGACGGCGAGATTGCGCAGTTCGTCGAAACCGGTGGTCGGACGCAAGTCCCGTAGCTCCCGAGTCGTCCCATCCGGCACGAACGCGAACGGGATAAACCCCGTGAAGCCGCCGGTCTCGTCCTGCAACTCGCGCAACCGTCGCAGGTGCTGGACCCGCTGCGCCATCGTCTCGACGTGGCCGAAGAGCATCGTGCTGGTGCTCCGGCCACCGAGTCGGTGCCAAGCGCGGTGCGTAGCGATCCATTCGTCGGAGGTTTCCTTGCCGCGGCAGATGCGGTCGCGCACGCCGTCGTCGAGGATTTCCGCGCCGCCGCCGGTCAGCGAACCCAGGCCGGCGTCGCGCAGGCGCAGGAGCGTTTCCTCCAAGGGCAGCTTGAACACGCGGTTGGCGAGGTGCTGGATTTCCACCGCCGTGAAGCACTTCAGGTGCAGTCGCGGGTCGAGCGTTTTGAGGCTGCGGAGCAGTTCGAGATACCAGTCGGCCTTCAGCGACGGGTGCAACCCGCCGACCATGTGAATCTCGGTGATGCCCTGTTCCAACGCGGCGGTGACCGTGGCAACAATCTCCGGGATCGCCTTCTCGAACGCATGCGCGTCGCGCTTCTTGGCCGCGAACGCGCAGAACTGGCACGACAGGATGCAGACGTTCGAGTAGTTGATGTAACGATTGAGCAGGTAAGTGGCGACGTTGCCGTTCTTGCGCTCGCGGACGAGGTTGGCAATCGCCCCAAGAGAGTTCAGGTCGTGGCTCGCGTAAAGCGTGAGCGCGTCGGCATCGGAAATGCGCTCGCCGGCGGCGACCTTTTCGTGAATCGGCCGGAGTTCACGCGGCAGTAGGGCAGCGATCACGCCGGCCTCCTTGTGAAATTTTTCACAAGCTCAACGTCGCACAACCCGGACCGTTTTCAAGCCCCGGCCGGGAAGCGGAACCACCGGCGGGTCAAGGAGCCGAAAAGGCACGTCGTCGCCCCGACCAGAGCGGCGAGGCTGACGAGGGGCAGGCTATCGACGTAGTGGCCGGAGGCCACGGCATAAAAGACCAGCATGATCGCGCTGCCAGCCACCGCGCCGCAGAGCGTACAAACCGGCCAACGCCACAGCACCGAACGCGACGGCACGAGGCAATAAAGTGGGAGCAGCGCGACGAACCAGACGGGCAAGACGAAAAAGCCGGCGACCAACGGCATGGCGAAGGAACTGGAGAGTTCTCCACCGGGGAAATTGTCCGTTTGCAAGAGAAAGGCTCCCAGAGGGAACAGCGTCAAGGTTGCCCACCCGGCCAAGGCGGAGAGGAAACTGCCCAGGATGATCCGTCCGATGGCGGTCGACGGTGAAGGAGGCGGAGCGTCCACGTGCAAAATGAACCTCGCATCTGCTTTGACCGCAACTTTTCCGGTGCGGCAGCGTTAGAGTGGGCATGTCCACGGTCGCCGCTCGACTGGCCGCGTTTCTTCCCTTCATGGACTCCGGTCGTTCCCCGTCCTCCTCCCAATCGAACGAACCGAGCGCCCGCACCGGCACGGGCAGTGACGGCCTGACCGCCGACGAGCGGGACATCATCTGGATGATGCGCGTGCGCGGTGGCGACCGGCAGGCGTTCGAGCTTCTCGTCGAGTGCCACCAGCAACGCGTCGTCGGCACGGTGGCGCGGATGCTCGGGGCGGACTCCGCCGACGCCGAGGATGTGGGCCAGCAAGTGTTCCTGCGCGTGTGGCGGTCGGCTGCCCGCTACGAACCGACGGCGAAGTTCACGACGTGGCTCTACACCATCGTGCGCAACCTCGTCTTCAACGAACTGCGCCGCCGCAAGGGCCGGCCCACCACGAGCCTCGACGCCGCGGCGGTGGGCGACGGCGAGAGTGGGCGCACGGTCGGCGAGGCGTTCGGGCACCTGGAAGACGCGCACGCTCCGGCCCCGGACGCCACCCTGCTCGAAGGCGAACTCCAAGCCGCCATCGCCGAGGCCATCGGAAGCCTGCCCGAGACCCAACGCATGGCGCTGGTCCTGCGCCGGTACGAAGACTTGTCTTACGAGGAGATCGCAGAAACGCTCGGCCAGACCGTGCCGGCGGTGAAGAGCCTGCTCTTCCGTGCGCGGACGCTCCTGCGCGAGAAGTTGGGCCGTTACCTCGACGCCTGATTCCAGACTCGACGCGCGCTGCCCGCCCGGTTATCGTCGGCGCCCATGACGACCGAACGGCGCGAGGAGATGGTGTTGGCAATTCGACGCGACCTGTTCGACCGACTGGGGAGTTTTCAGGGACTCAACTTCGACGTGGCCCGCTACCTACCGCCGATCCTGGCAAGGGAGAACAATTTCTTTGCACCACGTTCCCGGGCCGAAGTCGATCCCGGCCTCAAGCAGATCATCCCCTACGTGCTCCTGGTGCATGAGGGCCGCGTGCTGCACTACGTCCGCGGCAAGAAGGGCGGCGAGAAGCGCCTGACGGCCAAAGGTTCGGTCGGCATCGGCGGCCATCTCAACGACGCGGACGAAAATTTGTTCTCCTTCGACCAGCGTTCGTACCTGGCCGGGGTCAAGCGCGAGGTGGATGAAGAATTGTACGTGCAAAGCGGTTACCAGAACCACATCCGCGCCCTGCTCAACGACGACTCGACCGAGGTCGGCCGGGTGCATCTAGGGATTGTCCACGTCTTCGAACTCGACAGTGCGCAGGTGTCCAAACGCGAGGCGCAGATCACGCAACTGGCCTTTCTGACGCCCGAAGAACTGCACGCGCAGCGGGACGGGCTCGAAACATGGTCGCAGCTTTGCGTGGACCAATTGGACAAGCTCTTGCAACCAGCGTCGGTGTAGAAGGCGCGTTCTCTGCGTGTTGCAGCCCGCTGCAAAAAGATCACTCCTGCGCACTGTGCGCTTGCGGGATTTTGACAATGGACTCGTGTCCATCATGGACGCCAGACTAACGGGCACGTCGCCGGGAGCCAACCGCCGCCGGACAACAAAAAAGGACGGACCTCGCGGTCCATCCTCTCTGTTGGGAATTTGTGTCGAGCGATTAGCGCGAGTACAACTCGACGATGAGTTGTTCATTGACGATGGGAGCGATCTCCTCGCGCGAGGGGATGCGCGCCACCGTGCCGCTCATCGCGTCGCGGTTGACGGTCAACCAATCGGGCACCGGCACGATCTGGGTCAATTCCAGGTTGCGCGTGGCCAACTGGCGCGATTTCGGCTTCTCGCGGACGGTCACCACGTCGCCGGACTTCACGTTGAAGGATGAGATGTCCACCTTCGTGCCGTTGACGGCGACGTGACCGTGGCCGACCAACTGCCGTGCGCCACGCCGGGTGTTGGCGAAGCCGAGGCGGTAGACCACGTTGTCGAGGCGCGTTTCGAGGAGTTGCAGGAGCGTCTCACCCGTCACGCCGCGGCGGCGGAGCGCCACCTCGAAATACCGGCGGAACTGCCGTTCCATCAGGCCGTACATATAACGGAGCTTCTGTTTCTCGCCGAGCGCGATGGCGTACTCGGACTGCTTGCGGCGCGAACCCTTCGGGCCGTGCACGCCGGGCGGATAATTCTTGCGCTCCAGAGCCTTCGACGGGCCGAAGAGCGGCACTCCGTAGCGGCGGGAAACTTTTGTTTTGGGACCAGTGAACCTTGCCATAAAACTAGATCGGTGAAACGGGAACAGGATGCGTCAGACGCGGCGCTGCTTGGGCGGGCGGCAGCCGTTGTGCGGCACGGGGGTCACGTCCTTGATGACGGTGACTTCCAGGCCGATGGCCTGCAAGGCGCGCACCGCGGACTCGCGGCCGGCGCCGGGGCCTTTGACGCGGACTTCGACTTCTTTCAAGCCGTGGCCCATCGCCTGACGACTGGCGTCTTGGGCGGCCATCTGCGCGGCGTACGCTGTGCTCTTACGCGAGCCCTTGAAGCCGACCTTGCCGGCCGAGGACCAGCCGATGACGTTGCCGTTGAGGTCGGTGATCGTCACCGACGTGTTGTTGAACGTCGAGTAGATGTGCGCGATGCCGATGACGATGTTCTTGGCCCCCTTGGCACGGACGATCTTCGGCTTCTCGACCTCGTTCGGATCGAGCGAAAGGTTTTCTGCCGGTTTGGGAGCGTCAGGGGAACCCGCCGCGGGTGTCCCGTCCTTCTTGGTCGCGGCGCCCTTGGGTGCGCGTGGAGACCTCTGGACCGGCGGCGGAGTGACGGCGTTAGCGGCGGCCACGGCAGGAGTAGTGACCTCGCCGGCCGTCGCAGCGGCGGCAGTATTGGGCACATCGGCCGCACCTGGAGCGGCGGCACGTGGGTCTTGAGTTTCGTCGGCCATAATCTTCGGAAAACTAAGTTACTTCTTGGCGTCTTTGGCGCGCTGCACGCCGACGGTCTTGCGCGGACCTTTGCGGGTGCGGGCGTTGGTGGAGGTGCGCTGCCCACGGACCGGCAGGCCACGACGGTGGCGGATGCCCCGGTAGCAATTGATTGCCTGGAGGCGCTTCAGGTTACCCTGGATTTCCCGGCGCAGGTCACCCTCGATGGGCACCTTGTTCGACGTGATAGCCTGGATGATCTCGTTGATCTGGCCGGGCGACAGGTCGCGGGCGCGGAGGTTGGGATCAATGTTGGCTTGTTCGAGCATGCGCTTGGCCGTTTTCGGGCCGACGCCGTACACGTAGGTCAAGGAGACCTCGATGCGCTTCTCGTTGGGGATATCCACTCCAAGTAACCGGGGCATAAGAAAAAAGGAAAAGGGTCTGGCGGGAGGCGATTAGCCCTGGCGCTGCTTGTGACGGGCGTTCGTGCAGATCACGCGCACGACGTTCTTGCGTTTGACGATCTTGCAGTGCTCACACTGCCGCTTGACGGAAGCTCGGACTTTCATGGGGACGGTGATAGACAGTTCTAAACTCGTGGATTGCCAGTGCGTTGGGTCCGAACGAACTCAACGGTGACGGAACGTGATCCGCCCCTTGGTCAAATCGTAGGGATTCATCTCTAGCATAACTTTGTCGCCTGGCAAGATGCGAATAAAGTGTAGGCGCATTTTTCCGGAGACGTGGGCGAGGATGCGTTTGCCGCTGGGCAGTTCGACCCGGAACATGGTGTTCGGCAGCAGTTCGACCACCTTGGCCTCTACCTCGATAACATCTTTTCGCGCCATGTGAGTATCTCGGGTTCCCCTGCCGTGATGAGTACCGTGTGCTCGAAGTGCGCACTCGGCTGGCCGTCGGCGGTGACGACCGTCCAATCATCGGAAAGCACCTTCACGTCCGCCCGGCCGCGGTTGACCATCGGCTCGATGGCGATGGTCATGCCCGCCTTGAGCTTGGGATTGTCGCCGGACTTGTAGTTGGGCACCTGCGGCTCCTCGTGGAGCTTGCGGCCGACCCCGTGGCCGACGAACTCGCGCACGACGCTGAACCCGTTTTGCACGACGTAGTTCTCGATGGTCGTGGAGATGGCATGCAGCCGGTTGCCCTGACGCGCGTGGGGAATGGCGAGTTCCAAGGCGCGCTCGGTGACCTCCAGCAGCCGCACCGTCTCGGCCGGGATGATGCCGACAGGCACAGTCTTGGCCGTGTCACCCACCCAGCCGTCCTTGAAGACGCCAACGTCGAGCTTAACCACGTCGCCGTACTGGATCGTGCGCGCCCCGCCGATGCCGTGGACGACCTCCTCGTTGACCGAAATGCAGATGTTGCCCGGGAACTTGCGGTAACCCAAAAACGCGCTCGTGCAGCCGGCTTCGGCGATAAGTTCGGCCGCGTAGCGGTCCACGTCGCGCGTGAGCACCCCGGGGCGAATGAAGTCGCCCACCTTGTCGAGGATCTGGCTGGCCGCTTGGCCCGCCCGGCGCATCTTCTCGATCTCACGCGGACTCTTGATGGGAATCTGACTCATGCCGTTACCTCCTGCGGGCTCGCCGTGGCGGCCTCGACCTGCGCGAAGACCTTCTCGGGCGTCGGTCCACCCTCGATCATGCGCAGCAACCCGCGCGAGGCGTAAAAATCTTTCACCGGGGCGGTGTGCTGGCGGTATTGCTCCATGCGCTCGGCGAGCGTGGCGGGATCGTCGTCCTTGCGGATCGTCAACCGCCCGCCGCAAGCCGGGCAGGCATCCTCGCGCGACTGCACCTGCCAGCCAATCTGGAAAGAGCGTCCGCAGTCCGCGCATGTCACCCGGCGGCCGACGCGCTCGGCAATGGCTTGTTCGTCCAATTCGAGCCAGATCACCGCCGTCAGCGGCGTGCCCAGTCGCGCGAGCACCTCTTCCAGTGCCTGTGCCTGGCCAACCGTGCGCGGGAAGCCGTCGAAGACGAACGCCTCCCCTGCTCCGCTGCTGACCAGCCACGCCTCGACCGCCGCCACCGCGACGCGGTCGGGCACCAGGCGGCCAAAATCAATAAAGCTCGCCGCCTCTTGGCCGAGCGGCGTGCCGTCGGCAATTGCCTTCCGCAACACCTCCCCCACCGAAACCACCGGCACCTGCCAGCGTTCCTCCATCATCCGACCCTGCGTGCCCTTGCCGGAAGCCGGCGGGCCGAGGAGAACGAGACGATGCGGCGCTGCGGCTTTCACGGATCGTAGGATGAGACGGGAAAGCCGCGCCGGCCGATCCACTTTATTTGTTTAGGACGAGAGCTAACCCGCCGATCAGCAGCAGCGCCGCCCCTACGCAGAGCATGACCATCGTGGTCTGCTTGACGGGTTCGCCCTGGTTGATGTTGCGCGTCGCGCCGAAGCCGCTGCCGCCTTTGATCTTCCCCTTGCGCAGGAAACCGTCGTAGTGCTGCTGGAGCAGATGCGTCTCGATCTGGCGCATCGTGTCGAGGATGACCCCCACGATGATGAGCAGGCTCGTACCACCGAAGAACTGTGCCGTGATGTAGGGCACGTTCATGGCGCGCGAGAGCATCTGCGGCAGGATGGCGATGACGATCAAGAATATCGCTCCCGCGAACGTTAGCCGCGACATTGTGTAATCGAGGAATTCCGCCGTCGGCTTGCCCGGACGCACGCCCGGGATGTAGCCGCCGTTCTTCTTGAGGTCGTCGGCGATCTGGTTGGGCTGGAACATCATCGCCACCCAGAAGTAGCTGAAGAAGAAAATCATCAACGCATACAGCACGTAGTGCATCCAGCCATTAGCGAGGTTGGAAGCAATTTCCCGCGCGTAGAGCGAGTTCGGGAAGAGCATGTTGATGATCGAAGACGGGAAGATTAGCAGTGACTGACCGAAGATGATCGGCATGACGCCCGCGTAGTTGAGCTTGAGCGGGAGGGTCTGCGTGCCGCCGCGGTATTCCTTGCGGCCGACGACGCGCCGGGCGTAGGTCACGCTGATTTTGCGCTGTGCCTGGGTGATGGCGATGATCGCCGCAATGACGATCACGAAGAACGCCACCATCGCCACGAGGATAAGGGGGTTCGCCTTGGCCGGGCCGGCGGCGGTCGGCACGAACGTACGCCACGCCTGGATCAAGGCGGCGGGCAGGCGGGCGACGATGCCGATGGTGATGATGAGTGAAATGCCGTTGCCGATGCCGCGCTCGGTGATCTGGTCACCCAGCCACATGAGCAGCATGGTTCCAGCCGTCATGCTGATGACCGTGATGGCTTCAAAGCCGAATCCACGCACGCCCTCATCCACCAGCGACAGGCCCATCTTCTGCTCGGTCGTGGTGATGCCGGGCAGGAAGTTGAGGCTGCCGGCCGGGTTCTGGAAGGATTTCGCCAGCAGGTAACCCTGTACGATGCACAGCACCACCGTCGCGTAACGGGTGTACTGGCTGATTTTCTGCCGACCGCCGTCTTCCTTCTGGAGCTTGGCCAAGGTCGGGATTACCGCGCCGAGGAGCTGCATCATGATCGATGCACTGATGTATGGCATGATGCCCAGCGAGAAGATCGCGCAGTTTTCCAGCGCGCCGCCGCTGAAGATGTTGAAGAGCGCCACCACCGAACCGCTCTGCTGGTTGTCCACCTGGTTGCGGAACCACTCGTGGAGCACCGCGGCGTTAACGCCGGGACTGGTGATCTGCGCGCCGAGACGCACGACGATGATGACCGCGAGGGTAAATAAGATTCTCGCCCGGAGTTCGGGAACCTTCAGCGTGTTGGCAAAAGCGGAGAGCATGGGAAGGGTCGGAGGGAACAATCAAGTACGCGCAACGTCGTGCGAAAGCAAGCAGTGTCGGGGACCGGAAAATACGGAAGGCAGAAGGCAAAAGGCAGTGTTCCGGTGAGGGAAAATCTGCCTTCCGCGTTCTGCCTTCGTTAAAGGGAGTGAAGCTAGGCGGTCGTGCTATCGTCGGCGGTTTTGCTGCTGCGCAGGGTCACGGTGCCACCGGCCGATTCGATCTTTTCACGAGCGGAGGCGCTGACGTAGTCTGCCTCGACCGTGATCTTTTTGGTCAGATCGCCAGTGCCGAGGATCTTGATGCCGTCATAACGACCGCGGATCAAACCGTACTCCAAGAGAGTGGCCTCGTTGATCGTGCCATCCACTTCGAGCGCGGCGAGCGAGCCGAGATTGACAGCGGCAATTTTCAGCTTGAACTGGGCGTTGTTAAAACCGCGCTTGGGCAGACGGCGGATGAGCGGCATCTGACCACCCTCGAAACCGAGACGGATGCTGCCGCCGGACCGGGCCTTCTGGCCCTTGTGGCCCTTGCCGCTGGTCTTACCATGGCCGCTGCTCTCGCCACAGCCGAGCCGCTTGGTGCGGTGCTTGGACCCCGGACGGGGTTGAAGAGTATGAAGTCGCATAAACAAAGAAACAGGTTAGGCGTTGGCCACCGCGAGCGGTTCGGAGCCGGGGACGGAGTCCTTGCTGCCTTCGGCATCGCTGCCGCTGCGCATCGGAATGCCGCGCAGCTTCATCGTCTGGTCACGCAAGCGGAGTTGACCTAGGGCTTCCAGCGTAGCCTTGACCACGTTGGCGTGGTTGCCTGAGCCGAGACTCTTGGCGAGCACGTCCTTGATGCCGGCCGCTTCCACGACCGCACGCACGCCACCACCGGCGATGACACCCGTGCCCGGCGACGCCGGCCGCAACAGCACGCGGCCACCACCGAATTCACCCAGCACCTCGTGCGGGATCGTGTTGCCGTGGATAGAAACTTTGACCATCGCCTTGCGGGCGCTCTCGGAAGCCTTGCGAATCGCCTCGGCGACCTCGTTGGCTTTACCGAAGCCGCAGCCGACTTTGCCGTCGTGGTCACCTGCGACGATCAACGCGCTGAACGAGAAGCGGCGTCCGCCCTTCACGACCTTGGCGCATCGATTGATAAACACGACCTTCTCGGTCGTCTCGCCGCGTGCCGCCGTACGGCTGTTGTCGGTGTCACGGGAACGGTCGTTGCGGCGATTGCCGCCGCCGGATTGTTGGCCTGGCATAAAGAAGTAGGAACAGTAAAGACGGAGGGTTTAGAAATCGAGACCGGCCGCACGGGCAGCGTCGGCGAGCGCCTTGACCTTGCCGTGGTAAATGGCGCCACCGCGGTCGAAGACCACGCGGTTGACGTTCTGCGCCTTGGCGCGTTCGGCCAGGAGCGAACCCACCTTCTCGGCGGTCGGGATGTTGGCACGCGTCGCTTTGTCGTCGCGGAAGCCGGCCTCCGTCGTGTTGACGGCGGCCAGGGTCTTGCCGGCAATGTCTTCGATGATCTGCGCGTACACGTGGCGGCCTGAGAAGAACACACTCAGGCGGGGACGCTCGGGCGTGCCACTGATCTTCTTGCGAATGCGCAGGTGGATGCGGTTGCGGATGATGCGGCGGTCGGCTTTAGCCATACGTCAGGAAAGTAAGAGGTAAAATGCGGAAGGTTACTGGACGGTCTTGCCTTCCTTGCGCTTGACGTTCTCGCCCGCGTAGCGCACGCCCTTGCCTTTGTAAGGCTCCGGCGGGTAGTAGCCGCGGATGTCTGCCGCGACCTGACCGACGACCTGCTTGTCGATGCCTTCGACGCGCAGCTTGGTATTGTCGGTGACGGTCACCTTGATGCCGGTCGGAATTGGATGGAGGATCGGATGCGACTTGCCCAAGCTCAGATTGAGGTTCGTACCCTGAACGGCCGCCTTGAAACCGACGCCCTGGATTTCGAGATCCTTGACGTAGCCGGCACTGACACCCGTGACCATGTTCGCCACGAGGCTTCGCGCGAGACCGTGGAGCGCCTTGCTGGTGCGTTCGTCGTCGGGACGCGCGAGGGTGAACTTGCTCCCCTCCGACTTGGCGGTGATGGTGCGGGGCAGCGTGTAACTGAGCTTGCCTTTGGGACCTTCGACGTTGACGAGGCCACCGTCCGCGACGCTAATTTTGACCTTGTCAGGAAGGTCGATGCTTTTGTTGCCGATGCGAGACATGGGATTGTCTGTTTTCTTGGGCTGAAGTTGGAAAAAGTTTAGTAAACGTAGGCGAGCAGTTCGCCGCCGACGTTCTGGCGCTTGGCCTCGCGCCCGCTCAACACACCACGAGGTGTCGAGAGGATGGCAATGCCCTGGCCGCCGCGGACGCGGGGAATCTCCCCTGCTCCGACGTAACGGCGCAGGCCTGGCCGGCTGACACGCTTCAAGCCGCTGATGGCCGGCGTCTGTTCGACGAACTTTGTCGTCACACGGATGGATTTCTCCGAGCCGTCACCCTGTACGGAGAAGTCGGCGATGTAACCTTCGGTCTTGAGCACGCGGGCCATGTCGTTCTTGATGTTCGAGAACGGCAGGGACAATTCATGCTTCTGCGCGCGGCTGGCGTTGCGCAGGCGGGTCAGAAAATCAGCGATAGGATCGGTCAAAGCACTCATGTAGACAGGAAGTTAGGCGGCTTTCTTGCGGTCGCTGAAAGGCATGCCGAGTTCGGACAGGAGCGACTTGGCCTCCTCGTTCGACTTGGTCGAGGTAATGATGCTCACGTCGAAACCAATGTTACGCTGGATCTTGTCCAACTCGATCTCGGGGAAGATAGACTGATCAGGCACGCCGAGCGTGTAGTTGCCCTGCCCGTCGAACGCCCGTGGACTGACCCCGCGGAAATCGCGGATGCGAGGAAGCGCCGTCTTGATGAGACGCTCCAAAAACTCGTACATCGCCGCGCCACGCAGAGTCACCTTGGCGCCGATGGCCTGGTTTTCGCGCAGCTTGAAGTTAGCGATGCTCTTTTTGGCGCGCGTCTCCATCGGCTTTTGGCCGGTGATAGTGGCGAGTTCCTTCTTCGCCTCTTCGAGCGCCGCCTTCACGTCAGGCGCGGAGCCTACGCAAGCGTTGATGACCACCTTCTCCAGCTTGGGAATCTGGTGGACGTTCTTGTAGCCGTGCTTCTCCTTGAGAGCGGGCACGACCTGATTCTTGTATTCGTTGTAGAGTTCGACTTCCATAAAACGGGTTGCGGCCGACTTTCAACCGGCCGCGGTCGGTGGGGCGGGTAATTTGCTGCCTCGCAGCAAAGAGTCAACCGCTTACTTCTTTTTCTTGCTGTGCTCGGCCTTCTTCTCCTCAACCGGAGCGGCCTCGACGAGCTTGACGTTGGAGATGTGGATCGGGCCTTCACGCTCGATTATGCCGCCGTTCGGGCGGTCCTGGCTCTTCTGCGCGTGTTTTTTGATCTTGCGGACGCCCTCGACGATCACCTGGTCCTTCTTGACGAGGACCTGGAGGATCCGGCCACTCTCCCCCTTGGAGTTGCCGGCGATGACCGTGACCTGGTCGCCCTTCTTGACGTGGGTCTTCTTGCGGGAAGTGGTTGCGGTAGTCATAGGGTTAGAGAACCTCCGGGGCCAAGGACACGATCTTCATGAAGTTGCGCTCGCGCAGTTCGCGGGCGACTGGCCCGAAGATGCGCGTGCCGCGCGGGTTCAGGTCCTTGTCGATGATGACGATGGCGTTGTTGTCGAAGCGCAGGTAGGAGCCATCGGGCCGCTTGATGGGCTGCTTGGTCCGCACGACAACCGCGCGCACCACGTCGCCCTTCTTTACGGTGCCACCGGGAGTGGCTTCCTTGACGTTGGCGGTGATGACATCGCCGATAGCCGCCGTCATGGTAGCTTTGCCGATGACGCCGATCATCGTCGCCATGCGCGCGCCACTATTGTCAGCCACGTCGATGCGGGTACGAATCTGGAGCATATAAATGTGCCTTTCTGAAAAGTGTTCGGCGGCCAGTAAAAGGCCGCCGCACCGGAAACGAGTTAGTGCTTGAGCACCTCGACCAAGCGCCAGCGTTTGAGCTTGCTCAGGGGACGGGTTTCCATGATGCGCACGAGGTCGCCGACCTGCGCCTTGTTCTCCTCGTCGTGCGCGTAGAACTTCTTGCTCTGCTTGATGATCTTGCGGAACTTCGGGTGCGGCACGCGGGTGACCGTCTCGATCACGGCCGTCTTAGCCATCTTGTTAGAGATGACCACGCCAACGCGCGTCTTGCGCAGACCGCGCTTTTCTTCCGTCGCGGGCGCGGCGGTCTCGGTGGTAGTAGGGGTATCGCTCATGTGCGGAAAAGGGCTTTAAGCCTTGGCAGCGGCCTTCTGGTTGACGCGCTCGGAGAGAATGGTTTCGATGCGGGCGACTTCCTTGCGGATGTCCTTCAAGCGGCTGGGACGTTCCATCTGGCCGCTGGCCTGCTGCATGCGCAGGTTGAACACTTCCTGCCGCAGTTCACGCTTGCGGCCCGAAAGCTCGTCGGTGCTGAGTTCGCGAATTTCCTTGATCTTCATAAATTAGGCAGCCGTGGCGGGTTGCGCCTGCGGCTGGTGGTCGTTGGCGATCTTCAGCGAACCGGTGTCGCTCTTGGCGACCGGCGCGGCGCGGTGGCGGGTCAGGAACTTGGTCTTCAGCGGCAGCTTGTCGGCCGCGAGACGCAGGGACTCACGCGCCACGGACTCCGGGATGCCGTCCATCTCGAAGAGGATGTTCCCCGGACGCACCACGGCCACCCAATACTCGGGTTGGCCTTTGCCCTTGCCCATGCGGGTTTCCGGCGGGCGGGCGGTGACGCTCTTATCCGGGAAGATCTTGATCCAGAGCTTGCCCTTCCGCTTCATGTTGCGGGTGAGCGCAACGCGGGCAGCCTCGATCTGCGTGTTGGTGATCCAGCCGCGCTCCAGGGTTTGCAGGGCAAATTCGCCGAAAGCAATCCGCGTGTTGCGGGTTGCCGTCCCGGCACGAGTACCGCGCTGGGATTTGCGAAACTTCACTCTCTTGGGCATCAATGGCATAGGTCGTCCTCCTTGGGAAAATTAGCGGTTGGGGAAATTACGACTGGGTGGCACCGAATGCACCCGCCGTCTCGGGGGCCGGCGCGCTGCTGGCTCCCGAGGTATTTGCGGCGGTCTCGGTGTGGGCGACGGTCTCGCCGCCGACCGGCGTGCCGCCGGGGCTGTCACGACGCGGGCCACGGTCATCACGACGACCGTCACGGCGCGGGCCACGACGCTCGCGGGCTTCGGCCGCAGCACCTTCGGGCTGGTTGAAGCTCTGCTGCGGGTCCGTCTTACAAACCCAGCACTTCACACCAATCTTGCCGTAAAGAGTGTTCGCCTCATGGAAGCCGTAGTCGATGTGGCTGCGGAGCGTGTGCAACGGCGTCTTGCCGTCGCGGGTCAACTCCGCACGGGAAATTTCCGCGCCGTTGAGCCGGCCGGCGACACGCAGCTTGATGCCCAAGGCACCGAAGTCCATCGTCGTCGCCACCGCTTTCTTCATCGCACGGCGGAAGGAGATGCGGCGCTCCAACTGGAGGGCGATGTTCTCGGCGACAAGCTGGGCTTCGAGTTCCGGGGTCTTGATCTCCTGAATGTCGATCTTGACGCTCTTGCCGCCGCTCATGCGGGAGATGTCTTCGGTCATCTTCTCGATCTCGGCACCCTTGCGGCCGATCACGATGCCGGGGCGGGCGGTGAAGATCGTCACGCGCAAGCTGTTCCAGGCGCGTTCGATGACGATACGGGCCACCGCGGCGCTCTGGAGCTTCTTCTTCACATAGGAACGAATCTCGATGTCCTTGTGCAGGAAGTCTGGGTACTCCTTCGGGTTGGCGTACCAGCGCGAACGCCAGTCCCTGGTGAGTGCGAGGCGGTAGCTGGTGGGGTTGACTTTCTGTCCCATAAAAAGGTGCGTTGGTGAAACTCGGGGGCGGTTAGCTCTTGGTGGTATCTTCGTCGGCGCTCAGCTTCTCGGCGGCGGCGCTCTCGCCGGGACCAACGTCCGCCTGCGTGGCGGGCTGAGCCTTGGTCTCAGTCTCCACGTCCACCGGCCCCTTCGGTGCTTCGGTGGAGGGGAGTTCCTCGGCGGCAGCCTGCGGGGCGGGCTTCTTGGCGGCGGGCGTCGTGCTGGGCTTTTTCTTGACGCCGGGCTTCGTCGGGGCCTTGCGCTGCGGCCACTCGATCTCGTCGCTCAGGACGATGCGGATATGGGCCGTGCGCTTGCGGATCTGGCTGGAACTTCCACGAGCGCGCGACTTGCTGCGCTTGCTCGTTGGTCCCTCGCCTACCGTGGCTTCCTTGACCACGAGGGTGTCAACCTTCAGCTCGTTGTTGTTTTCGGCGTTGGCAATGGCGCTCTTGAGCGTCTTGCCGACGAGCAGCGCCGCCTTCTTCGGGCTGAAGGCGATCAGGTCCAGCGCCGCCGAAGCCGCAAGGCCCTGGATTTCGCGCGTCAGCTCCCGGGCCTTGAAGGCCGAGATCCGCGCGCCGCGATAAACTGAGAGAACTTCCATGACTTGTCTTTCGTTTGAGTGTCTGCGCTGCTCTTGAATTTCAGGGCTGAAGATCGACGTGCATCTGGTCGCCGACCTTCGCTTTTTCCTTGGGTGAACCGTATTCCTCGATGATTGCCCCGCTGTAGCGTTCCCGGACATCTACCACCCGGGCCTTCGCCACCAGCCGCCCGTCGCGCGTCACCAAGAACGGGGTGCCGACCTTCACGCCGGCCTTGCTGCCGAGGTTGACGACGATCAGCGAGTATTCCTCCTTGAAGCTGAGCACCCGGCCGTCCGACAGGTCCGCCGAAGCGTCCGTGTTTTGGCCCGCGTCCTGCGCGGCGGTGTCGCCGACGGACTTGTTGGCTTCGCGAAGTTGGGCTTCGATCTCCAACCGCAACTTGGCGTCGCTGTTGGTCGCCGTCTTCAGGTAGAGCATCGTTGATTCGGAGAGAGCCACGAGGCGCTCGGCAAGCTTGTCCCTTTCGTCCCGGACCAGCGCGAGGTCGCGCACCGCTTGCAGGAGCCGCTGTTCGAGGGCTTCCTTGTTGTCTCCGACCGCGGCGAGGCCGAGCGCCTCCATCCGCAGCTTCAGTTCTCCACTCTGACGACGGAACACCTCACACTCCGCGTTGGCAACCGCCAAGCTTTCGGTGAGGGTGTGGATCGTCTCCTTGTTCGAGTCATTGCGCCGGCGCAGGGCTTCGTTTTCCGCCTCAAAGGCGTGCAGCCGGTCTTCGGTTTCTTTGAGTTGTCGTTTGAGGTTGGCGGTGGGCTGGTCGAGATCGGCGTCGTCGGGGACGACGGAGAGCGAAGGTCGGGTCGAGGTTTTGGAGGCCGGAGCGACCCGGACGGTCGGTCCTTGTTGGCCGTTAGCGACTGCCGAGACCATTCCCAGTGAAACCGCCGCGAGCCGCCACGCGGACCCACGCATCAACCAGTGATTTAGTTAAAGGCTACTTGGTGACTTTGGCGGTGTGTGCGCCGTGCTTCTTGAAGGTGCGCGTCGGCGAGAACTCGCCCAGCTTGTGACCGACCATGTTCTCGGTGACAAACACGCTGTTGAAGATTTTGCCGTTGTGGACCAGGAACGTGTGCCCGACGAAGTCAGGGATGATCATGGACGCACGCGCCCACGTCTTGATGGGACGGCGGTTGCTGCCCATCTTGTCCACTTTCTCCAGCAGGTGGGCCGCGACGAACGGGCCCTTTTTCAGTGATCTACCCATAGGTGTTTAGCGTGCGAGGTTAGGAGTTCTTCTTGGCGGCGTTGCGGCGCTCGACGATCCAGCGGTCGGTCGGCTTGTGCTTCTGGCGGGTCTTGAAACCCTTCGCCAACTGACCCCACGGGCTCATCGGATGATGGCGTCCGCCACCACCCTTGCTCTTGCCTTGGCCACCACCCATCGGGTGATCGACCGGGTTCATCACCATGCCGCGGACGTGCGGACGGCGACCCTGGTGACGTGTGCGCCCGGCCTTGCCGCTGGATACGTTCATGTGGTCGATGTTGCCGACCTGGCCGATGGTCGCGTACGCCTCGACGTGGATGCGGCGGATTTCGCCCGACGGCATCTTCACGAGCGCGTAGTCACCCTCGCGGTTGTTGAGGATGACCTGCTGACCAGCCGAACGCGCGATCTGGCCACCACGGCCGGGCATCAGTTCGACGTTGTGAATGCTCGTGCCGAGCGGAATCGCCTTCAATGGCAGCGCGTTGCCGACCTCCGGGGCCGCGTCAGGACCGGAAACGACGCTCGTGCCGACCTTCAGGCCATCCGGCGCAAGGATATATGTTTTCTCGCCGTCCTTGTACTGGAGCAGCGCGATACGGGCGGTGCGGATCGGGTCGTACTCGATACCGACCACTTCCGCGGCAACGCCGTGCTTCTTGCGCTTGAAATCAATGAGCCGAATCTTCTGCTTGTGCCCGCCGCCGATGTGGCGGGAGGTCAGACGGCCGTTGTTGTTACGACCGCCGGTCTTCTTACGGGTGACCAGCAGCGACTTCTCGGGCGTGTGCTTGGTGATTTCGTCGAACTTCGGGAGCTGCTTGTAGCGGCTGGCCGGCGTCAACGGACGATGGAATTTGAGAGCCATAGCGGGAGGCAGTAGAAAGGGTTAAGCGAAGTCGAGCTTCTCGCCTTCGGCCAAGGTAACGATGGCCTTCTTCCAATGAGCCTTGCGGCCTGCGTCGGGGCGGCGGTTGCGCTTGTCCTTACCGGCGTAGTTAGCGGTGTTGACGGCGATGACCTTCTTCTTGATCAAGGCTTCGATGGCGGCCTTGATCTGGATTTTGTTCGCGCGCGGGGCGACCTGGAAAACATACTTGTTCTCCTTCTCGCTCAGCAGCGTGGCTTTTTCCGTCAAGCGGACGGTCTGGACGATGTCGAAGGGTTCGTTCATAGCGCGGGAGTGGCTTTGCCGGGCGTGCGGTCGGGAGCGGCGGTGCGCTCGCCCAGGACGTTCAAGGCTGCCTGGGTCACGAGGATTTTGTTGTAGCGCAACAAATCCTCGGTGTTGACGGACTCGGCCGTCGCCATTTGGACGTGGCCGATGTTGCGGCCGGCCTTGTAGGTCGTCTCGTCAAATCGGTCGCCGACCACGAGCACCTTCTTGGCGTCGGCCTGGATGTTGTCGGCCACGAGTTTCAAGAACGCTTTGGTCTTCAACTCGGTGACGGCGAAGGCTTCCACCACCGACACGTCGCCGGCGAGGATGCGTGAGCTGAGCGCCTTGCGGAACGCCAGACGGCGCACCGTCTTGGAAACCTTTTTGGCGTAGGAGCGCGGATGCGGTCCGAAGACCACGCCACCGCCGACGCGGATCGGGCTGCTCAGGTAACCGGCGCGGGCGCGGCCGGTGCCCTTCTGGCGGTAGGGCTTCTTGCCGCTTCCGCTGACGGTCGCCTTGGTCTTGACGCTGGCGGTGCCGGAGCGGCGGGCGGCGCGCATCGCCACGACGGCGTCATGCACGGCCTGCGTCCCCTTGCCGTTGGTGATGAGGGTGATCTTGGCGTCCTTGGCCGCCTCGGGAGTAAGAACTGTTGCGCTCATGGACGAAATTACTTCTTGTTCTTCTTGGCCGGGTTCACCGGCTTCTTGCCTTCGTCAGCCTTGGCGGCGTTGCGGTCGAAGAGGTAACGCGCTTCCTGCTTCTTCTTGATGGCAGGACGAACCTCGACGTACGAACCGTTCGCACCGGGAACCGCGCCGCTCACGAGGATGACGCCCTCGGCCTCGCGGACCTGACAAACGACGAGGTTCTGCGTGGTGCAGTTCTCGTCGCCCATGTGGCCGGGCATGCCCTGGTTCTTCCAGATGCGGCCCGGGGTCGAGCGGCAGCCGATGGAACCGTTGCGCCGGTGGGTTTTGGAACCGTGTGCCGCGCCCTGGCCGTCGAAGTTGTGCTTGCGCATGACGCCCATGAAGCCCTTGCCCTTGGAGCGCCCGCTCACGTCGACGTACTGGCCAACCTCGAACTGGGTCACGCTCAGGCTCAACTCGGAGTCCGCCTTCTGCGCCGTACCGTTCATGTTGGCGGCGTCGAGGCGAAACTCGGCGACCTTTTTCTTCGGCTCACAACCCGTCTTGGCCAGGTGGCCAAGTTCGGCCTTGGAAAGGCGTTGCGCCTTTTGCGTGTCGAAGCCCACCTGTACGGCCGCGTAGCCGTCGTGTTCGACGGTCTTACGCTGAGTGAGCGTATTGCCACCCGCGAGGATGACGGTGACCGGGGTCAGCTTGCCTGCCGAGTCGTAGACCCGGGTCATGCCGACCTTCTTACCGATGATTCCAATGCTCATGATAGAGGAAGGTGTTTGTGTGAAGGGGGCGTACCCCTATCAGATTTTGATGGTGATGTCCACCCCTGCCGGAAGATTTAATTTTTTCAGTTCGTCCACGGTCTTAGCCGTCGGCTCGATGATGTCGAGCAGACGCTTGTGGGTGCGGATCTCGAACTGCTCCATGGACTTCTTGTCCACGTGCGGGGAGCGGTTGACGGTGTACTTCTCGATCTGGGTCGGCAGCGGGATCGGGCCGGCGACTTTCGCGCCGGTGCGCTTGGCCGTCTCCACAATCTCCACGCTGGATTGGTCGAGCATCCGGTGGTCGAAACCTTTCAGGCGGATGCGAATGCGTTGGCCGTTTGCCATAAACTTAGAGGATGGGTTTGGTACGGAGGGTTAGGCAGACGGTTTACTTATCTTTCTGGTCGAGCACAGCGGTCAGCACGTTGGCTGGCACCTGCGCGAAGTGGCTCGGCTCCATCGTGTAGGAGGCACGGCCCTTGGACAACGAGCGGATCGCCGTCGCGTAGCCGAACATCTCGGCCAGGGGCACGTCGGCCTGGACGGCGACGTTGACGGTCTTCATCTCGGTGCCGTTGAGCGCCGCACGGCGACGGCTCAGGTCGCCCATGATGTCGCCCTGGTAGTCTTCGGGCGTCTCGACTTCGACCTTCATGATGGGTTCCATCAGGATGGCTTTGGCCTTCTTGAAGCCATCTTTGACCGCGAAGATCGCCGCCATCTTGAACGCCATTTCGTTGGAATCCACGTCGTGGTAGCTCCCGTCGATGATGTCGACGTTCACATCCACCACCGGGTAGCCGCCGACGACACCGTTGAGGACCGCCTCTTCGATGCCCTTGCGGCAAGCAGGGATGTATTCCTTGGGGATCGTGCCGCCGACCACCTTGTTCTCAATGGTCAGGCCCTTGCCGCGCTCGTTGGGCTGCACGTTGACGATGACGTGGCCGTACTGACCGCGACCGCCGGACTGCTTGACCAGCTTGCCCTCGCCCGTGGCGACAGCGGTGATGGTTTCGCGGTAGGCGATCTGCGGCTTGCCGGAGTTCGCGTCCACCTTGAACTCACGCAGCATGCGGTCGCGGATGATTTCCAGGTGCAGTTCTCCCATACCGGCGATGATCGTCTGGCCGGTTTCCTCGTTCGTGAACACACGGAAGGTCGGGTCTTCTTCGGAAAGGCGCTGGAGCGCGTTGCCCATCTTCTCCTGGTCGACCTTGGTCTTCGGCTCGATGGCCATGGAGATGACCGGGTCAGGGAACGACGGGGGTTCGAGCAAGATGCCGTGGTCCTCGTCGCAGAGGGTATCGCCGGTGGTGATGTTCTTGATGCCGACGATGGCCGCGATGTCGCCCGAGTAGCAGGTATCGACATCCTCGCGCTTGTCCGCCTGGATCTGGATGATGCGGCTGATGCGCTCGCGCTTGTTGGTGCGCGGATTTAGCACGGTGTCGCCCTTGGAGAGCTTGCCGCTGTAGACGCGGAAGAACACTAGCTTGCCGACGAAGGGGTCGCTCCAGAGTTTGAACGCGAGCGAGCAGAAGGTGGCGTTGTCGTTCGACTTGGCCTCAATGCGATTTTCGAGGTCGTCCGGGTCCTGCCCCTGCGCAGGCGGGATGTCGAGCGGGCCGGGCAGGTAGTCCACCACGGCGTCGAGGAGGTACTGTACGCCCTTGTTCTTGAACGCCGAGCCGCCCGCGACGGGCACGAACTTGTTGGCGATAGTCTGGCGGCGGATGCCGGCCTTCAGATCTTCCTTCGAGATGGGTTTTTCTTCGAGGAACATCATGCCCACCTCGTCGTCGAGGTCAGCGATGGCGCTGACGAGATCGTCGTACGCCGCCTTCGCCGCGTCCTTCAACTCGTCGGGAATCTCCTCGACGTTGTAGGTCGAGCCCATCGTGTTGTCGTCCACGTAAAGGATCGCCTTCTGGTTGACCACGTCGATCTGGCCCTTGAGGTAGTCTTCCTTGCCGATGGGGATGAGGATCGGCCAGGCGTTCGCGCCAAGCTTCTTGCGCATGTCCTCGATGCAGAATTCGAAGTTGGAGCCGATGCGGTCCATCTTGTTGACGAACGCGATGCGCGGCACCTTGTACTTGTTGGCCTGACGCCAAACGGTTTCGGACTGCGGCTGCACGGCGGCCACCGCGTCGAACACGGCGATGGCGCCGTCGAGCACACGCAACGAACGTTCCACCTCGGCCGTGAAATCCACGTGGCCGGGGGTGTCGATGATGTTGACGCGCATCTGCTGGCCTTCGTACAGCTTGTAGACGCCTTCCTGCGCGAGTTGCTTCCACGAACAGGTCGTGGCGGCGCTGGTGATCGTGATGCCGCGTTCACGCTCCTGCTCCATCCAATCAGTGACGGTGGTGCCTTCGTGCACCTCGCCGATCTTGTGGATCGTGCCGGTGTAGAAGAGGATACGTTCGGTCAGGGTCGTCTTGCCGGCATCGATGTGCGCGGCGATACCGATGTTGCGCGTGCGTTCCATCGGGAACGCGCGGTTCGGGGAATTTGCGTTCTTGGTCGCTTCGAGAGTAGCAGCCATATATTTTGGGAAGTGGTGTAGGAATGAAAACCCGGAGCGTTGCGGCTCCGGGTTCGATTCGCGGAAAAAATTAGTAGCGGAAGTGGGCGAAGGCGCGGTTGGCCTGGGCCATCCGGTGAGTGTCGTCGCGCTTCTTGATGGCGTTGCCCTGGCCGTTGGCAGCGTCGCGGATTTCGTTCGCGAGTGCGTCGGATAGACCGACTCCGCGGCGAGCGGAGGCGTAGCCGACGAGCCAACGCATCGCCAGGGAAATCTGGCGCTCGGGGCTGACCTCGATGGGCACCTGGTACGTCGCGCCACCGACGCGGCGGCTCTTGACCTCCAGACGCGGCTTGACGTTGTCGAGCGCCTTGTGGAGCACTTCGAGCGGATCAACGGTGTCCGAGTTTTCGCGGCTCTTCTCGATGGCACCGTAGACGATGCGCTCGGCGAGCGACTTCTTGCCCGAGATCATGACGGTCGAGATCAACTGCGCCACCACGGGGGAGGCGTAGTGCGAGTCGAGGCGTTCTTCCTTCTTGTGGACGCGGCGGCGGCGGGACATGGCGTAGAAAAGGTTAGATCAGGAACTCAGCGGTTACTTCTTGCCCTTGGCAGGCGCGCCCTTGCCGCCCTTGGCATCGGTGGCTGCACCCGGCTTCGGACGCTTGGCACCGTACTTGGAACGACCGCGGCGGCGTTTGTCGACGCCCTGGCTGTCCAGCGTGCCGCGGACGATGTGGTAACGCACACCGGGGAGGTCCTTGACCTTGCCGCCGCGCACCAGCACGATGGAGTGTTCCTGCAAATTGTGGCCTTCGCCCGGGATGTAGGCGATGACTTCCTGGCCGTTGGTCAGACGAACCTTGGCGACCTTGCGCAACGCCGAGTTGGGCTTCTTGGGCGTGCGCGTCATGACCTGCACACAGACTCCGCGGCGCTGGGGACAGTTGGCGAGCGCGGGCGATTTGGATTTCACCGCCACCTTCTTGCGTCCGTGACGGACGAGCTGGTTGATCGTGGGCATGGTCTATGTTGTAAAAGTCGCTTGGGGATCGTCTTCTGAGCGGAATCCTCGTAACGGTCCGGGGAAAGCGAATTCGCCGGACGGCACCGATAAAAAGACCCGCCGGACAGCCGGCGGGAACTCGTGGACTACACCACTCAGGGAGCGAGCAATGTAGGGGACTTTCTGACGGCAGCAAGCGCTTTTTTAGAGTTTCTCACGAAATGATCGCGGCCCGATTGCCGACTCTCTAAAAGCCGCGCCATGGTGGGGGCGCTTGGCGCTTTTCCTGCTTAGTTGGCCAGAGCATGTTTCGCCGCGCCCGACCTCGTCTTGGATTTTGCTCGGCCGTGATGGCTGGGGTGCTTTTGTGGTCCAGCGCGACCGAGGCCATGGACCCGGCAGGAGAGGATGCCATCACGCATCTCTCACGGACCCTTTACGTCCAACCTGCTAGTGCCGACGGAGCTAGCCCGGCGTTGTTCCGCGCCTTGTATTGGCTACGGATGGCGACCACCCTCAACGACCTGAGTCCTGCTGCCGCGCTGCGCGCTGCCTACCAGCAGTCGCAATACCCGTCCCGCCCCACTCCGGCGCACGTCGCCGTCGGCGGTTTGTCCTCCGACTTATCACCCAACGAGGAGCAATACCTGGCGGACTGGCACATCGCTAGCGTCTACGGCCTCTTCACGCCGGAAAATCTGGCGCTCTTGCAGGCGGGGGTCGCCCCGGTAGCTAGCGATGGACCCTTCACGGGGCAAATCATTCAGGCCAAGAAAATCAGGCCTGCCACCCGTTACCCATCCGCCGCGGACCTCGCTCTCGGCCCGGAAGACGGCCCCCTGCCCAAGGACGCTCTCCCGATC
>CAXUIU010000015.1:0-26638 GCA_964250955.1 uncultured Chthoniobacterales bacterium | reverse complement strand
GCGCAATGGGCCGCCGGCCTGCCGAGCCGCCGCGCCCGTCGCGACGCCACCCGCCGGGTCGCCGCAGCCTGGGCGACGGCGGACCTGCCCGCGGCATCACGTTGGGCCGCCACCTTGCCTGCCGATCCCGCCCGCCCCGCGGCCTGGCAGGCGGTTGTCAACGCTTGGCCGGGGAATGATCTCGACAACGAGGGCACGTGGGTCGGCAGCCTGCCAGCCAGTCCCGACCGCGACGAGGCCGTGGCGCTCCATGCGAGCCGGCTCGCGCCGGCCGATCCTGTCAAGGCGCTGACGTGGGCGCGCGCCATCGGCGAAGGGTCGATCCAGGCGCGGTCTGTGGGATTTATCCTCGCTGGCTGGGAACGCACCGACCTGCCCGCCGCGCGCAACTGGGCCGCGGCCAACGACGTGGCACTACCTGTTCCCGGCCGGTAAAAGGCGCCGGAACGGCTAAAATCGTGCCCGCCAGCGAAAAAGATGCACGGTTCTGCAACTTTTTCGCCGCAGGTATTTGACATGCCGCCCGCAGGGCATTAGATAGTTCTTCCGCCAAACGGAGTTTGCCGGCACCCTTCGTGTCCAGACATTACTAAAAGTCCCCGTCCCGCTTCCATAAACCCGGTGGTTTTTGGGAGGGGGCTTCGTTTTGCCTTAAGCTTAACCCCGCGCCAGACCTTTCTCTATATGCCAGAACGTCTTTATTTCGGAAAGATCAAGGAAGCCCAAGAGCCGCCGAACCTCATCGAGGTGCAGCTCAATTCGTACGTGGATTTCTTACAGAAGGACATCTCCGCTAGCAAGCGCAAAAACAGCGGCCTCCAAGCGGTCTTCAAGGAAGTTTTCCCCATCGAGAGCTACGACGACAAGGCGACGCTTGACTTCTCGCACTACGAGATCGGCGAGCCCAAGCTATCGGCCCTCGAAGCCCAGCGCGAAGGGCAGACGTTCTCCGCGCCTTTGCACGTCACCTTCCAGTTGAAGGAAGAGCGCGGCACCAAGGAGGAGAAGGTCTACATGGGCGAAATCCCGCTCATGACCCCGCAGGGCACGTTTGTCATCAACGGGGCCGAGCGCGTGGTCGTCTCCCAGTTGCACCGCTCGCCGGGCATCGCGTTCGAGAGCAGCATCCATCTTAACGGTAAAAAGCTGTACTCCTTCCGCATCATCCCGGACCGCGGGAGCTGGCTGGAAGTGCAGTTCGACACGTCGGACTTGCTTTACATCTACCTCGACCGCCGCAAACGCCGCCGGAAGTTTCTGGCGACGACGTTCCTGCGTGCCATCGGCTACGGCACGGACGAGGCGCTCGTGAAGCTGTTCTACGCTATCGAAGACCTCGCGCTCAGCGACGAGTTGGAAGACGAACTCCTCGCCACCAAGGTGCTCATCCAGGACGTACGTGACGGCGAGATCACGGTGGCGCGGGCTTTCGAGCCGTTGACCCGCTCGGCCGTGCGCCAGTTGCTCGACCTCGGTGTGACGACCGTGCAGGTCGTGGACATCAAGACCGACGACACCGTCATCAAGGCCATCAAGAAGGACCCGGCCCACGACGAGGAAGAGGCCCTCAAGGACATCTACCGCCGCCTGCGCCCTGGCGATCCGCCCACGGTGGCGAACGCCCGCGCGCTGCTCAAGCGCCTGTTCTTCGACCCGAAGAAGTACGACCTCGGGCGCGTCGGCCGCTACAAGCTCAACCAGAAGCTCTCCATGGAGACCGATCTGGCCAAACGCACGCTGGAGGCGGATGACTTCATCGCCGCGATGAAGTACCTCATCGGTCTGCGCAACGACGAGGGCACCCAGGACGACATCGATCACCTCGGCAGCCGCCGCGTGCGGACCGTGGGTGAACTCCTCGCCAACCAGTGCCGCGTGGGCCTTGCCCGCACGGAGCGTCTGGTCAAGGAGCGCATGACCCTGTTCGACGTGAACGTCGACGGCATGACGCCGCAAAAGCTCATCAACCCGAAGGCCCTCTCTGCGGTCATCCGCGACTTCTTCGGTCGGTCGCAGTTGAGCCAGTTCATGGATCAGACTAACCCCCTCGCCGAGTTGACGCACAAGCGTCGCTTGAGCGCCCTTGGGCCGGGAGGTCTCTCCCGTGACCGGGCGGGCTTCGAGGTCCGCGACGTGCATCCGAGCCACTACGGCCGCATCTGCCCCATCGAGACGCCGGAAGGCCCGAACATCGGCCTGATCTCGTCGATGAGCACCTTTGCGCGCATCAACGAGTTTGGTTTCATCGAGACGCCGTACCGCAAGGTGAACAACGGCGTGGTGTCCGAGCAGATCGACTTCCTGACGGCGGACCGCGAGGAGCACTTCCTCGTCGCCCAGGCGAACACGCCGATGGACAAGGACGGCAAGTTCACGACGCCGACCGTTAGCGTGCGCTACCGTGGGGACTTCTTGGAAGTGGAGCCCGCGAAGGCTCACTACATGGACATCTCGCCCAAGCAGCTTGTTTCCGTGGCGGCGGGGTTGATCCCGTTCCTGGAACACGACGACGCCAACCGCGCGCTGATGGGCTCCAACATGCAACGCCAAGGCGTGCCGCTGCTCGTCAGCGAGTCGCCGCTCGTCGGCACGGGCATGGAAGGCAAGGTAGCCCGGGACTCGCGCGCCGTGATCGTCGCGGAAGGCGACGGCATCGCGGCCAGCGTGACGGCGGACTTCATCATCGTCACCAAGGACGGGCAGATGCCCGACCCGAAGAAGCGCCTGCGCCACGACCCGGACAACGGCATTTACGTGTACGAACTGCGCAAATTCATGCGCTCGAACGCCGGCACCTGCGTCAACCAGAAGCCCATCATCAAGAAGGGCAAGAAAATCAAGGCCGGCGACGTGCTCGCCGATGGTCCGAACACGGAGTTGGGTGAGTTGGCCCTGGGCCGCAACGTGCTCGTCGCGTTCATGCCCTGGAACGGCTACAACTTCGAGGACGCCATCATGATCTCCGAGAAGGTGGTTAAGGAGGACATCTATACCTCCATCCACATCGACGAGTTCGAGATCGGCGCCCGCGACACCAAGCTCGGGCCGGAGGAAATCACCCGCGACATCCCGAACGTCAGCGAGGAAGCCCTGCGCAACCTCGGGCCGGACGGCGTCATCCGTGTGGGTGCGGAGGTCAAGCCCGGCGACATCCTCGTCGGCAAGATCACGCCCAAGAGCGAGACGGAACTCGCCCCGGAAGAGCGCCTCTTACGTGCCATCTTCGGTGAGAAGGCGGCGGACGTGAAGGACACGTCGCTGACCGTGCCCTCGGGCACCTACGGCATCGTCATGGACATCAAGGTGAACTCCCGCAAGGAAGTCGCCAAGACCAAGCTGACGCCGAGCGAAACCAAGCGCCAGAGCAAGGCGGTGTCGGAAGACTACCGCAAGCGCAAGGAAGACCTCATCGACGAGCTGACCGAGTCGTTGTCCAACGTCCTGTTGGGCGAGAAGATCCCGCTCGACGTGGTCAACGCGGAGACGGGCGAGATCATCATCCCGGCCAACCGCAAGATCACCAAGACCCTGCTGCGCAAGCTGGCGGGCGTCCACGACCACATCGACATCGACCCCTCCCCGATCCGCAACAAGATCCAGGAGATCATCCAGAGCTACGAGAGCAAGTTCTCGGAGCTGGACATGGAGCAGGAGCGCGCCATCGACCGCGTGGAAGCGGGCGACGAGGTGGACCCCGGCATCATCAAGCAGGTGAAGGTCTACATCGCCAGCAAGCGCAAGCTCAGCGTCGGCGACAAGATGGCCGGCCGCCACGGCAACAAGGGCGTCGTCGCCCGGATTGTGCCGGAAGAAGACATGCCTTACCTCGCGGACGGCACGCCGGTGGAAATCTGCCTCAACCCGCTCGGCGTCCCGAGCCGCATGAACGTCGGTCAGGTGCTCGAAACGCACCTCGGCGTGGCGGCAAAGGCGCTGGGCTTCAAGGTGGCGACCCCGGTCTTCGACGGCATCAACGAGGAGAAGATCCAAAGCTACCTCAAGGACGCCGGCAAGGTCGAGGGCTACAAGTGGGTTCAGACCAACGGCAAGAGCCGACTCTTCGACGGCCGGACCGGCGACGCGTTCGACCAGGAGATCGTGGTAGGCTACATTTACATGCTCAAGCTCGGCCACTTGGTCGCGGACAAGATCCACGCCCGCGCGGTCGGCCCGTACAGCCTCGTGACCCAGCAACCGCTGGGCGGCAAGGCGCAGTACGGCGGCCAGCGCTTCGGCGAGATGGAGGTCTGGGCGCTGCAAGCCTACGGCGCGGCCTACACCTTGCAGGAACTGCTGACCGTCAAGAGCGACGACGTGCAAGGACGCACCCGCATCTACGAGTCCATCGTCAAAGGCGACAACTCGCTGGAAGCCGGCACGCCGGAGAGCTTCAACGTGCTCATCAAGGAAATGCAGAGCCTCGGTTTGGACGTGAAGGTGGGCGGTCACACGCCGACCTACGCGGACGCGAACGCGGCGTAAGCCATCTGGATAAAGCAGGCAGGATCATACGGCGCGGGTGGGTTCATCCCCGCAAGCGCCTGCGGAGCGAGAGGCTCCGGGCAGGAATTTTTCGATCAACAATTTTGTAGTTAGTGTCAGATTTCGGCCGCCACTAACCCGGGCGGTCCCCACCAGCATTTATGAACGAACACAACCTTCGTGAGATTTTCGGTGAAGAACGCGCCGTCGGTTTCGACCAGGTCGGCATCACCGTGGCATCGCCTGATTCGATCCGTTCTTGGAGCAAGGGCGAGGTCAAGAACCCGGAGACGATCAACTACCGCACGTTCAAGCCTGAAAAAGGCGGCTTGTTCTGCGAACGCATCTTCGGTCCCACGCGCGACTGGGAATGCTCGTGCGGCAAGTACAAGCGCATCAAGCACAAGGGCGTCATCTGCGACCGTTGCGGCGTGGAAGTGACGCTGAGCCGCGTGCGCCGCGAGCGCATGGGCCACATCGAACTGGCCGTGCCCGTCTCGCACATCTGGTTCTACAAGTGCATGCCCTCCCGCCTGGGCCTGATGCTCGACATGAGCGCCCGGCAGTTGGAGCGCGTCATCTACTACGAGGACTACGTCGTCATCGACCCCGGCCAGACTCCGCTCCAGAAAACTCAGCTTCTCAACGAAGCCGAGTACCGCGAGGCGCAGGACCAGTACGGCGAGAACTTCCGCGCCGGCATGGGTGCGGAAGCCATCAAGGAACTCCTCTCCCGTTGTGAACTGGCCAACATCGCCAAGGAACTTGAAGAGGCGATGCTCAACACCAAGAGCAAGCAGATCCGCAAGCGTCTCGCCAAGCGCCTGAAGCTCGTGCTCGGGTTCTCGCAGTCGCGCACCCGCCCGGAGTGGATGGTGCTCGAAGTGCTGCCGGTCATCCCGCCTGACCTGCGCCCGCTCGTGCCGCTGGAAGGCGGCCGGTTCGCCACGTCAGACCTCAACGACCTTTACCGCCGCGTCATCAACCGCAACAACCGGTTGAAGAACCTGCTCCAGCTCAAGACGCCGGATGTCATCATCCGCAACGAAAAGCGTATGCTCCAGGAGGCGGTCGATGCCTTGTTCGACAACGGCCGCCACGGCCGTGCCGTCACGGGCGCTGGCAACCGTCCGCTCAAGTCGCTCTCCGACATGCTCAAGGGCAAGGGTGGCCGTTTCCGCCAGAACCTGCTCGGCAAGCGCGTCGATTACTCGGGCCGCTCGGTCATCGTGATCGGGCCGGAACTCAAGCTCCACCAGTGCGGTCTGCCCAAGAAGATGGCGCTCGTGCTCTTCGAGCCTTTCATCATTCGCCGCTTGAAGGAGATGGGCTATGTCCACACTGTCCGCTCGGCCAAGAAGATGATCGAGCGCCAGACGCCGGAGGTCTGGGACATCCTCGAAGAAGTGACGAAGGGTCACCCGGTGCTCCTGAACCGCGCCCCGACTTTACACCGCCTCTCGATCCAGGCTTTCGAGCCGATGTTAATCGAGGGCGAGGCCATCCGCATCCATCCGCTCGTCTGCACCGCCTACAATGCGGACTTCGACGGTGACCAGATGGCCGTGCACGTCCCGCTGTCCATCGAAGCGCAGATGGAAGCCCGCATGTTGATGCTGGCTCCCAACAACATCTTCTCGCCTTCGAGCGGCAAGCCGATCACGACTCCCGCACAGGACATCACCCTGGGCTGCTATTACATCACGCAGAACCCGCGCGCCATCGGCGGGTTGAAGCCCGTGGAAGGCGCGCGTTTGCCGCTCTTCGGCGAGGCCGCGGAAGTGGACTTTGCGGTGACCGAAGGCTCGGTCAAAACCCACGACCGCGTCCGCTTCAAGAACCCCGACTTCGGCAAGAAGACGTTCTTCGGCGACCCGGAGAAGAAGATCATCGAGACCACCCCTGGCCGTGTGCGCTTCAACCAGATTTGGCCCGAAGGCATGGGCTTCTTCAACAAGGTGGCGTCCAAGAAGCAACTCTCGGACATTATCCTGAAGACCTACCAACTCGCTGGCCAGCAAGGCACGGTCGAGACCTTGGACCGCCTGAAGACCCTCGGATTTACCGAGGCGACGAAGGCCGGTATCTCCATCGGCATCTTCGATATGATCATTCCTGGTGAGAAGAAGGTGCAGCTTGAGATGGCGTACAAGCAGATTGGCGATGTGGAGAAGCAGCGCCGCCGCGGCATCATCACGGACGGCGAGCGTTACAACAAGATCATCGACATCTGGACCCACGCCGGCGACGAAATCTCCAACGTGCTCTTCCGCACCCTCGAACACAACGAGGGCCGCAAGGAGGTCAACCCCGTCTACATGGCGGTGGACTCCGGCGCGCGTGGTAATCGTCAGCAGCTCAAGCAGCTCGCCGGCATGCGCGGCTTGATGGCCAAGCCCTCGGGCGAGATCATCGAGCAGCCCATCACGTCGAACTTCCGCGAGGGCCTATCCGTGCTGGAGTACTTCATCAGCACGCACGGCGCGCGTAAAGGTTTGGCCGACACTGCCCTCAAGACGGCGGATTCGGGCTACCTCACGCACAAGCTCGTCGACGCGGCGCAGAACGTCATCATCACCGACGACGACTGCGGCACGGTCAACGGCATCGTGGTCAAGTCGATCTACGAGGGCGACGAAGAGGTCGTGGACCTGTCCACGCGCATTTCCGGCCGCGTCTCGTGTGAGAGCGTCGTTGATCCCGTCACCAAGCAGACGCTCATCAAGACCGGCGATCTCATCGACGAACTGCCGGCGGCGGCGGTCGTCAAGCTCGGTGTCGAGCAGCTCAAGATCCGCTCGGTTCTCACCTGCGAGAGCCTGCGCGGAGTGTGCTCGAAGTGCTACGGCCGCAACCTGGCGACCGGCAAGATCGTCAAGCTCGGCGAGGCGGTGGGCATCATTGCCGCCCAGTCCATCGGCGAGCCCGGCACGCAGTTGACGATGCGTACGTTCCACGTCGGTGGTACGGCCACGCAGACCTTCAAGCAACCGATCATCAAGGTGAAGAACGACGGCGAAGTGCGCTTCCACGACTTCCGCTCCGTGCAATCCTTGGAAGGCAGCCACATCGTGCTGACCAAGAATGGTGCGGTGACGATCAACGCCAAGGATGGCCGCGAGTTGGAACGCTACAACATGATCATCGGTTCGGTGATCTCGTTCGGTGAAGGCGCGCAGGTCAAGAAGGGCGACACCCTTGCCCAATGGGACCCGTACAACGTGCCGATCCTCACGGAGAAGGCAGGTAAGGTGGACTTCCGCGACATGATCCCGGGCGTCACCATGCGCCGCGAGACCGACGAAGCCACGGGTGTTATGGGCACGGTGGTCATCGAGCACAAGGAAGACCTGCACCCGCAGATCGTCCTGCTCGGCGAGAAGAACACGGTCATCGCGTCCTACTCGATCCCAGCCGGCGCCCACGTCATCGTGGACGAAGGCAAGCAGGTCCAGGCCGGCGCGCTGCTCGCCAAGACCCCGCGCAAGATCGCCAAGACCAAGGACATCACGGGCGGCCTGCCGCGCGTGGCGGAACTCTTCGAGGCCCGCCGTCCGAAAGACGCGTGCGAAATCGCCAAGATCGATGGCATCGTCGAAATCGGCGGCAGCGTGCGCGGCAAGCGCAAGCTCATCCTCAAGGATGCGCAGACCGGGGCCGAGGAGGAACACCTCATCCCGCTGACCAAGCACATGGTCGTGACCAAGGGCGACTTCGTGAAGAAGGGTGCCCAGCTCACCGAAGGCTCGGTCGTGCCGCACGACTTGCTCGACATCTGCGGGCCGCAGGAACTCCAAGAGCATCTCGTCAACGAGGTGCAGGAGGTCTACCGGCTCCAGGGTGTGGAGATCAACGACAAGCACATCGAGATCATCGTCCGCCAGATGCTGCGCAAGGTGAAGATCACCGAGCCCGGCGACACCACGCTCCTGTGGGGCGACCAGGTGGATCGCCTCGACTTCGACGCCGAGAACAAGCGTGTCGGCGAGCAAGGTGGCAAGCCGGCCGAGGGAGCCTCGGTGCTGTTGGGTGTCACGAAGGCAAGCCTGGAGACGGATTCGTTCATCTCCGCGGCGAGCTTCCAGGACACGACGCGCGTGCTGACGGAGGCCGCAACCCTGGGCAAGGTGGACAACCTGCGCGGGTTCAAGGAAAACGTCATCATGGGTCACCTCATCCCGGCTGGTACGGGTTTCGTTAACCATCGCGGGGTGGAACTCGTCGAGTTGGGCGAGCCCATCGGTGAGGTACCGAGCGACGACCAGTTGGTGCCCGCCTTGGGCTGAGCACAGCTAGCTAACAGATTCATACGCCAGGGGCAGCTTCCGCAAGGGAGTTGCCCCTCGTTGTTGACGCGGTCCCTCCTCGGAGGCACTCTCAGACTGATGAGCATCACCGGCACCGTCGAAAACGACTCTATCAAGCTCCCGCCTGGCATACACATGCCAAATGGAACTTTGGTCGAGATCACGTGGTTGAAACAAATCGACTCTGATGGTGAATCGTTTCCGCTCGACGAGACGGAACAGCGAATAGAACGCGCGGCTTGGCTCACACAGTCGGAACGTCGCCTGCGCGAGGTTTGGGACAACGACGCTGACGACGTGTACAATGAACTGCTCACGCGATGACATCGTGCTGCTGCCTATTCCGTTCACGGATCTGAGTAGCCGCAAGGTTCGTCCGGCGATTGTAGTTGGCACCGGGACGTATCCAGGCGATCTCTTCGTAGTTCCACTGACTTCCCAACAGGGTGGCATATCATTCACGCTGTTAGACTGGCAGAAATCGGGGCTGAACGTTCCAAGCGCAGTCAAAGCGCAACTTGCCACGGTAGAATCTTCGCTTGTTTTGAAGATCATTGGGAGTCTGACTCATCGTGACCGCGTTGTGCTTGACAGCCATCTGCGACGGTGGTTGGGACTATGATCGTCCAGTTGCTTTCCAACGTGGACCTGCCATATTGCTCGCTCTCCGGCGTCCGACCGACGCCGGATTTTTGTCCTTAGAACCATCCCAAAAACCAAAACAGAAGGCCGAAGCAAAGACCACCAGCGTCTGGGAACGGGTAGCACCTGTCTCCTGACTTCTACCTTCCCCTGCACCGTATGAACGAAGACCAGCAGCCAACCGAATTGATGACCGAACTCCTTGAAGCGGGAGTCCACTTCGGCCATCAGACCAAGCGTTGGAACCCGAAGATGAAGCCATTTATCTTCGAGCAGCGCAACCAGATTTATATCATCAACCTAGGCGAGACCGTTCGCCAACTCGGCGAGGCAACCGACTTCCTCGCTTCCGTGGCGCGCCGTCGAGGCAAGATCCTTTTTGTCGGCTGCAAGAAGCAGGCGCAGGAAGCTATTAAAGAAGCTGCGCAGGCATGCGGGCAATTCTACGTCAACCAGCGTTGGCTCGGCGGCACGCTGACTAATCTCACGACGATTCGCCGTTCCATCGCCCGGCTCAAGTACATCGAGGAAATCGAAAAAGCGCCCGAGTACAAGATGATGGGCAAGCAGGAACTCGCCGCGCTCGGTCGTGAAGGCGAAAAGCTACGTCGCAATCTCGAAGGCATCCGCACGATGGAGAAGCTCCCGGATGCCATTGTCATCATCGACACCGCGCGTGAGATCAACGCCGTGGCCGAGGCCCGTCGCCTGAAGATCCCAACGGTCGCCATCGTGGACACCAACGCCGATCCGACGCTCATCACCCACCCCATCGCCGGCAACGACGACGCGATCCGCGCGATCCGCGTGGTGCTCGCCAAGCTGGTCGACGCCGTCATCAACGGCAGCGGCGAAGGCGGCAAGACCGAGCGCGAGAACATGGCAGCGGTTTCCGCCTGAGCCTGATCCACGAAAGAGTCGTGAAGGAATTGGAGCGGTTCCGCACGGCGGCGCCGCTCTTTCCGTTTTCTATTAAGACCATCCCCGAAAACTTAACATCCACATCTTATGGCAGAAGTTAGTTCCCAACTCGTCAAGACCCTCCGCGACAAGACCAACGCGGGCATGATGGACTGCAAACGCGCGCTTTCCGAAGCGAACGGCGACCTCGAAAAGGCCGAGACCATCCTGCGCAAGAAGGGCATCACCAAGGCCGAGGGCAAAGGTGGCCGCAGCGCCAAGGAAGGCGTCGTGGCGTCGTACATCCACATGCAGGGCAAGGTCGGCGTGCTCGTCGAGGTCAACTGCGAGACGGATTTCGTGGCGCGCAACGACGCGTTCCGAGAGTTCGTCAAGGACATCACCCTGCACATCGCCGCCAGCAGCCCGCAGTACGTCTCGCGCGACGAGGTGCCCGAGGCGCAACTCGAAAAAGAGCGCGACATCGCCCGCAGCCAGATGCAGGCGAGCGGCAAGCCCGCCAACGTGATCGAGAACATCGTCAAAGGCAAAATCGACAAGTTCTACAGCACGATCTGCCTGCTCGACCAGGGTTTCATCAAGGCCACGGACAACCAGACCGTCGGCGAACTCGTGAAGACGAAGATTGCCGAACTGGGCGAGAACATCGTCATCCGTCGCTTCACCCGCTACATGGTGGGCGAGGAGATCAGCACGCCAAAGCTTGCCACGGAAGAAGCGCCGATGGAAGCCGAAGCGGTGGCGTCTTAAGACGACAATCCGAGACGAACAGTCATCAGACCTCCGGCGGGGCAACTCGCCGGGGGTCTTTTTGTTTTGTGCCGGCAAGTGGCCACGTGGTATGCTTCCAAACGATGCTGCCCGCCATGCTGCTCGAAGAACCGATGCTCATGGAGCGTGCGATGCCCATCACCGTCGCGCAATACCATGCCCTTGGAAAACAAGGCCTGATCGCGGAGAACACCGAGTTGCTCCGAGGAATTATCGTAGAAAAGATGCCGAAATCGCCTCTGCACATTTTCCTCGTCTTGGCTTTTTTGGAACTGCTTCAGAAGGTCATTGGCAAATGGTTTCATGTCCGTACCGAGGCTCCTATTTCCTGCCGGCATTCGGAACCTGAACCAGATGTTTCAGTGGTACGGGGCAGGAAGGAAGATTACCTGTCGGCGCTGCCGCAAACGGCCGAACTGGTGGTTGAAATTGCGATCTCCTCGGTTGGAATCGACCGCAAGAAGACGGCCATCTACGCCGAGGCGGGTGTGCGTGAATATTGGATCGTATTGCCTGAAACCCGTCAGATCGAGGTTTACGCCAACCTGACGCCGGGGCGCTACGCCGTGCACAAAGTTTTCGAGGAGGGGCAGATAGCGTCCTCGGAAGTGCTGCCAGCGTTCCAGGTTGAGTTGGCGGCGTTGTTCCCGCGCTGACATTTCAGAGCCGCAGCAGCGGCAGTCCCGCGTCGAGCGCCGCTTGCCAGCCGGGTAGCGCGCTCGCAGCCTCCGGCTTCAGAGGGTTGGATGGTGTGGATGGCTTCAGCTGGAGTTCTAGTTCCCACCAACCCACGTCCCACCAACGGTCGAACTTGTGGCCGACCTCTTTGTACATCGCCACTGGTCGGAAACCCATCACCTCGTGCAACCCGACGCTGCCGGCGTTGGGCAGCGTGATGCCGCCGTACGCGTTGTAAAACCCCTGGAGCCGCATCAACGCGAAAAGCGACGTGTACAGGGCGCGGCCAATCCCCGCCCGATGGAATCGCCCATCGATGTACACGGTCACCGCCGCCGACCATTGGTAGGCCGCACGCGGGTTGAACGCCGTCGCGTACACGTAGCCGACCACTCCGCGTCCCGGCACGTCGCAGACGAGCCAAGGGTATGTTTCCGTCGTGGCGGCGATTCGCGCGCCCATCTCGGTGTCGTCAGGCGGCGTGGTCTCGAAAGAAGCGACGCCCTCTGTGACGTGCGGTGCATAGATGGCCGCCACCGCCTCGGCATCGCGCGCCTCGACGGCACGGATGGCGACGTTTGCGGCAGGCACGTCCCCCGGGATATCGCTTCGCCAAGTGCATTGTCGAGCAAACTTTTCGCGCGCTAGCCGGGCGGCGTTCGTGTTAATCATGGCCGGCGATGAAACGTTGCGCCTGGGCCACGACCCCGCTGCTGACGGCCTACCACGACGAGGAGTGGGGCGTGCCGATTCACGACGACCACTGGCTCTTCGAGTTCCTGGTTCTGGAAGGCGCGCAGGCGGGGCTGAGTTGGGAGACGGTGCTCAGGAAACGTCTGCGTTACCGCGAGGTGTTCGACGGGTTCGACCCGGCCAAGGTCGCGCGGTACGACGCCGCCAAAGAGGCCGCGCTGTTGGCCGATCCGGGGATCATCCGCAACCGGCTCAAGATCGCCGCCGCCATCGCTAACGCGCGGGCATTTTTGGATGTGCAACGGGAGTTCGGCCGCTTCGACGCGTATCTGTGGCGCTTCGTCGGGGGCCAACCGGTGAAGACGCCCGGCGTGGAACGCGTCACGCACACGGAGGCATCCGATGCGTTGAGCAAAGATTTGCAGCGGCGTGGTTTCCGGTTCGTGGGGACGACGATCTGTTATGCGTTCATGCAGGCGACCGGCATGGTCAACGACCATGAGAAGGGTTGCTTCCGGCGGCAACAGGTCGGCGGCTGAACGGTTCGCGTTCGGCGTTGGGCCGTGGCATGTTGCCCCCACGCAAAACATGCCCGCTGCCCTGCTCTACGAATCCCACCTGCACACCCCGCTCTGCAAACATGCCGCCGGGCTGCCGGGCGACTACGCCGCCGTGGCCCAACAAAAGAATTTTAAAGGCATCATCGTCACCTGTCACGCGCCGATGCCAGATGGTTATTCAAGTCCGTACCGGATGACGTGGGGTCAATTCGACGAATACGTGGCCATGGTCGCACAGGCGGCGGATGAGTGGCGTGGGCGGGTAGACGTGCGATTGGGGTTAGAGAGCGAGTTCGTGCCGCGTTATCTTAACTGGATCGAAAAACTGCACGGACAGGCGGAGTTCCACCACGTGCTCGGGTCGGTGCATTGTCAGATGCACGAGTACATCGAAACTTTCTACAAAGGCACGTGGCCGATGGGCGACCCAGAGACGTGGGCGGATTTCCAGCGCACGTATTTCGGGCACTTGGCGGACGCGGCGGAGACAGGGCTCTACGACACGATCTCGCATCCCGATCTTGTCAAGAACATGTACCCTGCCGGCTGGGATGTAGCCGCGATCATGGACGATATCCGTCCCGCGCTCGACCGCATCGCCAGGGCAGGAACGGCGATGGAACTAAACACGTCGGGCCGGTACAAGTCGGTGCCGGAGTTCAACCCCGGGCTAGAGATTCTGCGCGAGATACAAACCCGCGGCATCCCGGTGGTACTCGGCGCGGACGCGCACCAACCCAAACGTGTAGGCGACTTGTACCCGGAAGCTTTGCAAACGCTGCAAGAGGCGGGCTACCGGGAGGTAAGTTTTTTCCTTAACCGCAATCGGCAAACCGTGCCTATCGTGGAGGCATTGGAGAGCTTGGTTCCAACGTCCAAACGCCTCCAAGCTCAGCGGGAGGCTGACGAGGACAGATGATACCAGCAAACAGGACGTATGGCCAGCCTCTGTTCACTGGAGCCGTGGCTGGCGATGGCGAGCTACTACGGGACCAACCGAAAACTGTGCGTGCTTGTCGCGGTCTTTGACCTACACGTAGAAAAGGTCATCCATCAAAATTCCCCCATGCTCATCCGGTTTGCCGGTATACGTCACCAGCCAGGAACGGTTCTCGGTGTAAAAGGTAGGATCAGCTCGGTGTTAGCGGCGTAAATTGAGTTCCTTGTGCTTGGGGGCAGCGGCATCGGCAAGGCGCACGACTTAGCGTTTTGTGAGTGCCGGCTCGCCTGCCACGCTCCTAAAGGGCAATACAATCATCGTCGCGCACAGGAAAAGCCACCGTTTCATGAAGTGGAAGGCAGAGTCGTCTACATGTAAGTAGACCACACGCTCAGGCCTCTACCTGCGTCTTACCAGTGCTCAGGGCGCGGTCCACGCTCTCCATGAGTTGATTGAGATCGTACGGCTTCGGCAGGAAGCCGGTCGCCTTGCCCTTGAGCAAGTTCTCCGCGTCCACGTCCAGGCTGTAGCCGCTCGAAATCAACACGCGCAAATCCGGGTCCATCGCGCGCAACCGCTGGAAACATTCCGGTCCGCTCATCCGCGGCATCGTCAGGTCCATCAGCACCAAATCGATCTTGCCCGCACCGCCCGCCTTCTCAAACTGCTCGATGGCCTCCACACCGTTGGCCGCCGTCAGGATCTCCGTCGCCACCTCGCCCAACGCTGTCACGCAGAAATTCCGCAGGTCCGGTTCGTCGTCCACAACCATGACCACCAACTTGCGCTGCGGCATCGGACGCCGGCCGCGCTCGCTGGCATACTCGTCCTCTCCGTTGATCTTGGCAGTAACCGGCAGGAACGCCGAAAACTTCGTCCCCTCGCCCAGCGCACTCGTCACCTCGATGAACCCGTTGTGCTTCTTGATGATGCCGTACACCATCGCCAGCCCGAGACCCGTGCCTTTGCCGACTTCCTTCGTCGTGTAGAACGGCTCGAAGATGCGGTGCAGCACGTCCTTGGGGATGCCGACGCCGTTATCCTCGACTTCCAAGATCGCGAACTCGATCCCGTCGGTCGGCGCACCGGCCTGCGCCTGCGTGTCGGCGCCGAGCCGCGTGGCAATGGTGATGGTGCCGCTGCCGCTCAGCGCGTCACGCGCGTTGAGGATCAGGTTAATGAGTACCTGTTGAATTTGCGTGGAATCCGCCTCGACGTTGGGCATCCCCTGCCCGGGCTGAAAGCGCACGTCGATGGACGCCGGCACCGTGGAGCGAATCATGTCCATCGTCTCCGTGACGAGGTCGTTGACGTTGAAAACGTGCAGCACCGTCGGGTGTCGCCGGCTGAACGCCAAAAGCTGCCCGGTCAGTTCGGCCGCGCGGTTGGCGCTCTTCTCGATTTGTAGGAGCTTCTGGCTGCTGGACTCGTTGCCCTTCAACTCGCGTTTGAGCAACTCGGCATAACCCAGGATCGTGGTGAGCAGGTTGTTGAAATCGTGCGCCACGCCGCCGGCCAGGGTGCCGATGCTGTCCATCTTCTGCGAATGCAAGAGCTGGCGTTCGACTTCCTTGTCGTACGTGATGTCGCGGAAAAAGAACATCCGGCCGAAGATCTGTCCGTGCGCGTCGCGCGCCGGCGTGGCGAAGCGGTGCAGGTGCGTCGGCACGGCCTCCGGGTCGTCGCTGCGCACCAGCGTGATCTCGTCGATGCGCTCGGCCGTTGGGTCAGCGAGGAGGTCTTCGATAATTGTCAACTGCGCGTCCCAGTCCGGCAGCAGCGGCCGGGCGAGGTTCATGAAGTGCAGGTAGCTGTTCGTCTCGACCTGCGCGCGCTCCAAGCCGAAGAGTTCACAGAAAGACCGGTTGACCAGCGACACGACGGCCGGCACGGCGGCCGGTGGCTGTTCGATGACCATGACGGCCACGTCCAGCGAATTGAGCATGTTGGTCAGGTAGCTGGCGCGTTCGGCTGACTGGGCGGACAGGAGGTTGTTCTCCAGCGCCATGCCGAGCACGGAGGCGCTGTCTTCCAGGAGTTCGCGGTCAAAGTCCGTCCACGGCGATGCCGGGGCCGCCGCCGCGCCGTAGCGTTCTAAGAGCAGCAGCCAGCCGTGACCCGGCCGGCCGCGCAGGGTGATGAGCAAAAAGCGCGAGTATGCCGACGAGTCGGGCTCCCCTTCCTTGGGTTCATTGAACGGCGCGCTCGCGTGGCACACGGCGCCATCGGCTTCCAGCACCGGTTCCAGGGTGGCTTTGGACCAACCCTCCGGGGGGGTGTTCGTCGTGTAGCCGACCAGCGGGTAATAATCCGCCACCGCCTCGGAGACGATGGTTTGCCGACTCCAGTCGTGGACCTCGTCCGGCCCGGCCGGGAGCATCCACAGGCAGGCGTGATCGGCCCAAAGCAATTCGCAAAGCTGGCAGACGATGGTGTCCTCGGCCGTGGCGGTGTTATTGACGAGCTGCTCCCGAAGCGATTTCTCCAACTGTCGGCGCAACCGGCGCTGCTCGGCCATGACGGCGGCTTCACGGTTGGTCGTGCCCGTAGCCGGCGCGACCGACGGGATGTCTGGCGGGGCGGCCGGCTGCTCCGGCGGCCGGGCCTGCCCGGTCAGAGCCGCCACGCGCACCGTCTCACGTCCGGTGGCGCGCATCCCGCCGATGGCGGAAGTGCTGACCGTGATGCGGCGCGTCTGCGGAGCCGGGGCGGCGAGGTCTTGCATGGGTCGGAGCACAGAAAAAATCTACAAAAGCAAAAACCGGGCTCAATCCTTCACCAAAAAGTAGCCGCGGTCGCGGTCGGTGATCGTGTGGCCGAGCCGTTCCTTGACCAAAAGGAGGTCCTCCCAGACCTTGCGCTTCTCGGTCGGGGACTGATTCCGCAGGAGGTAGGAAGGATGGTAGGTCGCCATGACGGGGATACCCTTATAATCGTGGAAGCGGCCACGCAGCTTGCCCATGGGCTCGTCGTTGTCGAGGAGGCCCTTCATGGCGGTGGCTCCGAGGGCGACGATCACCTTCGGCCCGATGATGTCGATCTGCTCGAAAAGACACGGCCGGCAACTATGCATCTCGGCATTGGTCGGCGGCCGGTTGCCGTAGGTCTGGCCGGGGGTGTCGGGGCGGCACTTGAGGACGTTGGCGACGTACACGTCCTCACGCCGCACGCCCATCGTGTTAATGATCTTGTTGAGGAGTTGCCCGGCCCGGCCGATGAACGGCACGCCCTCACGGTCCTCATCTGCACCGGGGGCCTCACCGATGAACATTAATTCGGCGTCCACGTTGCCGTCGCCGAAGACGATGTGGTTGTGCTGCCCCTGGCCGTAGGGGCACTTGCCGCAAGGCAGCCGCTCGGGGCAGGCGCGCAGGGTTCCAAGCCGTTCGGCCTTGGGCTGCGCCGGATCAGTGACGGGATCGTAGACACCGGGAGTATCAGACGAGCTGGCTTTGTTCTTGGCTTTGGCGGCGGGCGGTACTTCTGGCTCGCCGAAGAGGGTCAGGGGTTCCGGTTCGTCGCGCTTGGGCATGGGAAGAGGCGTGGTTGAAAGGGTTTCGTCCGCCGGGGTCGGAACGGGTGCCGGGGTGTTTACGGGTAAAGCGGAAGCTTTCATCCCGCGTGGGCGCGCTGCCCGCAGGCGTTCCACCGACGACGACGATGCCTGCCAGCCAGCATAACCGGCCTCGCGGCGACGGTCTAGCTCGCGCCGGACGAAATCGAGGGCGTTCTCAAAGCGGCTGCTCATGGTTGGTCGGAGTCGAGACCGAACGCGAGAAAGTCGGCCGGCAGCGGGGCTTGAAACTCCCGTTCCTGGCCGGTGCGCGGGTGTTGGAAAGCGAGCTTCCAGGCATGGAGCATCTGGCGCGCGGGCGGGCGCAAGCCGCCGTAGAGGACATCGCCGAGGATCGGGTGGCCGAGGTGCTTGAGGTGAACGCGAAGCTGATGCGTGCGTCCGGTGTGCAGGCGGCACTCGACGAGCGACGTCGGGCCGGCGTCCGTACGCAACCTCTGCCGCACCCGGTAGTCCGTGCGCGCGGAGCGCCCACGTGGTAAGGCGACGACGGCCATCTTCTTGCGGTGAACAGGATGTCGACCAACCGGAGCATCAATGGTCCCGCTGGCCGGGACCGGCACGCCGCGCACGAGGGCGAGGTACGTCTTGCGAGTCGTCCGCCCGGCGAACTGCGCCGCCAGGGCGCGGTGGGCGAGGTCGTTCTTGGCGACGACCAGGCAGCCGGTGGTGTCCTTGTCGAGGCGGTGAACGATGCCCGGCCGGCGTTCGCCACCGATCCCGGAGAGCGTCGGGCAATGGGCCAGGAGTGCGTTGACGAGCGTACCCGCTTCGTTGCCCGGCGCGGGGTGAGTCACCAGCCCGGCAGGCTTGTTGATGACGAGCAGATCGTCGTCCTCGTACAACATCGGCAGGTCCATCGCCTCAGGAACGAGCGCCGTCTCGGCGGGCGGCGGTTCTTCCCACGAAACCACGTCGGCGGGCCGGACGGACTCGCTCGGCTTGGCGGGACGGTGGTTGAGCCGGACGTGCCCCTCCCGGATGAGCGCCTGCACCCGCGCACGCGACAGGTGTGCGAGCGCGTCGGCCAGGAACCGGTCGAGCCGGTTGCCGGAAGCGGTCTGGGGGACGGTGAGTTCGGACATCGCGGCGCGGTGAATTAGCACCGTCAATACCCGCCGGCGCGGGGCGTCGGCCGGGCAAGGTCCGAGCGTAGTCTCTCCCTCCCCCGCCGCCAAGGGCCAATCTGGTCCGAACGTGATCCGTCGCCGCATTTTTCGCCGTCAGAAAAGCAGGTGCCGCGCCCGGCCGGCCCGAGGAGACGTGGCGTTTGCCCGGACCGGGTTTCGTGGTAGCATGGCGGCGGCCGAGCATCTTCTCCAAAATGCCTCCTCCGCCGTCCGAAGAACCTTGCGTGCAGGTGTGCCCGAACTGCGCCGCCCTGGTGGATGTCAGCGAGCAGGAACCCCTGGCAAAATTCCACTGCCCGACGTGCGGCACGGCGATGCGCGCCAGCCGGCAGTACAATCATTTTTCGGTCGTCGAAACCCTCGGCCAGGGCGGCATGGGCACCGTCTACAAGGCGCTCGACCGCAACCTCAACCGCTTGGTCGCCCTCAAGCTCTTGCGGCGCGAATTCAGTGAGGAGGAAGGCTACATCGCCAAGCTGGAGGACGAGGCGCGCATCACCGCTTCCATCAACCATCCGTGCGTGGTCAAGGTATTCTCCTTCGGCAGCGACCAGGGCCAGTACTACATCGCCATGGAACTCGTCGACAAGGGCAGCCTCGACGATCTCATGCAGCTCCAAGGCCGGGTGAGCGAACTCCAGGTCCTCCAGGTCGGCCTCCAGGTCGCCGGCGGGCTCCAGGCAGCGCACGAGGCCGGGCTGATCCACCGCGACGTGAAGCCGGGCAACATCTTGTTTGCCGACGCGCACACGGCCAAGATCACCGACTTCGGTCTCGCGCTTCTGGCCGAGCAGGAGGCCGAGGCGCGCGGTGAAATCTGGGGCACACCGTACTACATCGCCCCGGAGAAGCTCAACGGGCAGCCCGAGGACTTCCGCTCGGACATCTACAGCCTGGGCGGCACGCTCTTCCACGCCGTCGCGGGCCGCCCGCCCTTCGAGGCCGAGAGCGCGTCGCTCGTCGCGCTGAAGCACCTCAAGAGCAAGGCCGTCAGCTTGCAGGCGTTCGCGCCGGACGTGTCGGGTGAGACGGCCTACGTCATCAACCGGATGCTGCACAAGGATCCCAACGAGCGTTACGCATCGTACGGGGAACTCCTGGACCACTTCAGATACGCCATCGACACGCTGACGGCCAACGCCGCCCGGCCGCGTGCCGCCAAGCAGCGCGTCGTCGTCGAGAGCGAGCAGCAGAGCAACGTCGCCGGCCTGTTGACCCTCGTGCTCGTAGCCCTGATGCTCATCGGTGGGATCGCGGCCTACGTGTTCCGCGACCATTTCGGCACGAAGAGCGATACGCCCGCCGCCGTCAGCCCCAAGGCCGTGGCCGGCGGCGACCGCGCCGAGGCTGCGGCGGCGTACGAGGACGCGCGCCACGACATCGTCACCGGTCGCTACGCCGACGCCAAGTCGAGTCTTGATGCCCTCCTCCAACGCACCGATCTCGTCCCGCCGCTGCCGAGTTGGGCGCGATTGCACAAGGGTCTGACGGCGCTCCTTGACGGCGAGGCCACCGAGTCGCGCGCCGTCTTCGCCTCGCTCAACCAATCGGCCGCCCCTCTCGCCAAGGACCCCGCGCAAGCAAAGCTCGGCAACTTCTTCCTGGAGATGGGCCGGATTCTCTCCGACAGCAAGCCCGTCCCGGCCGGCGTCATCAAGCATTGGGACAAGAACACTTTTGAGCGCATGGCGCTCCTGCTCTTCGGCCTGAAGGATTGGACGCTGGGTAACTTCGAAGACGCCAACACGATCCTGGGAGCCTACCTGGAAGGCAAAGGGTCCGCGCCCTACGAGTGGATCAACGACTACGAGCCCATCGCACGACGTTGCGTGCATGACTATGCGCTCTACGCGCCGTTGCGTGACCGGGCCAAGGCTTCCTCTGCCGCGGACCGCGCGGCGTTGCGGGCGGAGTTCACCAAGGCACGCAACCAGTTGCAGACCACCGGCAAGATGGTGGAAACGTTCTTCGCGGCCGAGGCGGCGCTGGACAAGGCCGACCCCGCGCCGGTGCCGAGCCCCTCGGAGGCCACCCGCGTGACGGCAGTCCCCTCACCCGGCCCCACGCTCCCGGGCACGTCGCCCACGCCGCCGCCGACGCTGACCATCAATCCCACCGCCGCCAACACGGAACGCCTGCGCTGGCAGACCGCACGGGACAGCTACCGGCAGCAGGTGGCCCTGTATCATTTCGACGAGGCGCAGGCAGTCTTGCGGCAGGCGGCGCTGACCGAGCCGGACTTTGTGGGGGCGCGTGACCTCGCGTTGGCCCGCGCCAAGGCGATGGTCGCCTTCAAGGCGATGCTGGTGGCCGATATCAACTCGCACCACGGCTTCCCCAAGCCCGTGACCAGCCGCCGCGGGATCAGCTACCCGCGCGGGGTCCAGACCGCGGCCAGCGACAACGTCCAGGCCGGCACACCTTACGGTACGGTCGAGGTGCCATGGACGGACTTTGCCCCGCCTACGCTCCTGGCCATCGCGGCGTACTACACCGACGCCACCAACCAGCCCGCCATCGCCGCTGAACGCCGTTGGTGGGCGGCGAACTTCGCCCTGGAAACCGGCCTCCTGCCCGATGCCCGCGCTCTCGCCGCCCGCGCCGCCAAGGACCAGCCCGCCTACGCGAAGGACCTGGCGCAGTTTAACGGCACGGTCGGCACCGCTGCGCCTCTGCCGCCCGCGCAGGCCGCCCCGTGAAGAACAGGGTGTCCGTCCGTGTGCTAAGTTAGCTTCACGATGTCCGATCATGGCGACAAACCCTTCCCCTCGCCCGAAGAACTCCAGCGCAAGCTCGGCGACTTCCTGAAGAACTCCTTCGGCGACAAGGTGGCCTTCAGCACGTTCACGCCCCCCGCTGCGGCGGAGAGCGGCACGCCGGAGGAACCCGATGCCAAGCCCAAGCCGCCCGCGGACGTTTTCGACTTCCGCCTCCAGCCGCGCGACATCAAGGCGCACTTGGATCGCTTCGTCATCCGCCAGGACGACGCCAAGAAGGTTCTCGCCGTCGCCGTGTGCGACCATTACAACCACGTCCGCGCCGTCCGCCAGGATGCCGCCGACATTGAATACGCCAAGCAGAACGTCATCCTCATCGGTCCGACCGGCGTGGGTAAAACGTACCTCGTCAAGCACGTGGCCGAACTCATCGGCGTACCCTTCGTCAAGGCCGACGCGACGAAGTTCAGCGAAACCGGCTACGTCGGCGGCGACGTGGAGGACCTTGTGCGCGACCTCATCGCCAAGGCCGACGGTGACGCCAGCCTCGCGCAGTACGGCATCGTCTACATCGACGAGATCGACAAGATTGCCGCCGCCACCCAGACGGTCGGTGGACGCGACGTGAGCGGACGCGGCGTGCAGACGACCCTCCTCAAGCTCATGGAAGAGACGGAGGTGCCCGTGCGCAACCCCATGGACATCCAAGCGCAGCTCCAGGGAGCCTTCGACGCCAGCCGCCGCGGCAAGGGTGCACGCAGGGAAACGATCAACACGCGCCACATCCTCTTCATTGTCAGCGGGGCGTTCGAGCGATTGGGTGAACTGGTCAGCAAGCGGCTGCGGCAGAGCACGCTGGGTTTTGCCCAGGGCCAGACGCGCACGCCCGACACGGAGGCGGCCACCCTGCGGGAAGTGACCACGCGGGATTTTATCGACTATGGCTTCGAGCCGGAGTTTATCGGCCGGCTGCCGGTGCGCGTGGTGTGCGAGGGGCTGACAGCGGACGACCTGCACGAAATCCTGCGCCGCAGCGAGGGCAGCATCGTCCACCAGTACGAACGCGCCTTCCGGGCGTACGACATCGACGCGGAGTTCACCGACGGGGCGCTGCGCACCATTGCCGCCCGCGCCGCGGAGGAACGCACCGGCGCGCGAGGCCTGCTCACCGTTACCGAGCGGGTCCTGCGTGAGGCCAAGTACGAGTTGCCCGGCGCGGGCGTGGCGCGACTGACCGTAGACGACGCGTTCGTGGCCGACCCGGCCGGTTCGCTCGCGGCGCTGCTGGCCGCCGGACAGGATCGGCGCGAGGCGCAACGCACGGAAGCGGCGCAACGGTTTGCCGAGACTTTCCAGCAAAACCACGGGCTGGCGGTGCGCTTCGACGACGCCGCAGCGCACCGTTTGGCCGAGCGCAGCGCCGCGGAGGGCGTGTCCGTGGGGGAGCTTTGCCGGCGGTTGTTCAAGGACTACCAGTTCGGCCTGCGGCTGATCTACAAGAACACGGGGCAGGCGAAGTTCACGCTGCCCGTCCATGCGGTGGATGATCCGGACGGGTTCATCAGCGAACTGGTGGTCGGGTCGTACCAGCCCGCCGCTCCCGCGGCGTCGTGACCAAGGTAGGGATGAGGGTCCGAGGCAGTCCCTAGATTCTCTGCGGTGACAAGTGCCTGCGGCGCAAACGCGATTTTCGCCTTGGCCTCCCGGGATTTCCTCTGTAATTCCGTACCCGTGTCCCGTGCCCTGAAGTTCGCCTTGCTCTTCGGCGTGCAGACCAGCCTCGTGCTGGCGCTCGTCTACGCGCCGGGTCTCTTGCGTCCGCTGGACGCCTCCGTGGCCCGCGGCCTCGGGCTAAACGGCGTCCCGCTCGACCACCCGTTGCTCCAGCACGTCGCGTTCATCACGCTGGCCCTCGGCGTGGCGTGGACGACCATCGACATCAACCGACCCGCCTTCAAGATCCTCGTTGCCGTCCTCGCGCTGGCGGAGGTGTTCACGCTGGCGGCGCTGGCGGCGTTGTTCGGGTTTTACTTCTCGCCCCTGTTGCCGGCGGCGGCGACGGTGATGGCGTTCACGGCCGGGTTCATCTACTCGGGTAGCGAGGCCGGCCAGCGGCAGAGCGTCGTGGATGACGCCTTCGGCCCGCGGGTGTCCAGCCGCCAGACCCGCGCACTCGTGGACGGCCGCTCCGAACTCAGCGACGATGGCCGCTTGGAAGAACTCACGCTCGTCGTCTGCGAGATCTTCAACCATCCCGCGCTCATGGAGCGCCTCGCCCCGGCGGACTACGTCACGGTGACCAACCGCTTCCTCAACGCCGCCGCCGAGGCTCTCGTGGAAAAAGGCGGCACCCTGGCCGCGTGCGACGGCGAAGGTGTGCGCGGACTCTTCGGCGCGCCGCTGCCGATGGCCAACCACGCTGGCGCGGCCTGCCGGGCGGCGCTCGAAGTCACCCGCCAGACTCATGCGCTCAACGAGGCGCTCGCCCGCGAGCACGAAGGCTTAGAGTGCGACCTGCGCGTGGGCGTCAACAGCGGCGAGATGGCCGTCGGCCGCTTCGGCGCGCGGCGGCTGGCGGGCTTCGGCGTGGCGGGTGAGGAGGTGGCGTTCACGCGCCGGCTGTGCGCGGCGAACCTGACGTACGGCTCGCGCGTGCTCATCGGGGCGCGCACCTTCGAGTTGGCGGAAGCGACGGTCGAGGCTCGTCCGCTGGAACTCCTGCGCCGCCGTGTCGGCGAGAACTGGCTGGAGGTCTACGAACTCCTCGGCGAGCCGCACGAACTCTCCCCCGAAGACCTCGCCCGGCGCGACCTGTTCTGGACGGGCGTCATCTTCTACCGTGAAAAGCGGCTCTCCGACGCCCTGGAAAAGTTCCACCAGGCCCGCGGGGCCGCCAAGACCGACGACGGCCCGCTGGACTTCTACATCAATCGCATCAAGCAGCTCCAGTACAGCAAGGGCACGGCGGACTGGGAGACGGCCCGGCTGCTTAATTCGTTGTGATTACTGCCCGCGCTGGCGCTCGGCACGGACCTGGTCCAGAAGTTTGTCGATCTTGGGCTGCACTTCCTCGAAGAACTCCGCTTCGTCCTCGAAGGCTTCGACGTACCACGCGTACGATTCGCGCAGTTGTCGGGTGGCCGGGTCATAGAAGGCCGCGGGTCCGTTCCCGAGATTGGGCAAGATGAGCGTATCGCTGAGCCGCTGGGTGCGGGCGATGGCGGCCACCAGCGGGCGCAGGGTGCCTTCGACATCGCGCAGGTCGCGGACCGTCTTGACCGACAGCAGGTCATACCCACCGCTTTGCAGCACGCTGAGGCTGTCCGAGGCGTCGTAGTCGCTACGCCAATGCGAGGGAACCACCGCCGGCATCTCGCCTGCCGCCGCGCGGCGTCTGAAGTCCTCGGCTGCCCTCCGCAGTTTGGGGGCTTCCGACCGGGCGTTGTCGAGCACGCCAGAGTAGGATTGTTCCACCCAGGTCAGGAGCTGCTCCCGGCGCTGTTGAGCTTGGCGCTGACTGGAACGGTAGCTGAGGAAAAACGCCGCGTAGACGCCGATAAACACCGTGACCAGTTCTCCCAGCCACACCCCCAGACGGCGCGGCCAGCGGCGGGGTGGACGCGGGAGGGCGGCGGGCATCGTTTCTTCGCTCATATCGAGAGGATTATGCGTGTTTTTCGGGTGTCCGGGCAGTGGAAATCTCGCCGGTTTCGAGGTATCTTCCATCCTCCGTCCCATGCGCCGAATTGACTACCCCGAACCCCTCCAACGTCTCGTCGCCCAACTCAAGCGTCTGCCCGGCATTGGGCCGCGCTCGGCCGAGCGCATCGCGCTCTGGCTGGTTGGCACTCAACCGACCCGCCCCGACCAGGGCAACCGCGGCCGGGAGGTCGCCGAGACCATCCTCGAAAACGCCGCCAAGGTGCGCCCGTGCGCGGACTGTGGGTTCTTCACGACGGAAGACCGCTGCGACATCTGCCGCGACGATGCCCGCGCGGACGGGCCGCTGTGTGTGGTCGAGCAGGCCACCGACATCCTGCCGCTGGAGCGCACGGGCGTCTTCCGTGGACGCTACCACGCGCTCGGCGGCCGGCTCGCACCGCTGGACCACGTCGGCCCGGAGGACCTGACCATCGAACGCCTGCTCGAACGCGTCCGCGACGGCCAGGCCAAGGAGATCATCCTCGCCCTCGGCGCGGACGTAGAAGGCGAGGCCACGGCGCAGTACCTCGCCGGGTTGCTCAAGGACTACCCGGAGGTGACCGTCACGCGCATCGCCCAGGGGTTGCCAGCGGGCGGTGGGCTGGAGTCAGCGGATGAACTGACGCTCTCCCGAGCCATGACTGGCCGCGTCGTGCTGCCCAGATAGGCAGCGAAGATGCCGTTGCGGGCACGTTGTCGGAGGGCAGATTACGGCACTGCTTTCCCTTCTGCCAACGTCGCCGCAGGCGACATCGCAACCCGCAACCCGCAACGTCTGCGTAGCAGACATCGCAACGCCGCTCCCAGCAGCATCATTTATAGAACGGTGCAAGCTCCGGCCGGTAGCTCTCCTGCAAGAAGGACGGGTCTTGCAGCACCACGCGGAAGACGGCCGGATCGAGCGTTTTCTGCGCTTGCCCGATCCGCTCGCCCGCTTCCTTGAACTGCCCAGCCTTGACGTGACGTGCCGCCGCTGCGAACAGCGCTGCGCCCGATGGGTGGCTGGTGGCGAGGTCCGCGTCGATCTTGGCGTTGCTGCCCTTGGCGGCTTCCTGGTCGGCCTGGATCTCTGACAACCAGAGTTTGAGTTGGTAGAGTCCCTCGGTCGTCTCGTACTGGTTGCGGATGAGAGCCTGGTGAAACTTCTCCGCCGCGTCCTGCGGCTTGCCCTCGCGGCGCAGGCACTCGCCCCAAAAGTAGAAAATATCCGGCCGCGACGGGTCGATGGCGATGGCCCGCCCGAACGCCGCCTCTGATTTATCGAAGGCTTGCAGGGTCATCTGCAACAGGCCGGACAGGAACTCACCGTCGGCGCTGGGACCGGCGCGCAGCAGCGTGCTGAGGAGCCGGTCCGCCTCGTCGAAGTTGTGTTCGTACAACGCCGCTCGCGCCGCCTCGATCTGCATCGACGGCCAGTCCCGGTGGTGGTCCGCCAACCGGGCGAAATCCTGCCGCGCGTCCGTGAACTTCCCCTGCTTGGAAGCCTCGAAGGCAGCGTCGATCTCCGCCAACGTCGCCGGG
>CAXUIU010000014.1:21730-26898 GCA_964250955.1 uncultured Chthoniobacterales bacterium | reverse complement strand
TCAGTACACCAACCGCGCGTCCGACTTGCTCTGGCTGCTCGCGCGGCAGGCGGAACAATGACCCTCCCTGTACGATGAAGAACCTCCGGTGCCTCCTGCTCGTGTCGGTGCTGACGGCAACGACGACGCTTCGCGCCGAGGACGCCGGTTTCTACGCGCGTTTCCTAAAAGCTTTTGACGACCACGACGACACACGGATTGCAGCGGTCCTGGACGAATGGAAGCGCGCTCAGCCGGATGATCCGGAGTACTACGTTGCCGCGGCGAACATCCTTCTTGAGAAAGAGTCGGGCGTTGTGATGTCCACGAAGCAGGCCAAGGGTGACGACCTCGTCGTGGCCGATCAAAAAACCGGCCGCTCCGTGGGGAGCATCTCACGCCGCGAGCCCTCGCCGGAAGCCAACCGAAAGGCCGTCGAGCTGCTTAAACAAGGGTTGGCGAAAGGTCCAGCCCGCATGGACATCTACCTCGGACTGGCGACGCTGTACGAGCGGCTGGACGACTCCGAGGCGTTGCTCGCAGAGTTGTCGGCTATGGCTGCCTACGCCAACGCGCATCCGGGCGAGTTGTTGGGCCGTCAGGGGAAGCCGTACCCGACGCCGGTGAAGGAAGAGTTGTCCCATCAGATCAGCAACTTCGCCGGACACTATTTTGACCGCGAAACCCCGGCGGCGAACAAGACGTTTCGCGCCTTGGCGCAACTCGACGCCGACGCGTTCCCGGACAGCGTGTACGGCCACAACCTGCTGGGTGTCTTCTACAGCATCATCGAGAAGAACCTGCCGCTGGCCATGGCGAACTACGAACGCGCGCTCGAGATCGTGCCTGACGATTCGCTGGTCTGGACTAACTTCGGCGAGGTGAACCTCCTGGCCGGCAAGGAAAAGGAAGCCATCGATGCTTTTGACAGGGTCGTTGCTCTGGACAACGACCCGGAGAGCGTACGCCGGGCGAAGGACAAACTCGCCCGGATCAAAGGAACCAAACGGTGACGACGCACCAACCGGACGTTTATTTCGTCGGGAACGGGTTGCGGTCGAACTGCGCCTGGTGCCAGTACGGATAAACCTTTGGCACGGCGCTGGCGGCGTCGAGGGTGGCGACTTGTTCGGCCGTGAGGTTCCAGCCGACGGCTTCGAGGTTTTGGCGGAGTTGTTCCTCGTTGCGCGCGCCGATGATGATGTTGGCCACCGTGGGACGTTGCAGCAGCCAGTTGATGGCAATCTGCGGCACGCTCTTGCCCGTTTCCTTGGCCACGGCGTCGAGCGCATCAACGACCTTGTAGAGAAGTTCGTCCTCCACCTGCGGCCCTTTGTCGGCGGTCTTGTGCAGGCGGCTTTGTTCGGGGATTGGCTGGCCACGGCGGATCTTGCCCGTGAGCCGGCCCCAGCCGAGCGGGCTCCACACCACGCAGCCGACGCCCTGGTCGAGGCCGAGGGGCATGAGTTCCCATTCGTACTCGCGGCCGATCAGCGAGTAGTACGCCTGGTGGGCGACCATGCGCGAGAGGTTGAACTTCTCCGCGTGCGCGAGCGCCTTCATCAGGTGCCAGCCGGAGTAGTTCGAGCAACCGACGTATCGCAGCTTGCCCGCGCGCACAAGGTCGTCGAGCGTCGTGACGATTTCCTCGATAGGCGTCACCGCGTCGAAGCCGTGGAGTTGGAACAGGTCGATGTAGTCCGTGCCGAGTCGCTGGAGGGCCTTATCCACCGCCCGGATGAGAGCGTAGCGGGAGGAGCCGACCTCGTTCGGACCCTCACCGTGCGCGAAGGTGGCTTTCGTTGAGATGATGATTTGATCGCGCCGGCCTTTGATGGCTTGCCCGAGGATTTCTTCCGCCATCCCCTGCGAGTACACGTCGGCGGAGTCGAACATGTTGAGTCCCGCCTCCAAGCAGATGTCTACGAGCCGTGTGGCCTCGGCCACATCGGTCTGACCCCACGCCTTGAAGAATTCACCACCACCGCCGAACGTTCCCGTCCCGAGACTGAGCACCGGCACCTTGAAGCCCGAACGGCCGAGTTGTCTGTATTCCATAGAATAAGCGGATTCGTCCGCGCGTCGGTCGGCGGACGGTTCCCCGACTTGCCCGTTGGATGCCAGAAGGTATTTTGTCGGACGCCATGTACACCTATTCCCCGCTCGTCATCGCCGGCCGCGAGTTCCCGTCGCGCCTGCTCGTGGGCACCGGGAAGTTTTCCTCCAACGAGGCGATGCGCGATGCGCTCGACGCCAGCGGCACGGGTCTCGTGACCGTCGCGCTGCGCCGCGCGGACCTCTCGGGTAAGAAAGACCCATTCGCGAACATCCTCGATTTCATTGACCCGGCGCCCTACCTCCTCTTGCCCAACACCAGCGGCGCCATGAACGCCGCCGAGGCCGTGCGCCTCGCCCGTCTGGCCCGCAGCGCCGGGCTGCCCAACTGGGTGAAGCTCGAAATCCACCCCGACCCGCGCTACCTCCTGCCCGACCCGGTGGAGACGTTCCTGGCTGCCCGGGAACTCGTCGAGGACGGCTTCGTGGTCCTGCCCTACATCAACGCTGACCCCGTGCTCGCCAAGCGCCTGCAAGACATCGGTACGGCAACGGTGATGCCGCTCGGCTCGCCCATCGGCAGCAACCGCGGCATCGAGACACGCGCGCAGATCGAGATTATCATCGAGCAGGCGACCGTCCCGGTGGTCGTGGACGCCGGGTTAGGCGCGCCGAGCCAGGCGGCGGCGGCACTCGAAATGGGGGCGGACGCCGTGCTCGTCAACACCGCCATCGCCGTGGCCGACGACACGTCGCGGATGGAGCGGGCCTTCCGGCTGGAGGTTGAATCCGGCCGCGCGGCGTATGAGATCGGGCTCGGCGCAAAGTCGGAGGCGGCGAGCGCGACGAGCCCTTTGACCGGATTCTTAAGAGGAGGAGACAACCAATGATTTCGCGCCGACCTGCCGCAAAAGTGGACAGCACCCTGCAAAAGTTCAAACGTCAGCGCCATCTTACCGACCCGGCGGGATTAGCCCTCTTGTTCGGATCAACGGTGGTGATGCTGACGTTTGCCTGGTTCAAGGTCGGGAGAACGCCGGCCAAAAAGGGGTGAGGCGGTACGCCGCGTCCCTAGATCATCGCTTGTGCCACTCCTGGAAGTCAGCGGACTGCGCGTCACCTTCCCGACGCCAGGTGGCGCGATTTGTGCCGTTGATGACGTGAGCTTCGTCGTCGAGCGCGGCACCACGGTCGGTCTTGTCGGTGAGAGCGGCAGCGGGAAAACCACCATCGGCCGCGCACTGCTCAAGCTCACCCCATCCACCGCGACCGTCGACGGGCAGGTGATCTTCGACAGGCAGGACGTTCTCCCGCTGCCCGAACGGCAATTCCGTCCGCTGCGTCGGCGGGTGCAGATGATTTTCCAGGACCCTTTCAATTCGCTGAACCCACGCCACCGCGTCGAGACGATCATCGCCGAGCCCCTCGAAATTCACTGCAAGGAAATGACCCGTGCTGATCGTCGCGCGCGGGTGGGGGAGTTGCTTGATCAGGTCGGTCTGCCGCGCGGGGCGGCCGAACGTTACCCGCACGAGTTCAGCGGCGGCCAGCGCCAGCGGATCGGCATCGCGCGAGCCTTGGCGGCGCGACCGGAGTTCCTCGTGTGCGACGAACCGGTCTCCGCGCTCGACGTGAGCGTGCAGGCGCAGATCGTCAACCTCCTCCAAGACCTCCAGGAACTGCTCGGGTTGACGTACCTGTTCATCGCGCACGACCTCGCCGTCGTCGAACATCTCAGCGACCAGGTCGTCGTCCTGTACCGTGGTAAGGTGGTCGAGAATGCGGACGCTGACACGCTCTACGCTCACCCGCAGCACGAGTACACACGGCGTCTGCTCGCCGCAGCGGGCGCGGAGTTCTAGCGCGCCGCGGGGTTGCGGTGAAGCGCCCGTGCCGCTACAATAGGCGCCGCCCGTGAACCCGTACCTCCGCAAACTTTTCCGCTTCAACTGGGTGCTCGTCGCCCTGATGATCGCCCTGTGCGCGTGCAGCGTCGTGGCGATCTACTGCGCGACGTTCATGCGCGACCCACACTCCTACCTGTCACAGTCCCCGCGCAAACAGGCCGTCTGGATCGCGGTGAGCATGGTGGTGTTCTTCGTGGCCGGGCTGACCGATTACAAGTGGATCAAGTGGGGCGCTTTGCCTGTATACATCGGAGGCGTCTTTTTGCTGGTGCTTTGCAAGTTCATCGGTAAGACCCATTTCGGCGCGAAAAGCTGGCTGGAGTTCGGCTCCTTCAGCCTTCAGCCCTCCCAACTCGCTATCCTCGGGGGTATCATGATCATCGGGCTGCTCCTGAGCGAGTACCGGCGGATGCACCCGATGTTGAAGATCCTCCTGTGCGGCCTCATCGCGGGACCTCCGTGCCTGCTGGTGGCCATCCAGCCGCAGTTGGGCGGCGTCATCGTATGGATTCCCGTCATCATGATGATGCTCTTCGTTGGCGGCATCCCGTTGCGCTACCTCATCGCGATGATCCTCATCGGCGCGGCGGTGATGCCCGTGGGTGCGCACTGGCTCAAGCCCTTCCAGTACCAGCGCCTGACGACCTTCCTCGACCCAGACGCCGACCCGCTCGGCGCGGGCTGGAACGTCAACCAGTCGCTCACCGCCATCGGTTCCGGCGGCTTCAAGGGCAAGGGATTCAAGGCGCGCGACACCCTCGTGGAGCAAAACCTCCTGCCGCCCACCGTCGCGCACACGGACTTTATCTTTTCGGTGATCGGCGAGGCGTTCGGGTTCGTGGGCGGGGCGACGCTGCTGTGCCTGTTCGCGTGTACGCTGATGACCGGGCTGTACGTCGCCTACCAGGCCAAGGACCAATTAGGATTACTCCTCGCCGTGGGGGTGATGACGCTCTTCTTCACCCACGTCTTCATGAACAGTTCCATGACGATCTCGCTCATGCCCATCGCCGGGCTGCCGCTGCCGATTGTCTCCTACGGCGGCACGTTCGTGATGATCATCATGTTCTCGCTCGGGGTCGTGCAGAGCGTGTGGATTCACCGCAAGAACATCGTTCCGCCGCGTGGAGTGAACTTCTCCGAACCCATCAAAAACCCTGTGGCGGGGGGGGGGGGGGCCCCCCCCCCCCCCCCACCCCCACCCGAGGGGGGCCCGTGGGCCACCAA
>CAXUIU010000014.1:0-21720 GCA_964250955.1 uncultured Chthoniobacterales bacterium | reverse complement strand
ACTTCTCCGAACCCATCAAAAACCCTGTGGCGGCGCGTGTGGTCACCCGCGCCGTGCCAGCACGCTGAAGCTCTGGCGGAACTTGGCCAGGCTGTCCGCCGGCAGCACGCCACGCCACTGTGCGCCGGGGTACACCACCGACCGCCGGCCGATGATCGAGCCGGGGTTGAGCACGGCGTTGCAGCCGACCTCCGCGCCGTCCCCGAGGATCGCGCCGAACTTCCGCAACCCCGTACCGACCTTCGACGGAGGCTCATCGCCCTCCACAAAAATCTCGCTGTGGTCGAGCTTGACGTTGGATAGGATCACACCCGCGCCGAGATGGCTCTTGTGGCCGAGGATCGAGTCGCCGACGTAGTTGAAGTGCGGCACCTGCGCGCCGTCAAAGAGCAGGCAGTTCTTGAACTCACAAGAATTACCAAGAACCGCGCCATCGCCGACGAGGACGTTTTCGCGGATGTAACAGCCGTTACGGACGTGGCAGTTGGCTCCGATCCAGGCAGGGCCTTTGATCATCGCGCCGTGTTCGACGACCGTGCCCTCGCCGATGAACACGTCTGGGCCGATGTATGGCTTGCCGACGAGTTCGCCCTCGAAGCCGGGGCGCAGGCTGAACTTCAGGTAGGCCGCGATCTTGTCGAGGGCCTCCCAGACGTTCGTCACGTTCTCGAACAGGACGCGGTGCGCGGTGCGCTGGAGGTCGACGTAATCGGCGGGCGCGAAGTGCGTGGACATGTTGAAAGTAGCGGTAAACTCAGGCGCGCGTGACCTTTTGGCCGTCCTTGGTGTCCTTGACCGCCCAGCCGAGTGTGGCGATCTGGTCGCGCAGTTCGTCGCTGCGTTTCCACTCCTTTGACGTGCGGGCTTGCGCGCGCTGGTCGAGGAGGGTCTTCACCTCGTCGGGATATTCGTTCGCGCCGGCGTCCGGTTCGATGGCGAGCGTCTCGTTGATGCGCGTCCACCATTCGAGCAGGCGACGGGCCTGGCCGGGGGTGAGCGCGTTTTTGTCGAGCGCGGAGTTAGTTTCCGTGATGATCGTGAAGAGTTCGCCGAGCGCGCCGGAAATGTTGAGGTCTTCGTCAAGGCGTTGCTCAAATTTCTCGTGGTCGGCCAACGGGTGCGGCTCGCTTGCCGTCGCGCCGGCGGCGTGGTCGGTCAGGCGGGCCACCCACGTGTCGATACGCCGTAACTGCGCCCGCGCGTCGGCCATGCCCTCGAACGTGAAGTTCAACGGCAGGCCATAGTTCACCCGCAGCAGGGCCAGCCGGATTTCACGCCCGGTGTAGCCTTTCGCCACCACGTCCCGCAACGTGTAGAAGTTGCCGAGCGACTTGCTCATCTTCTGGCCGTCCACCATGAGGTGTTTGCAGTGCATCCAGTAGCGCACGAACTTCTTGCCCGTCACGGCCTCCGTCTGCGCAATCTCGGCCTCGTGGTGGGGGAAGATGTTATCCTCGCCGCCGCAGTGAATGTCCAACTCATCGCCGAGCAGCGCGCCGGCCATCGCGCTGCACTCGATGTGCCAGCCCGGCCGGCCGCGGCCCCACGGACTATCCCAACCCACGTCGCCGTCGGCCTCGTCCCAAGCCTTCCACAATGCGAAGTCGCCGATGCTCTCCTTCTCGTACTCGTCGTTCTGAATGCGGCCGGTGGGGCGAAGCGTCTCTAGATCAAGGTGCGCGAGGCAGCCGTACTGCGGAAACTTGTTGATGCGGTAGTAGACGCTCTTGTCGTCGGCCTGGTACGCGTATTCGCGTTCGACGAGGACGCCGATCATCTCCACCATGCGCGCGATGTACTCGGGCGCGGTCGCCTCGGGGAACGCCCGGGCCGGTTTGACCCGGAGCGTTCCCAAATCCTCGAAGAACGCCTTCTTGAAAGGGGCCGTGAACTCGTCGAGCGCCTTGCCCTCCTTGCGGCTGTTGCGAATCGTCTTGTCGTCCACGTCGGTGAGGTTCATCACGCGGTCCACCGCGTAGCCGCGTGCCTCCAAGTGGCGCTGGAGCAGGTCCTCGAAGATGTACGCACGGAAATTGCCGATGTGCGCGAAGCTGTAGACCGTCGGCCCGCAGGTGTAGAGCTTGACGGCGCGGCCGGCAGCGTCCAGCGGCGTGAAGTCTTCGATCTGGCGTGAGTAGGTATTGAAGAGGCGCAGGGCCATGTCGGTTGCAGGAAATTAGAACACCCCACGCCAGCGTCAAAGCCCGACCGGTGGCAGGGGCGGGGCGGTCTCCGGCGCGGCATCCTCGGCGTCGCGCTCCACGCTGGCTACCGCCATCGCCGCGATGCCTTCGCCACGGCCGAGGAAGCCCATCTTCTCGTTGGTCGTGGCTTTGATACTCACGCGGCCGGGATGCAGGCGCAGGCATTCGGCGAGCTTGAGGCGCATCTTTTCGAGGTGCGGAGCGATCTTGGGCGCTTCGGCGACGAGGGTCGCGTCGAGGTTGATGATCGTCGCGGCGTGGCCGTCGAGGATGCCGCGTACGCGGGAAAGAATCTCCGTGGAGCGGATGCCGCGGATCGATTCGTCGGTGTTGGGGAAGTGGTGTCCGATGTCGCCGGCCGCAACCGTGCCAAGCAGCGCGTCGGCAATCGCGTGGATCAACACGTCGGCGTCGGAGTGCCCCTCCAGACCCTTCGAGTGCGCGATCTCCACGCCGCCGAGCACGAGCGGGCGACCTTCCACGAGCGCGTGCACGTCGTAGCCGATGCCGGAAAAAGTTTGTCGCGCCATGAGATACAGATCGTCAACCGGCGATGCTCTGGCCGCGTTCGGAAACTTCTGCGATGCGCCCGCTCGCCGCGATGATCGAATACTTGTCCGGCCGGTCGGGACGCGGCTGCATGTCGATCTTCCCACCGGCGTTTTCGCAGAGCAGGATACCCGCCGCCACGTCCCACAGGCTGATGCCCGCCTCGATGTAGCCGTCCAAGCGTCCGCAGGCGACGTACGCGAGGTCGAGCGCTGCGCTGCCCATCATGCGGCACTTGCGCACGCGATGGATCATGTCTTGAAGCACGGGCAAGTTGCGCTCGATGGTCTCGGTGACCTTCGCCAGTCCGACGGAGAGGATCGCGTCCGAAAGTTGCGTGCGCTCACTGACGCGGATCGGCGCGCCGTTGAGCGTGGCGAGCGCACCCTCGCGGTCGGCGGTGAAGAGTTCGTCGCGCATCGGATCGTAGATGACGCCGGCGAGGATGTCCTTGCCGCGACGCACCGCCACCGACGTGCAGAAGTGCGGGATGCCGTAGAAGTAATTCACCGTGCCGTCGAGCGGATCGACGATCCACTGGAACTCGCTCGCCTGGTTGCCGCCGATGCCTTCCTCGCCGTAGATCGCGTGGTCGGGGAAGCGTGCGAGGAGGACCCGCGTGATGAGGTCCTGCGCCTCCACGTCGAGTGCCAGCTTGATGTCGTGTGCCGCGAACTCGTTGACCTCGCGTTCGGAAAGAAAGTGTTCCTTCAAGAGCTCGCCCGCCGCGCGCGCCGCTTCGGTGGCGGCTTCCAGATAGATAGACATGGGAGCAGTGTACGCGAAAAAAATCAGGGCGAGAAAACAGAGTTTTCTCGCCCTGAGCGGTTAATGGTTGTCTGGCAGGTTTTAAGAAACCGCGGCAAGAATTACTTCTTCTTGGCAGCAGTCTTCTTGGCCGGAGCGGCCGCCTTGGCAGCGGGCTTGGCAGCGGCTTTCGCCGGGGCCTTCTTCGCCGCCATCTTCTTGGCCGGAGCCTTCTTCACCGCGGCTTTGGGAGCGGCGGTCGTGGTCTTCTTGGCAGGAGCTTTCTTCGTGGGCATCAGTCTCAACCCCCTTTCTGCCGCAAGTTGCGGCGCTATATGTTGTATGAAGCGCATGTGCGCTCCACATGTTGTAGCAGTTATCAGACTCGACCTATCCGTCAACAACATTCTGCAAAAAATGGGCAAATATTTTCACCAAAGAAGCGGCTAACACGTTTTTGGGTGAGCGCGGCAGCGGGCGGATTTCGCCGGACGCGAAAAGCAGCGTGAGTTCGTTTTCATCACTCTCGAATCCAATGTCCGCGCGGCTCACGTCGTTGGCGACGATGAGCGTGCAACCTTTCGCGCGCAGCTTCTCTTGCGCATGGGCGATCACGTTGTCCGTCTCCGCCGCGAAGCCGACCACGACCGGGCGCGGATCACCCACGGCGCGTGGCACGTCGCGCAGTGAACGGAGAATATCGCGCGTCGGCACGAGTTCGAGCGTAAGGGAGGAACGTGTGCCCTTCTTGATCTTGCGCTCTTCCACCGTCGCCGGGCGAAAATCCGCCACCGCCGCGCACAGCACGCACACGTCTGCGTCCCTGACCCGCGCATGTACCGCCATGAACATCTCCTCGCTCGTGGTGACACGCACGACGAGCGCGCCCACCGGTGGTTCGAGCGCGACGGGGCCGCTGACGAGCACGACCTCGTGGCCCGCCTCGAGTGCCGCATGCGCGATGGCGTAACCCATCTTGCCGGAGGAGCGGTTGCTCAGGTAACGCACCGGGTCGAGCGGCTCGCGCGTCGGCCCGGCGGTGACGAGGAATTTCATTTTGCGCGCGACGAACGATTTCCGTTACAGCAGCACGCGTGCTCACTGCGCAAGCAAAATTACTCGGACGTGGGCGGCGCGTCGTTGAGCAACCGCTCCGCCGCTTCGACGATGCCGTCCACGGGCCACAAGCGGCCGACACCTTCGTAGCCGCAGGCGAGGAGTCCTTCCTCCGGGCCGATGAAGTGAACGCCACGCGCGCGCAGGCGCTCGACGTTTTCGAGCGTGGCGGGGTGCAGCCACATCTTGCCGTTCATCGCGGGCGCGATCAAAATCGGCGCGCGTGTGGCGAGCGCGATGGCGGAGAGCGCGTGGTTGGCGAAGCCCCAGGCGAGTTCGGCGATGATCTGCGCGGTGGCTGGCGCGACGAGGAGCAGGTCCGCGTGGTCCGCGAGATCGATGTGGCCGGGCTGCCAGCCGATCTTTTCGTCGAAGAGGTTCGTGACGACGGGCTGGCGCGCGAGCGTCTGGATCGTCAGCGGCGTGATGAAGTGCTGCGCCTCAGCTGTCATCACCGCACGCACCTCGTGGCCGCGCTTGGTGAGCTGGCTGGCGATGTCCGCTGCCCGGTACGCTGCGATGGAGCCGGTGATGCCGAGGACGACGGACTTCGGTTTCATCGCCTCAGAAAGTCAGTTCGCCGAAGCGCCGGCTCAGGTAACGCTCGGCACGCATGATCGCGCGGAACTTGGCGAGGTCTTCCTCCACGCTGCCGCTGATGATCGTGTAGCGGTAGTCGCGCCAGCGCGCCATCTCCTTGGCGGCGTTGTCGAGGCGGAGCGCAATTTTCTCGGGCGTCTCGGTACCCCGCTTAAGCAGGCGGCGACGGAGTTCCGCGAGGTTCGGCGGCATGATGAACACGTCGGCCAGAGCATCCTGGATCATCCCATCCGCGCTGGCGCGGATCTGCGCTCCGCCTTGCGTGTCGATGTCGATGAGTACATCCACGCCCTGCCGCAGGTGCACCAGAACGCTCTCGCGCAACGTGCCGTAGAAGTTGCCGTGCACCTCGGCGTATTCGAGGAAAGCTCCCGCGGCAATCGATTGCTGGAACTCCCCCTCCGTCAGAAAATGATAATCCTCGCCCTGCACCTCGCCCGGTCGCGGCGCGCGCGTCGTGCACGAGACCGAGTACACGAAGTCGCGTGTCTGCCGCAACGCCATGCACAGCGTCGTCTTACCCGCGCCCGACGGGGCCGAGACCACGAAGAGAATGCCCTGCCGGAAGACGCGTTGCGCTTCGGCGATGGGGCCGGAGTCGGGGGTCATTCGATGTTCTGGACCTGTTCGCGCACTTTGTCCAACTCGGTTTTGCATGCGAGCGCGAGCTGGCCGATGGCTAGGTCGTTGGCCTTTGCGCCGAGGGTGTTGAGTTCGCGTCCCATCTCCTGAGAGAGGAAGTCCATCGTGCGACCGACGGGTTCGTCTTTTTCCAGCAACGCGCGGAACTGGTCGAGGTGGCTTTCCAGGCGCGTAACTTCTTCCGAGATGTCGCAGCGGTCCGCGAAGAGGACGATCTCCTTGGCGAGACGTTCGTCGTCGACCGGGAGTTCGAGGCCGGCGCGGCGCAGACGTTCGTGCAGGGCTTGGCGGTGGTGCGCGGTGGCGTCGGGCTGGCGCTGGCGAATGGCGGCGAGGTGCGTGCGTATTTCCTCCAGGCGCGCGCGCAGGTCGTCGGCGAGGTGCTGGCCCTCGCGGGCGCGCATCTTGATGAGTTCGTCGAGCGCGTGGCGGAGGGCGGCTTCGACGGAGGGTCGGAGAGTCTCGGGGTCGAGCGGTTCGTCGCCCGCGCGCAACACGCCGGGGGCGCGCAGGACAGATTCGATGGAGATTTCCCCGCCTGCGCCGAGTTCGTCGCGGAGCGCCAACATGGCGCCGTAGTACGCACGCGCGGCGGCACGGTCGATGGCGGGAGTGTTGTTGGCGGCGGCGCGGGGTTGGGGGAGGACGTTGACCACGAGCCGGCCGCGCGCGACGCGGGCGTGGACGAGTTCGCGCACGGCGGGTTCGAGGCTGGCGAGTTCGCGCGGGAGGTTGACGACGACCTCGCCCTGGCGCCGGTTGACGCTCTGGACCTCTACGGTGCACGGCACGCCGTCGCTGGTCGCCGCGCGTCCGCTGCCGTAGCCGGTCATGCTGCGCACGGTGGAGGCGGTGACTGGAGGGTCCTTGGCTTTCAAAGCGGAGTAGGTTGGACCAGTGATTCGGTACGGCGGAGATGCCGGGCGCGGAACCTCAGAAAAGCCAGGCAACAGAACGAGAGCAGCAACAGGATCACGCTCAAGGCGCAGCCCACCGCCAGCGTGAACAGGAAGCTGGGCAACAGGGAATCGATGTCTCCTACGAGCCAATTGCGCGCGCGTTCGTGCGCGTCAGCTCCGGCCACCCACGTGCGCACGAAACGCACCGCCGGGACCTTGCCCAAGGTGAGAATGGTTTCCACAGTGGCGGTTGCCGCCGCCACGTCGGGCATCACGGGCAGACCCGCCAAGAACAAGGGCAGCTTCGCACCCGCAGGGACGACGTTGGTCGCGCTGCTCACCAAGACGAGAAACATCAGGTCAACACCCAACAGCGAGCGCACGCGCAAGGCGTAACTCAGAGCACGCGCGTACAAACCACCCGTTGGCACGTGGTATCGGAACCAGCGGCTGCTCCAGAGCGCGGTGTACAGAGCGACGAATACCACGATCCCGGCAACCATCCCGGCGATGGCTGGCGGGCGATGCCAGCGCGTTGTCACAGCGTAGGCGAACGCTCCCGACGCGCTCAGAAGGACGTGCCTTGTCCAGTACCACAGGTGGCGCGGGATGATCGGCAGATGATCCATCGGCTCGCGGTGGGTACTGGCTGTTCTTAATGTCCGTCGCCCTTCCCATCGGCGACCTGCTGCACGTCCTTGTCGCCGCGGCCGGAGAGATTGATGAGGATGATCTGGTCGCGGTCCATCGTCGGGGCGACCTTGATGGCGTGTGCCACCGCGTGTGCCGTCTCCAGCGCGGGGATGATGCCTTCCGTGCGAGAGAGGGTGTGGAAGGCGGCGAGCGCCTCGTCGTCGGTGGCGTAGGCGTACTCCGCGCGGCCGATCTCGCGCAGGTGGCTGTGCTCAGGACCGACGGCGGCGTAGTCCAACCCGGCGGAAATCGAGTGGGTGAGCTGGATTTGCCCGTCCTCGTCGGCGAGCAGAAAGGTTTTCGTGCCTTGCAGGACGCCGAGCCGGCCCCCGGAAAAACGCGCCGCGTGTTTCTTGCCCTCCTCGGTGCCCTCGCCGCCGGCCTCGACGCCGACCATGCGCACGGCCTCGTCGTTGAGGAAGGGATAGAAGAGCCCGATGGCGTTGCTGCCGCCGCCGACGCACGCGATCAGCAGGTCGGGCAGACGTTCTTCACGCTCTAAAATCTGGCGGCGGGCTTCGTCGCCGATGACGCGGTGAAAATCGCGCACCATCATCGGGTACGGGTGCGAACCGAGCGCGCTGCCGAGGATGTAGAAGGTCGTGCGCACGTTGGTCACCCAGTCGCGCATGGCCTCGTTGATGGCTTCCTTGAGCGTGGCCGCCCCGGCGGTGACGGGCACCACCTTCGCGCCCAAGAAGTTCATGCGCGCGACGTTGAGCGCCTGCCGCCGCATGTCCACCTCGCCCATGTAGACGATGCAATCGTAGCCGAACCGCGCCGCCGCCGTGGCCGTGGCGACGCCGTGCTGGCCCGCGCCGGTCTCGGCGATGATGCGCCTCTTGCCCATGCGCTGGGCGAGCAGGATCTGGCCGAGGGCGTTGTTGATCTTGTGCGCGCCGGTATGGAGAAGGTCCTCGCGCTTAAGGTAAATTTTCGCGCCGCCGAGTTTTTCGGTGAGGCGCTCGGCGAAGTAGAGTTTGGTCGGGCGACCGGCGAAGTCGCCGAGCAGGGCAGCCAGCGCGGACTGGAACTCCGGGTCGCGGCGGGCGCGTTCATACTCGTCGGCGAGTTCGCGCAACGGCGACATCAAAGTCTCGGGCACGAACATGCCGCCGTACTGGCCGAAGTAACCGTGAGCGTCGGGAAGAGTCTGCATGGGCGGGCGCGGGGGAGGAAGCAACTTAAAGCCGCGCACGGTGGCGTCAACCGCGGGGGTCAAAGCGAGTCAAACTCCCGCCGGTAGCGGACCTTCCCGCGGCAGCCGGTCGCCGCTTCGGAGAGAGTTCCGCGATCATGAACGCTCCTTCGGTGCTAGGAAATGAGCATTCGATCCTGAACCGCTTGGCAGGCATGAAGCCGAGTCACCGGTTGAGTTGCCGTACGGCCCGCCGGTGCGGGGCGGCCATCGCCACGGTTTCGAGGTTTTCCAAGGGGCACCACGCCTGGTTCGCGCCGGGCACGAGCGGGGCGGGGGCGGGAAAAATGCGCAACGTCACCTGATAATGGGTGAAAGGATACGCAAGTTGCATGATCGGCTCCTCGCCATTCGCCAGCGGATCAGCCAACGGAGGGAGTTTCCAGAGGCCCTTCCAACGCGAACCGACACCTTGTTGCAGCAAGAGGCGACCCTCGTGGACGATCCACGCGCAGTCCTCCGTCAACGCGATGGTGGCCTTGCGCGCTTTTTTGATCGGCAGCCGCTCGGGGTCGTGCGGCGCGGCGGCGCAGTAGTTCAAGACGGGGCAGAGCAGGCACTGCGGTGCGCGTTGGCGGCAGACGGCCGAGCCGAGTTCCATGATCGCACTATTATATAGACGCGCGTCGGTGGCCGGAGTCAGCTCTTCCGCCGCCGCCCACAGGGCGCGTTGGCCGGGGGCGGTGTCGATCGGGATGCGCAGGTGGATCAACCGCGCCAGCACGCGGGCCGTGTTGGCCTCGACGATGGGCGCGGACAGGTCGAACGCGAACGACGCCACCGCGCCCGCCGTGTACCGGCCGACACCGGGCAGGGCGGCGATTTTTTCCAGGTCGCGCGGGAACTCCCCGCCGTGCTCGTCGCGCACCCGGCGGGCGGCGGCGTGGAGGTTGCGGGCACGCGCGTAGTAGCCCAGCCCTTCCCACATCCGCAGCACGTCGGCCTCGTCGGCATTCGCCAGTGCTTCGATGGTCGGGAAACGCTCCAGCCAGCGGTGGTAATAGTCGATCACCGTCGCCACCTGCGTCTGCTGGAGCATGAACTCGCTGACCAGCACCGCGTACGGATCGTGCGTGCGCCGCCACGGCAGGTCGCGGCCGTGGACCTTGAACCATTCCACCAGCGCGGACTGGAACGTCACGCGGTTTTGGGGTTCTTTGAGCTGCCGCCGCGTGCCCGTTTTTCTTGCCGATGCCACCAGTCCACTCCTTTACCGCTCCGCTGACCCCCGCACAAGCCGACAAGCTGCGTTCCTGCCTGCCGGACTGGGGTTGGGAGTTCATCGAAAAGCCCTACACCCTCTACGCCGCGCAGAAGGGCAAGCTCAACCTCGCCGTCTACATCAAGGGTCCTAAGGTGCTCGTGCAGGGCAAGGAGACGGAGGACTTCGTGAAGTTCCGCCTCGAACCCGAGATCCTCGGCGCGGCGACGCTGGGCTACGACGAAGAGCTTCACCCGGAGCGTTTTTCCCCGCACTTCGGCATCGACGAAAGCGGCAAGGGCGACTTCTTCGGACCGCTCGTCGTCGCGGGAGTCTACGTGGACCGCGACATCGCCCACGCGCTCGCCGAGGCCGGCGTGCAGGACAGCAAGCGCATCACCTCCGACAAGAAAATCCGCGACCTCGCCCGCGTCATCAAATCGACCCCCGGCGCGGCGCACAGCGTCGTCTCCATCGGCCCCGAACGCTACAACGTCCTTCAAGTCAAGATGCGCAACGTCAACAACCTGCTCGGCTGGGGCCACGCCCGCGTCATCGAGAACCTCCTCGAACAACGCCCCGACTGCCCGCGCTCGCTCAGCGACCAGTTCGCCAACCCGAGCATCATCCAGCGCCAACTCTTGGAGAAGAGCCGCAAAATCCAGATCGACCAGCGCACGAAGGCCGAGAGCGACCCCGCCGTGGCCGCGGCATCCATCCTGGCGCGCGAGCGGTTCATCGACTGGCTGGAAGCGGCCGGCCGGCACCATGGCGTCGCGTTGCCGCGGGGCGCGTCGGCGCAGGTCAAGGCTGCGGCGCGGCAGTTGATCGAGCGCGACTCCGCGGCGGTTTTGCGGGCGGTGGCGAAGGTCCATTTCCGCACGGCGCGCGAGTTAGCCCCGGAGGAATTTGGCCCGCTCGAAGACCCGCCGCCGCCCGGCCGCTTCGGTCGAGGATAGAGGGCGCTTCCCGTTGCCTGACAAGACAATCCGTGACAATCCCACGGTTGCAAAAGCAGTCCGCCGTGGCATGTTCGCACGTATCATCATACAGGATACGAACTTTGAACAATTGCTTGCCGTTGCCAGTCTTAGTTAAGTCCAGCACCGGTGCCCGCGCAGGGTGGTACATCCTCCCGCGAAGGGAGCAAGCGTCGGGGTTCGGAATCCATCAGGCGGGGGTTTAACCCGTCGTCGGGGAGTGCGCCCGTCGTGGCCGGTTAGCCGCGCGGATTTCCTCGATTAACCCAACAGTCAGTCCCATCCCATGCCCAACCTAACGAAAAGAGACCTCGTTGTGAAAATCAGCAACGAAACCGGTCTCGTCCAACATCAGGTGTTCGACGTGATCCAGAAAACGCTCGACCACATCACGTCCGCCCTGTCCAAGGGCCAGGACGTGGAGCTACGTAACTTCGGGGTGTTCCAGGTGCGCCTGAGCAAGGCGCGCGTCGGCCGCAACCCGAACATCCCCGGCAGCAACTTCGCCATCCCGCCGCGCGCGACGGTGAAGTTCAAGAGCGGAAAAATCATGCGCCGCGACGTGCTGAACCTTTCCGACACCATGAAGAAGGGCAACGGCAACGGCAAGACCGCCAAGGCCACCGGACGCACGACCGCCAAGAAGGCTGCGGCACACGGCAATAATTGATTTACCAAGGGCAGGCGGCCGCGCCTGTTCAATCAAGCCGCCCCTCCGGGTTTGCGTCGGTGGAGACGACGCTACCGGGAGTCGGGCGGCTTTCTTTTTTGCCGCGACAGTTATTTCGTGATGATCTGGCCCGTGCAAAGTTGTAGAAATACCGCACCCCGTCCGTGTTGTAGCGACCCGGATTATTGGCGTCCGGATAGTAGTAGAGCACCGCGTTCAGCTTGAAGTCGTACAGATAGGGGAACGGGAAGCTGGGCGACGTGTAGAACCAAGTCTGGCTGGCGAAGTCGTAGAGGTACACGCCGCCCTTGCTGTCCAGCGCGTTGACCGCGTACTCGTAGCCCATGTCGAAGTGGTAGAGGTAGCTGCCGTACGACGAGCCGAAAGAGTCGGTCAGGTAGGTCCCCAAATGGCTGTAGTAACCAAAGGGCGAGCCGTTCGGAAGCGCCAGGTAGCACACCTGGCTGCCGAGGTTCACTTCGCCCGAGAAGAAGGAGGTGCCGGTTACGAAGAGCGTACGGCTCGTGAGCATGTAGTTGCCACCAGCGAGTGTGTTGTTCGTGAACGTGAAGTTGCCCTAGTGAACGTGCCGCCCGCCAGCGTGAGAGTGCCGCTTCCAAACGTGACACCCGAGAGCGTGTAAGTGCCGCTTGCGAGCGTGACCCCGGTCGTGGCCGGGCTGTTCGTCGTGAGTGCGCCACCGGTGATCGTGCTGCCCGTGAGTGTGCCACCCGCGAGCGTGAGTGTGCTGCCGACCGTTGTGAGCGTGCCGCTGCTCGTGAACATCCCGCTGGAGAGCGTGACAGCACCGCTGCTACCCTGCGCTCGCGCGGCTGGCGAGGGGAGGAGCGTCAGCCGGGGAAGGCGGCGGCGAGGAGCGCGGCACTGGCGGCGGGGCGGCGAATGGAAGGCAGGCGTAACATGGTGCGTCTGAGTGTGAAAAGTGGTTGGGTCGCGCGGGAGTTACTAGAGCGCGGGCCAGCGTGACAATCGCAAAAAACTTCTTTCACCGTCAGGAAAAAACCGCACGAAGACCCCTTCCATTTCAGTCGTGTCCGAATAGGTTGCGGGGTGTCAGAAGCCAGCCTCCGTTCCGCCCCTTTTCAGGTCCCCGCTGCCACCGAGCCGGCCGCCCCCATGCGCGAGGTCGTCGAGATCCGCGGCGTGCGTCAAAACAACCTCAAGGGCATCGACCTGGACCTGCCGCTAGGGAAGCTCAACGTCATTACGGGGCCGAGTGGTTCGGGGAAAAGTTCGCTCGCCTTCGACACCATTTACGCCGAGGGCCAGCGGCGCTACGTCGAGACGTTCAGCCCGTACACGCGGCAGTTCCTCGACCGCATGGACAAGCCCAAGGTGGACCGCATTACGGGCATCCCGCCGGCCATCGCTATCGAGCAATCCAACCAGGTCAAAAGCACACGCTCGACGGTCGGCACGATCACGGAGGTCAACGATTACCTGAAGCTCCTGATGCCGCGGGTGGCGCAGGCGTTCTGCCCGTCGTGCCACGGGCCGATCCGACCGGACAGTTCGCGCGGCATCGCGGAGCAAATCCTCGCCCGGCGCGCGGGGCAGGCGCTGCTGCTCACCTTCGCTGTACCGGCCCCGGCGGGCGCGGACCCGGCGGAGTTTTTTGCGTTCTTGCAGGCGCAGGGTTACCTGCGCGTGTGGGTGGACGGCACCGTCCTGCGCACCGACGAGGCGCCGCCCGAGAGCTTGAAGAAGCTGCCCCTGCGCGTGGACGTGATCCAGGACCGCGCGACGATCTCGCCCGAGGCGCGTTCGCGGCTGACGGAGTCGGTCGAGACGGCGCTGCGCTTCGGCAAGGGGCGCATCCGCTTCGTGCAGGCGGACACGGGCGAGGACGAACTCTTCTCCACCGGCTGGCACTGTGCGCGGTGTGACCTCGACATCAAGCCGCCGACGCCGGGATTATTTTCCTTCAACAACCCGCTCGGCGCGTGCCCGGCGTGCCGCGGGTTCGGACGCACCATCGGCATCGACCTCGACCGCGCGCTGCCGGACAAGCGCCTCTCCATCGCGCGCGGCGTGGTGAAGCCCTTCCAAAGCGGACAATCCGCCGAGTGCCAGCGCGACCTCCTGCGCGCCGCCAACCGGCAGGAGATCGACATCCACAAGCCTTTCGAAGATTTGCCGGCGGCGGACCAAAAATTCGTCATCTACGGTGAACGCGGCGCACACAGCAACGCCGAGGAACTCTACGAGGGCGGCGGTTGGTACGGGGTGAAGGGCTACTTCGACTGGCTCGAAACGAAGACCTACAAAATGCACGTGCGCGTGCTGCTCAGTCGCTACCGCGCGTACACGCTCTGCCCAGAGTGCGACGGCGGCCGTTTCCAGCCTGCGACGCTGAACTACCGCCTCATACCCGCCGGCGCGTCGCTGCCCGCCGACAAGCCGATCAACCGCCTCACGCCGCTGCCCGGCTACAACCTGCCCCAGCTGTCGCAACTCGCCGTCACCGCGCTCGGCGACGTGATGGCTGCGCTCACGCTGCCCGCCAACGACCCGAGCGCGGAGATGCTCCACAAGGAGATCGTCACGCGCCTGCGTTACCTCGTCGCCGTCGGGCTGGGCTATCTCAATCTCGACCGCCCCACGCGCACGCTCTCCGGCGGCGAGATCGAGCGCGTCAACCTGACGACCTGCCTAGGCGCGTCGTTGGTCAACACGCTCTTCGTCCTCGACGAACCTAGCGTCGGGTTGCACCCGCGCGACGTGGGCCGGCTCATCCGCGTGATGGAAGACCTCCGCGACAAGGGCAACACGCTCCTCGTCGTCGAGCACGAGGAAGCTGTCATTCGTTCGGCGGACAACCTCATCGACATCGGCCCCGGCCGCGGCGAGGCAGGCGGCGAGTTGGTCTTCAACGGCCCGCTGACCGACTTCGCGCAGTGCGCCGCGTCGCTGACGGCCGATTACCTGACCGGTCGCAAGACGATCCCGCTGCCTGCCCGCCGCCGACCCGTTGAGAAATGGCTCAAGATCGAAGGCGCGCGCGAGCACAACCTCCAGGACGTGAGCGTGGATCTACCGCTCGGCGTCTTCTGCTGCGTGACGGGGGTCAGCGGCTCGGGCAAGAGCACGCTCATCCACGACGTGCTCTTCCAGAACCTCCTACGCAGCCGCGGCTTGAGCAGCGACGAGGCCGCCGGCCGCGTGCGCGACATCGTGGGGCACGAGCAGTTCGGCCAAATGGTCATGGTAGACCAGACGCCGCTCGCCAAGACGCCGCGTTCCAGCCCGGTCGTCTACCTCGGAGTCTACGACGCGGTGCGCGAACTCTTCGCCACGTGCGATGAGGCGCGCGCGGCCGGGCTGACGGCGTCGTCGTTCTCCTTCAACACGGGCGACGGACGCTGCGAACGCTGCGGCGGCATCGGGTTCGAGAAGATCGAGATGCAGTTCCTGAGCGACCTGTACGTGCGCTGCTCGGAGTGCGAGGGGCGGCGATTCCAGCCGCACGTCCTGCGGGTGCGCTACCACGGCAAGAACATCCACGAGGTTCTCGAAATGACCGTCGCGGAGTCCATCAGCTTCCTTGAATCGCGCCATGGCCTGAAGGGCGTGCCCGCGATGCTCAAGGTGCCGCTCGCCGCCCTGCGCATCCTCGCGGAAGTCGGCTTGGGTTATCTGCGTTTGGGTCAACCGCTGAACACGCTCTCCGGCGGCGAGGCGCAACGTCTCAAACTCGTCGGCCACCTCGTCGAGCGCGAGCGCAATCCCGAGACCAAGGGCGCGCTCCTGATCTTCGACGAACCCACCACGGGCCTGCACTTCGACGACGTGGCGCTACTCGTGCGCGTGTTCCAGCGGTTGGTCGAACAGGGCGACAGCCTGCTCGTCATCGAGCACAACCTGGAAGTCATCAAGTGCGCGGATTATCTCGTGGACCTCGGCCCCGAGGCCGGCACGGAAGGCGGCCAACTCGTCGCCGTCGGCACGCCGGAGGAAGTCTCCAAGGTAGAGGCGTCCCACACCGGCTACTACCTGCGCCCGCTCCTCGAAGGCGAGCGCAACGAAAAGATTGTCGCCCCTGCTGGCAGCGTCGCCGTCGAGCAGGCTGCGAACATCCTCCCACACGAACGCGGCATCCGCCCCGCCGAGATGCCCTCGCGTGAACCACATGGCCCCTTCAACGGCAACGGCAATGGCCACCACGTTGCACCCGTGCCGACGATCCGCGTCCACGGCGCGCGCGAGCACAACCTCAAGAATCTCTCGCTCGACCTGCCGCGCGGCCGGATGGTGATCGTCACAGGCCTGAGCGGCTCGGGCAAATCGACGCTCGCCTTCGATATCCTCTTCGCCGAAGGGCAGCGGCGTTTCCTCGACAGCATGTCGCCGTACGCGCGGCAGTTTGTGGAGCAGTTAGAGAAGCCTGACGTAGACTTCATCGAAGGGCTGCCGCCGAGCGTCGCCATCGAGCAACGCGTCACGCGCGGCGGTGGCAAATCGACCGTTGCCACGGTGACGGAGGTTTACCATTTTTTGCGACTGTTATGGGCCAAGCTCGGCACGCAATATTGCCCGAAGTGCAACGTGCCCGTCGAGAAGCAGAGTCAGGCCGCCATCGTCAAGCAGGTCGAGGACGCCGCCAAGAAGGGGCGTGTGCGCGTGCTGGCTCCGCTCATCAAGGCGCGTAAGGGCTTCCACACGGAGGTCGCCGCGTGGGCGGTCAAACACGGCTTTGACGAACTGTGGGTGGACGGCGCGTTCAAAAGCGCACACGGCTTCGCGCGGCTGGAACGTTTCCGCGAACACACTATTGACGTGGTCGTCGGCGAGGTCGGTGGCAAGAAGAAGACGCCCGCCATGGCCGGCGCGAAGGCCGTTCTGGACCGCGTCACTGGCAAGAAAACGAAGAACGCTGCACCGGAGAGCGACGACCCGCGCGAGATCGTCAAGCGCGCGCTGGAGATCGGCAAGGGCACGGCGCGCTTCGTGGACGTGAAGGGCAAATCCGTCACGCTGTCCACGGAGATGAGTTGTCCCGAGTGCAGCGAGGCGTTCGAGGAACTGGACCCGCGGCTGTTTTCCTACAACTCGCCGCACGGCTGCTGCCCAGAATGCCGCGGCTTCGGCGTGGTGTGGAAGGGCAACCTCGTCAAGGACGACGACCGCCTGTCCGCCACCGAAAAGGAACTCGCCGAGGAACGCGCCACCGGCTGGCTCGAAGCGGACGACGAACGCCCCTGTCCGCAGTGCCACGGCGCGCGGCTCAACCGCGTGGCGTGCGCCGTGCGCGTACGTGACCTGACTATCGATAAGTTCTCGCACCTGCCGGTGTCGAGCGCGTTCAAGGCAGCGGAGAAGTTCAAATTCAAGGGTACGCAGGCGCTCATCGCGGCGGACATCATCGACGAAATCCGCCAGCGGCTGAAGTTCATGGAGGAGGTCGGGCTGGGTTATTTGTCGCTGGACCGTTCGGCCAAGACGCTCTCCGGCGGCGAGACGCAGCGCATCCGACTCGCGGCGCAACTCGGCTCGAATCTGCGCGGTGTGCTCTACGTACTCGATGAACCCACCATTGGGCTACATCCGCGCGACAACGACCGCCTGCTCGACACCCTGGAGGCCCTGCGCAGCAAGGGCAACTCGCTCATCATCGTGGAACACGACGACGAGACGATGCGCCGCGCCGACCACATCGTCGACCTCGGCCCCGGGCCGGGTGTGCACGGCGGCGAGGTCGTCGCACAGGGCACGCTCGCGCAGATCCAGGCGGACCCGCGTTCCATCACCGGCCGGCACCTTTCGACGCCAATCCGTCACCCGATGCAGGGGCAGCGCCGTTCGCTCAACGGCAGCGGGCCGAATCAATGGCTCGTCGTACGCGGCGCGTCGGCGAACAACTTGCAAGGCGTGGACGTACGCTTCCCGGTTGGACGTTTGTCGGTGATCACCGGCATCAGCGGCTCGGGCAAGAGTTCGTTGATGCGGAGCGTGTTGCTGCCGGCCGCGCAAGATGCGCTCGTCAAGGCGGGCAAGCGCGGTAAGAAGGCCGCCGAAGAAGCCAAGGCCGCGCGCAAGAAAAACAAGAAGGGCGACGTATGGTCTGGCTTCGAGGGTGCGGACTACTTGGAAGCCGTGTACGAGGTGGACCAGTCGCCCATCGGCAAGACTACGCGCTCGACGCCGGCGACGTACGTCGGTGTGCTCGATGAGATCCGTGCGCTCTTCGCCCAGTTGCCGCTCTCGCGCATCCGCGGGTACAACAACGGTCGGTTTTCCTTCAACAACGCGGGCGGCCGGTGCGAGAGTTGCGAGGGGCAGGGCGTCATCAAGCACGAGATGAGTTTCCTGCCGACGAGCTACGTCCCGTGCGAGGACTGCGGCGGGCTGCGCTACAACGCGCAGACGCTGGAAGTGCTCTACAACGACAAGAACATCGGCCAGGTCCTACAACTCACCATTGAGCAGGCGGCAGAGTTCTTCGCGCCCGTGTCGAAGATCGCGCGTCCGCTTAAACTTCTGACGCAGACCGGGTTAGGTTACCTGCGATTGGGTCAGCCAAGTCCGACGCTTTCCGGCGGCGAGGCGCAACGCATGAAGCTCGTCACGGAGTTGACGCGCGGCGTCGGCAACACCGAGAACGCCAAGCTGCGTCAGCGCCGCGCCACCAAATCAACGCTGTACCTGTTGGAGGAACCTACCGTCGGGTTGCATATGGCCGACGTGGAACAACTCCTCAAGGTGCTGCACCGTCTGGTGGACGAGGGGAATACCGTCGTCGTCATCGAGCACCACCTCAGCGTGATCGCCGAGGCCGACTACCTCGTGGACATCGGCCCCGAAGCGGGTGAGGCAGGCGGGCAACTCGTTGCCAGCGGGACGCCCGAGCAGCTTGCCAAGCACAAGGTCAGCCGCATCGCGCCGTTCCTGCGCGAGACCTTGAAAAAGGTGCGCAACGGGAAAAACTAGCGCGACCCATCAGAACTCCCGCCGCATCCGTGCGGCGTCGTAGCATTTGGTAGGGATACCTCTGCGAGGCAGTCCCTAACTTTTCTGCTGGTCGAGCGTTCCCTGAGCCAGAAAATCTAGGAACTGGCTCGGAGAGGCATCCCTACCTTGCAAGATGACCGGCAGCTTGTGCTGCCGGCTTCCGCTTCTCGTCCGGTTTATGCCCGGCGAGGAGCAGGTAGGCAGGTTGGGACCCGGCGGTTTCGAGCAAGGGCTGCGTCGGCGTGAAAGGCTCCAGCAGATTGCCGAACTCGGCGCGGGCGTTCTCACTGACAACCACGGCGTCCAGCTTACCGGTGCTCCAGCGTTGGATGGCTTCGGCGGGACTGAGGAAGGCGGGTTGGCGCAGGTAGACGAGCATCGTCTCGTCAGTTTCCTGCGAAGCCCTGGCGGTGACAAGACCGACCTGTTTGCCGGCCTCGACGCTCCGGACGTGCGCGGCGAAACTGGCGCGGGCGTGTTCGTGCGAAAGGTACGTGTGGGCGATGTAGTAGACGACCGACCCGAGCCCGAGCAACACGGCCATCAGGGTGGTACGATCAGCCCACGCCCAAGGCCAGCGCGGTACGGTCGGAACAGCGACGGGAAGTGACGGCGGAGGTGAGAGCGGGGGCGCGAAGCCGAACGAGGTCGGAGCAGGGGGAACGAAGACGGTGGGCAAGGGCTCCGGACGCGAAGCGCGGGCAAGCAGCGCGACGGTCACGAGAGCCAGTGGCGGCACCACGGGGAAGATACGATCAGTGCGCTTGGAGGGCACCAACGACATCAGCACAAACCCGCCCGCCGCCCAGCACACCAGCCAGAGCGTGCCGGGTTCGCGGCAGAGGGCGCTCCACAACCAACGCGCGCGGATCGTGACGGCGAGCAGAAGCACGTCCCACGGCAGCCATTGCTTGAGGAGTTGGAAGAAGTAAAACCACACCGGTTGGTTGTGGTGTACGGCGTGTTCACCCACGGTGAACCGCCCGAAGAACTCCTTGCCAATTACCTCGGCGTAAAATCCCGGTACGCTGCCCATCCCCCAAAGGGTCCACAGCAGGAACGGCACAAGCGGCAGCGTCCAATGCCACCAGCCGCCCCACAGCGAGGTCCAGTTTCCGCCGCGCCGTCGGCTGACCCAGGAATGCACCACCATCCCGGGCAGCAGGAACGCGTACACGACAGGACCCTTGGTCATCATCCCTGCGAGTAGCAGCCAGAACACCGCGCGCCGCGAGACGCTCGTCCACGGCCGCCGGTCGCCGTCGCGCGCGTGGTGCCACGTAATCAGACCGACGGCTGCGATGAAAAACGTCAGCGGCATGTCGGTGCGCACGAGCGTCGCCAGCCGGGGGGCGAGAAGGTTGAACCCGTACGCGGCCATCGCTACGATCCCGCCGCGCCCTGGCCAGAGCGCCTCGCCCGCTCGCCACATCAAATAGGCCAACGCAAGCGCCGCGACGAGCGACGGCAGCCGCCAGGCGAGGTCCCAGTTACTGAAAGGCAGGACGTACACGCCCGCCGACATCCAGCCGACGAGCGGCGGCTTGGTGGCGACCGCCCGGCCGCCGGGCGTGTGTTGGAACCACCAGTGACCCGACTCGATCATTTCGAGTGACACGTTGGCCTGCTTCGCCTGGTCGAGATCGTCCAGGCGCCACGGGAGGTTGCGCAACGCGAAGCACAGCACCAGCAGCCACACCACCCGCCACTCCCATGTGGACAGAACGCGGCGCGGCGCGGCGGCGGGGACGGCGACGGGCTCAGACATTCAACGCCACAAAAGGGCGGAAAAGGTAAAATGCAAATGCGGGGTGGCGGCGGGGCCGCCGTTGCGGTGCTCTCTAGCGGGAGCGTTGCGAGTTACGGTGTGCTTGCGGCACACTGCGATGTGCCCTGCGGGCACGTTGCCGAAAGCAGATGCAGAGTTCCTTCTGCCAATGTCGCCGTCGGGCGACACCGCAACCCGCAACGTCGCCTCCTTAGGCGACACCATTGCCATTTTGCATTTTGCCTTCATCTTTGCCCGGTGCCGACTCTCCTGGCCTATTACATCCACCAGCTCAGTCCGTTCATCGTGCAGTTCAACGGCCGCTTCGGGCTGCACTGGTACGGGTTCGCCTACGTGCTGTCGTTCTTCGTCGGTTACCAACTCTACCGCCTCCTTGCCACTCGCGGGTACGGCGAGATGCCGCCGGAAAAGGTCGCCGACTTCATCACGTTCGCGGCGGTTTTCGGCGTGATGCTCGGCGGGCGGCTGGGCTGGATCATCTTCTACGGATGGGGCACCGTGCGTGCGAATCCGCTCAACGCCTTCAAGCTCTGGGAGGGCGGCATGTCCAGCCACGGCGGCATCCTGGGGCTGGTGATCTTCACCTACGTCTACGCGCGGAGGAACGGCTACAGTTGGCCGGGGGTGGGGGACAACCTCGTCGTCGTCGCCCCCGTGGGCATCTTCCTCGTGCGCTTGGCGAACTTCGTGAACGGCGAACTCTGGGGACGCGTCATCGACTCGCCGCACCCGCCGCCGTGGGCGATGCGGTTCCCGAAGGAGTTCGAAGGCACCGACGCCGCCGTGCTCGTCGAACGCGCTTACCAACACGACCCGCAGGCGCTCGACATCCTCTCGCGCCTCCTGCCGCTGCGCCATCCGTCGCAGATTTACGAGGCGCTTCTGGAGGGTGCGGTGTTGTTCACGACCCTGTGGATCGTGCGGACACGCTTCCGCGCACCGGTGGGGATGCTCACGGGCATTTTCTTGGCGGGCTACGCGGTGGTGCGCATCATCGGCGAACAGTTCCGCGAACCCGACGCCGGCATCGGCTACTGGCGAGGCATGACGCGCGGGCAGCACCTCTCGTTGTACTTCATCGGATTAGGTGCGGCGTTCATCGTGTACGCGTTGCGCACGCGCCGCTACCAACTGCCCGGGATGCGCTCGGGCATCGCCGCCGTACCGGTCGAAGAACCAGCCGCCTCGGCCCGGCCATGATGCCGCCGTTCGCCGCGGTGCTGCTGGCCGGGGGCCGGAGCCGCCGCATGGGGCGAGACAAGGCACTCTTGGAACTCCCCGACGGCCGCCGGCTCTGGGAACGCCAGTGGGAAGTGCTCGAAACACTGAAACCTGCGGAGCGGTTCGTCTCCGGTTCCTGGCGGGAGGGTTTTCCTTCCGATCTGCCCTGGCTCGCGGACGACTTCCCCGGCTGTGGCCCGCTCGCAGGCATCGCGGCGGCGTTGGGACGGATGCACTCGCCG
>CAXUIU010000013.1:2985-27661 GCA_964250955.1 uncultured Chthoniobacterales bacterium | reverse complement strand
TGCCCCCTGAGCCTTGGTGGCGTTGGCGAGGGTGGCTTCGGTGTTGGCGAGGGTCTTCTGGGCGGCGGTGGAGGATTCTTCCGCGGCGCGCGCGTCGTCGCGGCGGGCGGCGAGGGCGGTCTGTCCGGCGGCGATCTCGGTGCGGGCGCCTTCGAGGCGGGTGGCGGCTTCGGCACGGGCGGGTTCGAGGCGGGCGAGTTCGGCGGCGAGGAGTTCCTTGCGCACGTCGCCGGCCTGCTGCTGCTGGGTGAGGGTGGCGAGTTCGGCACGGAGGGTGGCGAGGCGTTTTTCGGCGTCGGCGATGGCGCGCAGGGTGTCGGCGAAGGCGGCCTCGGCCTTCGTGCGGGACTGGCGGGCATCGCGGACGAGCTTATCCTGGTGGTCGAGGCGTTCGCGGCCCTCGCGCAGGAGGATGGCAATCTGCGCCTCCTCCTCGGCGGCGTGCTGCATCTCGGCTTCCTGCGTGCGAAGACGCTCCTCGGCGGTGGAGAGTTCGGACTCGTAGCGTTCGCGCAGACCGGCGCTCTCGGTGGCACGCTCCTGGTTGAACTCCCGCCGGTTTTCCGCCGAACGCAGCCGGTCGCGGCACTCGGCGGCGGCCGTGCGGGCTTCCTGGAAGCGTGTGGCAGCGTCGTCGGAGGCAGCGCGGGCTTCGGCGAGGGCGCTTTCGCCTCTGGCAACCTCGGCCTCGTCGAGCCCTTGGGCGGTGCGGGCGCGGGCGAGTTCGGTTTCGGTCTCGGTGAGTTCACGGCCCAGACGGGTGAACTGCTCGTGCGCGAGGTGGGTGTCGAGCAGGCGCAGGTCGGCGGAGAGGGCACGGTGGCGGCGGGCCTTGGCGGCCTGGCGCTGGAGGGAGTTGGACTGACGCTTCACCTCCGCGAGCACGTCGGTCAAACGGGTGAGGTTGCCTTCGGTTTGTTCGAGCCTGCGGGTGGCGTCGCGGCGCTGAGACTTGTACTTGGTGATGCCGGCGGCTTCCTCGAAGACGGCGCGGCGATCCTCGGGGCGCGAGGACAGGATCAGGTCGATCTTGCCCTGTTCCATGATGGAATAGGCCGACCGGCCGATGCCGGTGTCCATGAAGAGTTCCTGGATGTCGCGCAGGCGGCACCCCGTCTTGTTGAGGAGGTACTCGCCCTTGCCATCGCGGTACACGCGCCGAGTGATGCTGACCTCGTGGTAGGCGGTGCCGAGTTGTTCCTCGCAGTCAGTAAAGGTGAGCGTGACCTCCGCCATGCCGACGGGCTGGCGGGTGTCGGCGCCGTTGAAGATCACATCGGACATCTCGCCGCCGCGCAGAGCCTTGGCGGATTGTTCGCCCAGGCACCAGCGGATCGCGTCGAGCACGTTGCTCTTGCCGCAGCCGTTGGGTCCCACAACGGCGGCCACGCCGAGGGGGAAGGAGAGTTCGGTCTTCTGGGCGAAGGACTTGAAGCCCAGGATTTCCAGGCGGCGCAGGTACATGAAGCGGACGGATACAACTCCGGGGGGAGGAATTAGTAAAGAGGATAACCCCAACGCAGGGAAGCCGCAAAGTCCGCGGCCGGTGCGAGGGCGGGGTGCGATGTTCCTCGGCGATGAAACTTCCGCTCACTTTGCTACTCTGCTTTGTGGTGGTGACCGGCTGCGCCGCCCCCCGCGACCCGGATGACGGCGGCCTCGTGGAATGCGGCTCCGAGACCGTCGCCGTGTTCGCGGGCAGCGTGTCGCCGGACGGCCACTACGCTTTAGGCTGGACGCTCCGTCCCGCCCGCAACCGGACACCGGTGAACTGGACAGGCTACGACCCCGAAAACCTTTTCGACTGGCTGCAAGCCTACTTGCCGCCGTACGAAGACCCCGATCCGGGGTACCAACTGGTCAACGGCGTGGTCGACTTGCGTGTGCACCGGTTCACGCTCCTGGCCAGTCGCCTCCCGTACCGACCGCACAAGAACCACGGCGGCATGGGCGTGGCCTGGTCGCACGGGTCGCAGCCCGGGAAGTTCGCCGTGGTCAGCAACGACGCTCGCTTCAACACCGTAGACCTCTGGCTGATCGAGACAAGCGATGCCGGCATCCACGTGGTGGATCTCATCGACCCGGTCGACAAGAGCGTCTACCGCTTCTTGCATCAGCATTATCCCACGAAGTCGCTATCGGTGATCTACGGGGACGTTTCCTTCGGGCACGGGACGGCCACCATCGATTTTGAAGGGGAAGTCGCCAAGTCGCCGGACTACTTCGTCGCCGCGGGAACCGTCCACCTCGGCCTGCCGGCTGGGATGGTCACGGGCGTGACAGGAAAAGGCCGCTGACGCAAAGATCGGCCAGCCGGTCGTTGCAAGCCAGACTTCCCGCCGTACGATGTCTTTATGAGCTACCCGCTAAGCGTTAAACCCGAGGACCACGCCACCGCCGACCTCGTCCAGTTCCTGAGGTTCGCCAGCGTCTCGGCCGATCCGGCGTTCAAGACCCAGGTGGACGGGTGTGCGGACTGGCTCGTCCTCAAGCTCAAGGGCATGGGCCTGAGCGTGGAAAAATATCCGACGCCCGGCCATCCTATCGTCGTGGCCAAAAACGAGCGCCAAGAGGGTCGGCCCACGGTGATGATCTACGGCCACTACGACGTGCAGCCCGCCGACCCGCTCGACCTGTGGAAGACGCCGCCCTTCGAGCCGTACATCGACGGTGACGTGATTTACGCGCGCGGTTCGACGGACAACAAGGGGCAAATCCTCGCTCACATCATCGGCGTACAAGAGGCGCTGACATCCGAAGGTGGGTTGCCCGTCAACGTGATCTTCGTCATCGAGGGCGAGGAGGAGATCGGCAGCCCGAACCTCGGCGCGTTCCTCAAGGAACACCGCGACGAACTCGCCTGTGACTTCGTGGCGGTGTCCGACACGGGGATGGTCGGGCGCGGCAAGCCGACGTTTTCCTACGGCCTGCGCGGCATCGCGGCGATGGAGTTGACCGTCACCGGTCCGGCCGTGGACCTGCACAGCGGCATCTACGGGGGGGCGGTGGCCAACCCGGCCACGGCGCTCGCGCGGCTGCTGGCGACGCTGCACGACGACCAGGGCCGCGTGGCGGTGGCGGGTTTTTACGACGACGTGCGCCCGCTCCAAGACTGGGAACGCAAAGCTTGGGCCGACCTGCCGATCAACGACAAGACGCTGCTGGAGTTGACCGGCTCGCCGGAGCTATTCGGCGACTCGGAGTTTTCGGCGGTCGAGCGGTGCTTCGCGCGGCCGACGGCGGAGATCAACGGCTTCGGCTCCGGCTACCAGGGCGCGGGCAGCAAGACGATCATCCCGTCCAAGGCGATGGCGAAGTTGACCTTCCGGCTCGTGCCCGACCAGTCGCCCGAGCGGATCATCGAACTCGTCGAGGCGCACTTGAAAAAGCATTGCCCGCCGGGTGTCAACCTGACGATTGATTCCGGCCACACCGGCAACCCGTACATGACCGACCCGCACTCCCCGGCGGGGCAGGCGGCGCAACGGGCGCTGCGGGAGACGTTCGACGCGGAACCTACCCTGATCCGCGAGGGAGGGAGCATCCCCATCGTGCAGACGTTCAAGGACGTGCTCGGCGTGGACACGATCCTGCTCGGCCTCGCGCTGCCGGACTGCCGGGTGCATTCGCCCAACGAGAACTTCCGGCTGGAGAACTTCCACGCCGGCGCGCGGCTCAACCGGAATCTGCTGCGCGAGCTGGCGAAGGGCGTCTGAACGTGAAAAATCCTACTCCCAAGCCCCTAGTCGGGACGCGGGGTTGGGAAGCTCACACGCGAGTAGATGCGCGCAAGCGCCAGCTCGCATCGGAGGCCGGCGAGCCGAAGGCAGTGTTCAGGCTGATCGAGGACGTGCAGTTGCCACGCGCCGTTTTCTCGGCGCGTGTAGTGCTCAACCATCATCCGCTCTGCGGACACGAGAACGTAATCGGTCAGAGAGCCGAGCCGACGGTAATAGGAGAATTTCTCGCCCCGGTCGAACGCTTCGGTGCTCGGGGAAAGTACCTCGCAGACAAACTGCGGGTTGAGCAGGCTGGCCGGCTGCCTGACCGTCTCGTACCTCGGCTCGCCGCAAAGGGCCACCACATCGGGGTAGGTGTAAATTTCGCCGGGATCGACGGCCACACGCAGGTCAGCGCTGAATACCTCGTACGGACGGCCCTCAAACTGGGCGTCGAGCAGCGAGGCAATCCGGGTGGCGATTTTGACATGCGTGGGTGCCGCGCCGCCCATGGAGGAGATGTCGCCAGTCACTGCCTCGCCCATGGGAAAAATTTCTCCCGCCACGTATTGGCTTTTGTAGGGAGAGCGTTCTTCGAGCAGTAAATACTCCTCTGGCGTGAAGTAGCGTTTTGGCAGTGCGCTCATCGCCTGATACTAACCTGCCTCCGATCTGTCTGGCAAGACGCTCGCGGCCATGCGCCGGGCGAGGTTTTCGGCGAGGATGATCATCTCGCCGGCCTCGGGTTCGTCGAAGTGCAGACGGCAGCTTTGCCGCCATTGTGCCAGCCATCCGTCGAAGTGCTCCGGCCGCAGGTTCAACGCGGCGTGCGCTAGCAAAAACCGCCCGCGATACTCCGAGGGGCCGCCGGTTTGCAGCGACCAGAACTCCGTCAGACGCGCGTGATGCGCCGGCCAGTCCTGGACGTGGGCCGCGAAGATCGGCCCGAGCGTCGGATGGACGCGCAGGCTCGCGTAGAAGTTCCGCACGAGGATCGACAGTTTGGCGTGCCCGCCGACGCGTTCGTAGAGAGTCGGTGGCGGCATCGTCAGAGAAAACGCGCGCCGCTGCAACGGTGGCGGCAAAGGTTGCCACGGAGACCAACGGTTCGCCCGCAGCCGATTCCTCTGCTGCACCTATGAGACCTTTCGTTCCCTCCCGACGGGCGCTGCTGGCTGCGGCGTTGTTGGCTGTCCCGACCCTGTCGTCGGCGCAATCCAACTCCCACCGCAAGCATCCGACCCCACCGGCGGAGGATGCCGACAAACCCGAGGCCACCCCGACCCCGGGCGCGAAACAATCCTCCGCCCAGGAGGCCGCGCCCACCAAGCACGCCGACGAACCCGCCGCCTCGCCTTCCGTTGCGGCGGTGTCGTGCATTGATCCGGCGGAGATCGAAGGCTTCGACGCCCAGCCCGAGCCGATCAAGCAACTTCTGCTCGCCGCGCTCGAACTCACCAAGAAAAACCTCACCTACAAATACGGCAGCGACGACCCGGCCAGCGGCGGGATGGATTGTTCGGGGACGATCAGCTACCTGCTCAAATCGCACGGGTTCGCCGACGTGCCGCGCGACGCCAGCCAGCAATACGCCTGGACCCGCCAGAAATCCCGGATCTACCCCGTGCTCAGCAAGAAACAGGATAACGCCGAACTGCGTGAACTGCGCCCCGGCGACCTGATGTTCTGGACGGGCACCTACAACGTGGACCGCGACCCGCCTGTGACCCACACGATGATCTACCTCGGCAAACGCAAGAAGGACGGGCGAAGGTTGATGTTCGGCTCCAGCGACGGCCGACCCTACGACGGGCAAAAACGCAACGGGGTCAGTGTGTTCGACTTCCGCATGCCCGCCGCCAAGGAAGGCGATGCCGCCGACGCCGCGACGGCCGCCGCGCCCGACCACGCGCCGGATTTCGCCGGGTACGGTCCGATCCCCGGCATGGCGGACCTCACCGACGCGGCGGCTCGTCAGACCGTGGCTTCGCATGACGCGCCGTCCGCCTCGAAGGGTGAACGTGCCGCCAAGACCGACGAGGACGATGGGGCGAAGAGCAAGCCTTCACCGACCCCGCGCCGCCGGCATTCAGCCCCGCGCTCAGACGGTGGCGGCTAGCCGCTGCTCCCCTTCGCGCACGTACGCCAGAACCTTGCCCTCGTCTCCCTCGGCAGCCCAGACGACGCGCAGGAAGTCCGCGGCGTGCAGGCCGCGTTCGCGCAGGAAGCCGCGGTCACCCGCGCAGCCATACATCAGGTCGGGGGGCATCTCGCCGCGCAGCTTGGCCTCGGCCTTCTTGATCATCCGTGCCAGCCACGGAGTGCCGTCGAGCTTGGCATCCTTGGCGGGGAGTTCGTCCATGTTGACGAGACCCGTAGACCACTGACCCCGTTGCACGGTCAGGAAATAGTCGCGCCGCACCGCGTTGACGAGCAGGACGGTCTCCCAGTCGGGATCGCCGTCGTAGCGGGCGTGGTCGTCCACGAAGTCGAAGAGTTCGTGCGCCGTCAGCCCGACCGTTGCCAGGAACGCCCGCTCGCTCTCGCTGAAGTGCTGCTCGGGGTGGAGTTCGCCCGAGCGGTAGCGTTCCAGGCCCAGGACAAAAATCTGTTTGAGTTCGTGGTGCCAGCGGTATTGGCTGGCGGTGGGAGCGTGCGCCATAGGTGCCGCCACGCTAATGCGTCCGCTCCGTTCCCGCCACCCGATGAGCGTTGATTCCTCTTCCCACCGCCCTTCCGAGGCCATCCACGGCCCGCACCGCAGCCAGAACATCACCTGGCACGAGGGGGAGGTCACCGCCGCCGACAGAGCCCGGCGCGACGGCCATCGCGGGGCGGTCGTGTGGCTGACGGGCCTCAGCGGGGCAGGCAAATCCACCCTGGCCCGCGCTCTGGAACGCGAACTCTTCGCCCGCGGCGCACGGGTGTACGTCCTCGACGGCGACAATGTCCGCTACGGCCTCAACGCCAACCTCGGCTTCTCACCCGACGACCGCATGGAGAACATTCGCCGTGTCGGCGAGGTCGCTCGCCTGATGGCCGACGCGGGGCTCGTGACGCTCTCCGCGTTCATCTCGCCCTACCGCGCCGACCGCCGCCGCGCCCGCGACATCGCGCGGGAGGGCGGGTGCGAGTTCGTGGAGGTGTACGTCAATGCCCCGCTGGAAGTCTGCGAGCAGCGCGACCCCAAGAACCTCTACAAGAAAGCACGCGCCGGCCAGATCAAGGAGTTCACCGGCATCGACGCGCCGTACGAGGCACCAGAGGCACCGGAGGTAGTCGTGCAGACGGACGTGCAGACGGCCGACGCGTCGGTGGCGGTCATCCTGGGCTATTTGCTGCCCCGGCTAAAAGCAGAGTAATTTTAAATAAAACGCTCGCCGGGAATGGGATGCAACGCTTGTGAAATTTTTCACAAATAGAACTTGCGAGTGACGGCATCCGGCCTTTTTATCTGGTGCGATTCTGTTCGCCCGCTTCGTCTCTGCGCGCGGCGATAGAATCAGGACCTCCCCCGGTCGCTAATTTCCGTCTTTCTCAAACCGTCGTCATGTTTTCCTTCCTGGCTCAAATCCCCCTGAACGCCGAGCGTCTGTCCACGCCGGAGTCGAAGAGTTGGCTGGGTTATATTTTTACTAATTCGTTGATCGTTGCGGCCATCGTGGCTGCCTTGGTGCTAATCTTCGCGCGTCGGGCGACGCGCCGGATGTCGCTGGTGCCCGACCGGCCGAGCCAGAACATCTTCGAGGCCATCATTGAGGCGCTCTACGACATGCTCGAAGGCATCGTCGGCTCGCACATGGTGGCGCGCGCCTTTCCGCTGCTGGCGACCCTGTTCATCTTTATCCTGGCTTCCAATTGGTTCGGCCTGCTGCCCGGGGTGGGCACGGTGGGCTTCGGCGGCCCGGAGCGCGGCCCGCTGCTTTCGCTCCAGGAAGTTTCTGCCCCGCTGCTGCGTCCGGCCAACGCTGACTTGAACCTCACGCTCGGCATGGCGCTGGTGTTCATGGTCTATTGGGCAATCTGGAGCTACCAGGAACTCGGCGTCGGTGGGTTTCTGCACCACACGTTCGGACCCAAAGGTGAGCTTTCGGGCATCATGAAGTACCCGCTGCTGGTGATCTTCGCGTTTGTGGGTGTGATCGAGATCATTTCCATCGTGTTCCGCCCGGTGTCGCTCTCGCTGCGGCTCTTCGGCAACATCTACGCGGGTGAGAACCTGATGCACACGATGTCCGACCTGGGCGAGACGATGCACATGCCGGCGGCGATTGCCTTCCTGATGAAGATTATTGTGCCGATTCCGTTCTACTTTTTGGAACTGCTCGTCGGCGTCGTGCAGGCGCTGGTGTTCACGCTGCTCTGCGCCGTCTACATCAAGCTGACGACCTCGCACGACGAATCCCACGACAAGGCGCATGACGCCGCACACGCTGCTCCGCACGGCACGGCGGCGGTTCCTGCCCACTAAGTAGACAAACATTTTCCCGCCGGGACCATCCGAAGAGAGTGGGCGGCGGGATTCACAACAAACCGAAGTAAAAACCTAGCAACGTTATGATGATCGACACACTGAACCTCCTCGCCCAAGCGACGGCTCCCGCCACCACGAACACCACCTTGGAAGCCGTCCGGTACCTCGGACCGACGTTCGCGCTCGGCGTCGCGGGTCTCGGCAGCGCCGTGGGCGTCGGCATGGTTGGCGCGAAGGCCGCCGAAGCGGTCGGCCGCAACCCGGGTGCCTTCGGTAACATCCTGACGATCTCCATCATCGGCATGGCGCTCGCGGAAGCTATCGCCATTTACGCGCTGATCGCGTTCTTCCTTTACAAGTAAGACGCCCTCTTCCCGCGCACTTTTCGCCTCCGGCCGGCACACCGTTTCCAACGGCCGGGGGCGAAGTTTGGCGCGCATGATTTTCTTCCTCCACACCGGAAACATCCCGCTACGCCATGACTTCCTTCCTGCTCGCCGAGGGCGAGAGCATCCCACAAATCTTCGGCCTGAACTGGCCCGCGTTCATCGCGCAGGTGCTCGCGTTCTGCATCGTGTTCTACATCCTGAAGACGTATGCCTTCGGCCCGATCATCGACGTGCTCGAAGAGCGCCGCAAGCGCATCGCCGAAGGGCAGGCCAACGCCGAGAAGATCAAGCAGCAACTCGCCGAGTCAGAAGTGCGCTATCGCGAACTGCTCGACAAAGCAAATGTGCAGAGCCAGAAACTCCTCGACGAAGCCCGCCAGAGCGGTGAGGCCGTCAAGGAGCGTGCGGTGGTGGACGCTACCGCAGAGGCCGAACGGGTGGCCGCCCGCGCCCGTGAGCAAACCCAACTGGAGCATGACCGGGTGCTCAGCGAAGTCAGGCGCGAACTTGGTCGCCTCGTCATCGAGACCACCTCCAAGGTTACCGGCAAGGTGCTCACTCCCGAGGACCAGCAACGTCTCGGCGAGGAAACCACCCGCCAACTCGCGCAAACCTAATTTTTGCTTCGTTGCTCCACGTTTCCTGTTGCCCAATGCCCGACTCTCACCGATAACACCGGCCCTCGCCCGCTGCGGGGACTGATCCCGCCGCCGCGCCAAACCCTGCAACCACCCACCGTCAAATGAAAATTACCAAGGAAGCCCGCAACCTCTCCCGCCAGCTCTTTCAGTTGAGCCTGACCGATGGCCGCCTCGACCGCGCCAAGGTCAACTCGCTGGTGCAGACGGTTCTCAATGAAAAGCCGCGCCACTACCAGGGCGGGCTGGAGGCTTACCAGCGGCTCCTGCGGTTGGAGATGGAACGGCGGCACGCGCTCATCGAAAGCGCTGCACCTCTAGGTGAAGGGACGGCTAACGCGATTGTCAGTAGCCTCAAGCAGAAGTACGGCGAGGACCTGACGACGGAGTTCTCGGTGAACCCCGACCTGATCGGCGGCATGCGCATCAAGATCGGCAGCGACGTGTGGGACGGCAGCGTCAAGCAACGGCTCACGCGCCTCCAAAATTTGCTTTAATCCTCTTTTCCCTAAAATCCCCTTCCACTGCCTATGAGCACGATCCTCCAAGACATCGAAACGCAGATTGCCAGCCTCAAAACGACGACCACCAAGAGCAACGTCGGCATCGTGCGTGAGGTCGGCGACGGCGTGGCCCGCATCGAGGGCCTGAGCGACGTGATGCTCAACGAGGCCATCGAGTTCCCGAACGGCGTCGTCGGCATTGCCCTTAACCTCGAAGAAACCGAGGTCGGCGCGATCCTGCTCGGCGACTACCAGGGGATCGTGGAAGGCTCGGAGGTCCGCACGACGGGCAGATTGCTCTCCGTGCCGGTCGGCAAGGGATTGCTTGGCCGCGTGGTCAACGCCATCGGCCAGCCCATCGACGGCAAGGGACCGATCAAAAGCGAGGCAACCTACCCGGTGGAAAAGATCGCTCCCGGCGTCATCAAGCGCAAAGCGGTCAGCCAGCCTGTGCAGACTGGCATCATGGCGGTGGACGCGATGATTCCCATCGGCCGTGGCCAGCGCGAACTCATCATCGGCGACCGCGCCACGGGCAAGACGGCGGTGGCGCTCGACGCCATCATCTCGCAGGCCAAGATCAACATGGCGGCAGAGAAGGCAGGCGCGAAGGATTTCCGCCCGCTCTACTCGATCTACGTCGCCATCGGTCAGAAGAACGCCAACGTGGCCCGTGCTGTCGCCATCCTCGAAGAAGCCGGCGCACTCCAGTACACCACGGTGATTTCCGCGCCCGCCTCCGAGACGGCAGCCAACCAGTACCTCGCGCCGTTTGCCGGAGCCGCGATGGGCGAGTGGTACATGGACAACGACATGGACGCGCTCATCGTCTATGACGACCTTTCCAAGCATGCCGTTGCCTATCGGCAGGTGTCGCTCGTGCTTAAGCGTCCGTCGGGCCGCGAGGCGTACCCGGGTGACGTGTTCTACCTGCACTCGCGTCTGCTGGAGCGTTCGGCGCGGGTGGAAAAGGAGTTTGGCGGCGGCTCGCTCACGGCGTTGCCCATCATCGAGACGCAAGCCGGCGACGTGTCGGCGTACATCCCGACGAACGTCATTTCGATCACGGACGGTCAGATTTATCTGGAAACCGACCTCTTCTACCAGGGCGTGCGTCCGGCCATCTCGGTGGGTCTTTCGGTGAGCCGCGTCGGTTCGTCGGCGCAGATCAAGGCCGTCAAGCAGGTGGCCGGTTCGATCAAGCTCGACCTCGCGCAGTACCGCGAACTGGCGGCCTTCGCGCAGTTCGGCAGTGACTTGGATGCCGGCACGAAATCTCGCTTGGATCGTGGCGCGCGCGTCGTGGAACTCTTCAAGCAAGGCCAGTATTCGCCGTTGGCCGTCGAGGATCAGGTCGTCGTGCTGTGGGCGATGAAGAACGGATACTTCGACGACGTGCCGGTGGATCGCATCAAGGAGTGCCAGAACAAGCTGCAAGAGTATCTGACCACGCGCAAAGCCGATGTTCTCGCTGGCATCCGCGACAAGAAGGCTGTCGACAAGGACACCGAGCCAGCCATCAAGAGCGCCGTCGAAGAGTTCAAGCAGACGTTCCGCTAATCTTTACCCGCCGTGGCAAACACCCGTGAAATCCGCCGACGCATCAAGTCGGTCAAGAACACTCAGCAGATCACCCGCGCGCTGCAAACCGTGTCTGCCTCCAAGATGGGTCGGGCACAACAGGCGGCGCGTGCCGGGCGCGAGTATTCGTCGCTGCTGACGCGCGTGTTGGTGTCCTTGCGTGAGCGGGTGGATCAAGATAGCCACCCGCTGTTGGAAGAACGGCCGTTGCAGACGGAACTGATCATCCTCATCAGCACGGACAAGGGTCTTTGCGGCGCGTTGAACACGAACCTTTTCCGGGAAATTTCCAACACCGACCTGGCCCGGAAGGCGGGTTATGTCGCCACCGGACGCAAGGGTGTGCAGTACCTCGCGCGCACCAAGCGCAACCTGCTGGCCGATTACCCGACGAAGGACCAGCCGAGCCTGTCGGAGACGCGGCAGATTTCTAAATTCGCGTTAGACAAGTTCCTCTCTGGTGAAGTGCAGAAAGTGAGCGTGGCGTATTCGCGTTTCCTTAACACCCTCAACCAGAAACCCGTCGTTCAGACGCTGCTGCCCATCAGCCCCACTGATCTGCCCGGTCCCGGCTCCGAAGAAGACACCGCCCGGCGAGACGTGGTGAAGGGCTCCGCCGCTGACCCCGAGAACAAGTTCGGCTACCTCTTCGTGCCCGGACCGCGCGAGGTGCTGGATGCGGTGCTGCCCGAGTACGTGCATTTCCAGGTTTACCAGATGGTGCTCAACTCACGCGCCAGCGAGCACAGCGCGCGGATGATTGCCATGAAGAACGCCACCGACAACGCCAAGTCGCTCATCAAAGACCTGACGCTGGAATACAACAAGGTCCGCCAAGCGGGCATCACCACTGAACTGCTCGAAATCACCACCGCCCAGATGGCGATGGGTTAGTCACTTTCCCCCGAATCCCCGTTCTCTAAACTTATGGATACTGCCACCGCACAAAACACCGGCACCATCGTCCAGGTCATCGGTCCCGTTCTCGACGTGGACTTTTCCGAAAGCAGCGGACTGCCCAAAATCTACGACGCTCTCGAAATCGAGTTCGAGCCGGCCGGCGTCGCCACCAAGTTGACGCTTGAGGTCCAGCAGCACCTCGGCGGAGGTCTCGTGCGGGCTATCGCCATGAGTTCGACCGAGGGGCTCAAACGCGGCATGAGTGTCTTAAACACCGGCGAACCGATCTCGGTGCCGGTCGGTGAGGCCGTGCTCGGGCGCGTGTTCAATGTCACCGGTGATCCCGTGGACAATCGTGGCCCGGTCAACGCGACCAAGCGTTATTCGATCCACCGCAAGGCCCCGCCGCTGACCGAGCAGGATACCAAGTCCACCGTGCTCGAAACGGGCATCAAGGTCATCGACCTCATCTGCCCCTTCACCAAGGGCGGCAAGGTGGGCGCCTTCGGTGGGGCGGGCGTCGGCAAGACGGTCGTCATCATGGAGTTGATTAACAACATCGCCAAAGGACACGGCGGTTACTCCGTGTTCGCTGGGGTGGGGGAGCGTACCCGCGAGGGCAACGACCTCTACCACGAAATGAGCGACTCCAAGGTCATCAACCAGGAAAACCTCAGCGAGTCCAAGGTGGCTCTCGTTTACGGTCAGATGAACGAGCCCCCAGGTGCGCGCCTGCGCGTGGCCCTCTCGGCTCTCTCGATGGCGGAATACTTCCGCGACGAGAAGAACCAGGACGTGCTCCTCTTCATCGACAACATCTTCCGCTTCTCGCAGGCGGGTGCAGAGGTGAGCGCGCTCCTGGGCCGTACGCCGTCGGCGGTCGGTTACCAGCCGACGCTCTCCGCGGAGATGGGCGACTTGCAGGAACGCATCACCTCGACCACGAAGGGCTCGGTGACGAGCTTCCAGGCGGTGTACGTCCCGGCGGACGACCTCACGGACCCGGCCCCGGCGAACACGTTCGCGCACTTGGATTCAACGATCGTGTTGGAGCGTTCCATCGCGGAGTTGGGCATCTACCCGGCGGTTGATCCGCTGTCGTCCACCTCCAAGGCGCTCTCGGCCGACGTGGTCGGTGAGGAGCACTACAAGGTAGCTCGCGGCGTGCAGCGGACGCTGCAGCGGTACAAGGATTTGCAGGATATCATCGCCATTCTCGGGTTGGACGAACTCTCCCCGGAGGACAAGCAGGTTGTCGCCCGCGCACGCAAGATCCAGAAGTTCCTCAGCCAGCCGTTCACGGTCGGCGAGGTGTTCACAAACATCCCGGGCGTGTACGTCAAGCTGGCCGACACGATCAAGGGCTTCCAGGAAATCCTCGACGGCAAGCACGACGACCGCAGCGAGAACGACTTCTACATGAAGGGCGGCATCGAGACGATCGGCAGCTAGTAACCGTTTTCCTATGCCGACACTGCGACTGGAAATCGTCACGCCTGAGGCGAAGACGTACTCCGAAGATGTTGATGGGGTGACCATCCCCGGCATCGACGGCGAGTATGGAATTTTGCCGCTGCACGTTCCGCTCATCACGGCGCTCAAGCCCGGCCCGCTGAAGGTGCAGAAGGGTGGCCAGGAAGTTTACTTGGCAACAGGCGGCGGTTTCGCGGAAGTGATGCCGGACCGGGTGTCCGTACTGACCGACATGGCCGTGCGCGACGCGGACGTGGACGAGACGGCGGCACAAGCCGCGGCAGACCGCGCGAAGGCGGCGCTGAATGATCGGACGCTGAGCAGCGAGGCGCAGGCGGAGGCCGAGGCGGCGCTGGCGCGTTCGCTGGCGCAGCTTCACGTCAAGCGTCATCGCCACACGCCGAACAACCCGGGCGTGCGGTAAAATCGCCGCGCTAGCGTTTCTCAAGGTAGGGTTGCCTCTCCAAGGCAATCCTATTTTTGTTTCGGGACCCCGGCAGATCCACCATGACCGACCCTGTTCTTCCCGCCCTCCGCGCTGCGACCGGCAAGGCGCACCAAGCATTTGAAGACGCGGTCGCCATCGACCGTTGCTTGGCGGACCCGGCTCGCTACCGGCAAATCCTCGAGATTTTCCTTGGATTCTACCGTCCTTTGGAGCGCCGCCTCATCGTACCGGCTGGCTCGGACTCCGACGAACGCCGTAAAACCCCCTGGCTCGAAGCCGACCTCGGGGCGATTGGCCTGACTGCGGCGCAGATCGCCGGCTTGCCGGACTGTTCTGACCTGCCGCGCGTGGACACACCGGCGCGTTCCTTCGGCTGCCTCTACGTCCTGGAAGGAGCCACGCTCGGAGGCCGGCACATCTCGGCCATGATGGCGCAAAGCACGGTGCCGCCCGGGGCGCGGCGGTTCTTCGGCGGGTACGGCGAGCACACGGGAGAACGCTGGCGAGAGTTTATTGGGGTGCTGGAGCGTCACGCGGCAGGCGCGGGAGATGCTGATCGTGAGGAGACCATCCAGGGTGCGGAGGAAACTTTCGCCTGCTTGCACCGCTGGTATGTGAGACAATCTCCTGCCAATGATCTCCCCGGCTGAACCCGTGAAGTTGGACCTCGACGCGTGTGCGCGTGAGCCGATCCACGTTCCGGGAGCCATCCAGCCGCACGGGATACTCCTGGCCCTACGAGAACCTGATCTGGTTTGTACGCAGGCCAGCGTCAACTCCCCCGGGCTGCTCGGCCGACCGGCCGCGGAGATCGTTAACCGGCCGCTCGCGGATACCCTTGGCTCGTCCCTGGTCGAACTGGTTCAGTCCGCGCTGGCGGTCGGCGACCCGCGCGAGGCGTCGCCCCTGCGCGGGGAAATCAACGGCCGCACTTTCGACGTGCTCCTGCACCGCCACGACGGCGTGCTCATCGCCGAATTTGAACCTGCCACCGGCGACCCGGCCGCGGTCGCCTTCGCTCGGGCGCATCGCCGGTTGCAGACGGCTCTCGCCGCCATGCGCGCCGCCCCGGACCTGGAGGCGCTCTGCCCGTTGATCGCTCAAACTATCGCCGACCTGTCGGGGTTCGAGCGGGTGATGGTCTACCGCTTCGACGAAGACTGGCACGGCGAGGTCATCGCGGAGGCGCTTGCCTCTCCCGAAGTGGATTCCTACGCGGGCCTGCACTTCCCGGCGTCGGACATCCCCGCCCAGGCGCGTGCGCTCTACGAGAAGAACTGGCTGCGACTGATCCCGACGGTTGATTACACGCCTGCCGCGCTGGAGCCACCGTCCGACCCGCGGACCAACCGGCCGTTGGACCTGAGTTTCGCCGCCCTGCGCAGCGTGTCGCCGATCCATCTCGAATATCTTCGCAACATGGGCGTCGGAGCTTCCATGTCCGTGTCGCTGCTCGTGGATGGCCGGTTGTGGGGCCTCGTGGCCTGCCACGACCGCCGGGCGCACTTCGTCCCACCGGCGGCGCGGGCCGCGTGCGAACTCTTCGGCCAGGCGGCTTCGACGGAAATCGCCGCCAAGCTGGAAGCGGCCCGCCTTTCCGTGCTCGCCCGTGCCCAGAGCGTTCAGAGCCGGTTCTTCGACATCATCAGCGCCGAAGATCGCGACGTGTTCGCGGCGCTGGTGCACTACACCCCACAGCTCCTCGACTTCATGGGCGCGGCGGGCGCGGCGGTGTGGGTGGATGGGCGTTGCACGCTTCTCGGCGAGACGCCCGGCGGCGAGGCGGTGGCTGCCATCGTCCGCTTCCTGCAAACCCAGGAACTCACGCCGCTGCTTGCCACCGACCACCTTGCCGCTCTGTTGCCCGAGGCGGAGGCCTGGACCGCTACCGCCAGCGGTCTCCTGGCCGTACGGCTCTCGCGCGTGGAACCGAACTTCGTCCTGTGGTTCCGGCCCGAGGCGCTCGTGACCGTCCGCTGGGCGGGGAACCCGCACAAGCCAGCCGAAAACAACGGCCGCCTGCACCCGCGCAAGTCGTTCGCTGACTGGCAGGAGATCGTCCGCGGTCAATCGTTGCCCTGGGGTGAACCCGAACTCGCCGGCGCGCGCGAACTCCACCAGGCGCTCAATGCCCTCGTGCTGCGGCGTTCCGAGGGGCTTCACCGCCTCAACGAGGAACTCGAACGCAAGAACACGGACCTCAATTCGTTCGCGCACATCGCCGCCCACGATCTGCGCGAACCCTTGCGCGGCATCCACAACTTTTCGCGCTTTTTGCGGGAGGACTTCGGCAGCGAGATGAACCCGGAGGCGCTCCGCCGCGTGGACACGATCACCACGCTCTCGGATCGTCTGGACCACCTGCTCGAAGCCCTGCTGCGCTACTCGGACACGGGCCGGATCGACCTCAAACCCGCCACCGTGGATCTCGACGCCGTGGTGGACGATGTGCTCGGCGGATTGGGCGGGCGCATCGCGGAACAGGGTATCCAGGTCCGCCGCCCGCGGCCCCTGCCCACGGTGCGTTGCGACCCTGTCATGGTGCGCGAGGTCTTCAGCAATCTCATCACCAACGCCCTCAAATACAGCCCCGGCGCGGATCGGTGGGTCGAGATCACCTGGCGCGAGGCCCAACCGGACGAGCGCGGCCCGGTGTTCTGCGTGCGAGACAACGGCATCGGTATCCGCACCCGGCACCAGGAGGAAATTTTCAACATCTTCCGTCGCTTGCACGCCCGCGACGAGTACGGCGGCGGCAGTGGGGTGGGCCTGGCGACGGTCAAGACCGTCGTGGAACGCCACGGCGGGCGGGTGTGGGTGGAGTCCGCCGTGGGGCAGGGGGCCGCGTTCTTCTTCACCCTGCGCTGAACGTCCATGAGCCTGCCCACGCGCAAAATCCTCATCGTGGACGACAGCCCCGAGGATCGGGAGACTTGGCGGCGGTATCTCAAAGCCGACGCGACGGTCGAATACCAGGTCGTCGAACGCGGCACGGTGGACGGCGGGCTGGCAGCCTGCCGCGACGAGCAGCCGGACTGCATCCTGGTCGACCACAACCTGCCCGACGGCACGGGGCTGGACTTCATCGAGGACCTGAAGGAGATCGGCGGCACGCAGAAGTTCCCCACCGTGATGCTCACCGGCACGGGCAGCGAGGTGGTGGCGGTCAAGGCGATGAAGTCCGGCGTGCAGGATTACCTCGTCAAGAACCGGCTCGACACCGAGAGCCTGCACCGCGCGCTCAACGCCGCGGTCTACAAGGCGGACACCGACCGTCTCCTGGCCCAGCAACGCGGCGAACTGGAGGAAGCCTACCGCCAGGCCCAGGAAGCCAACGCGCGCAAGGACCAGTTCCTCGCCCGGCTCTCACACGAACTGCGCACCCCGCTCACGCCCATCCTCGCCGCCGTCAGCTCGGTGGACGAAACGCCGGTCGCCGGTCCGGAGCTGGCAGAAACCTTCCGTCTCATCCGGCGCAACGTCGAACTGGAAGCCCGGCTCATCGACGACCTGCTCGACATCACGCGGATCACCCACGGCAAGCTGGAACTCCAGCCCCGCCCGGCCGACGTGCACGACCTCGTCCGCCTCGCGCTCGGAATCTGCCAGCCCACCGCCCAGGCCAAGCGCGTCGCCCTGGACTGCCGCCTGGAAGCCGCGCACCACGTCGCGCAGGCCGACGCCGCCCGGCTCCAGCAGGTGTTCTGGAACCTGCTCAACAACGCCATCAAGTTCACCCCGGCCGGCGGTCGCGTGGAGATCCGCACGCGCGACAGCGCGGACGGGTGGCTGGAGGTGGAGGTGGCCGACTCGGGCATGGGGATTCCGGCGGGCAAGGTCGACCGGATTTTCACGGCGTTCGAGCAGGGCGACGCCAAGGTCACGCGCGAATACGGCGGGCTCGGGCTGGGCCTGGCGATCTGCAAGGCGCTCGTCGAAGCGCACGGTGGAAAGATCAGCGTCCGCAGCCCGGGGTTGAACGAAGGCGCGGTCTTCCGGGTCGCGCTCCAGGCCGCGCCGGACGAGTCGTTGACGCCCGCACCGGTTCCCGCGCCGGCGCCTGGCGCGGCGGCAGCCCCGGTGTCGTGGTCCGTGCTGCTCGTCGAGGACCACGCGGACAGCGCGCGCGTGCTCTCGGCGCTGCTGCGGCGGCGTGGCTACCGGGTGTACCACGCCAACAGCGTCGCGGAGGCGCAGGCGCTCTACCGCAGCGAACCGGTGGACGTGATCGTCAGCGACCTCGGCCTGCCCGACGGCAATGGACTTGACCTCATCAAGGACCTGCGTGCGGTTCGCGCGGTGCCGAGCATCGTGCTCAGCGGCTACGGCGAGGCCGAAGCGCAGGCCAGCAGCCTGGAGGCCGGCGTCCAGGAACATCTCACCAAGCCGGTCGAGTGGCCGCGCCTGGAGGCGGCGCTCCAGCGGGTCCTAGGGCGTTCGTCGCCGTCGGGGAAGTGAGCGTCGTGTCGGAACGGTTCTCCGAAGCATGGTGGAATGGTTGTCAGACCATCTGCTTTACACGAACGGTGCACTCGATTTTGTCCCTTCTGCCAAGTGAATGACGAACGACGAATGAGCCAAATGACCCTTTCTGCCGCCTGGTAGCTTCTGGCTCGGCCGCTACGGACATTGAGCCTGCCGGCGTTCAATGAATCTAACGCCGCCAAGCTCAGCGACAGAGAGTAGCGAGACAGACTATGAATGCAACACAGACAGACTGCCAACCGCCGTCCGCTGAAGCGGGTGGTCAGGGGCAGCGGTGGAGTTGCTCATCGGCGTGCCCTACACGCGAGCCAAGAGCGCGTCGTAGTCGGCGTGTGAACCGATCCAAAACCAGATGGCCGAATCGTCTGATCGCACGCAGACCGCTCGCCACCCCAACGACACACGCACCGACCAGATTGGCTCGCGGGCATGCACGCGCTTGAACTGCAAGCCGCGCTGCCACGGATCGACGTGCCAGCGCCGGTAAACCTCGCGCGCTTGTCGGCGAACCGGAGGCGGTAACTCTGCCAAAAGTCGGCGAAACGCTTCAGTGGTCCGCGAGGTCATGCTCGGGATCAAGAGGCAGAGTGCGGCCGGCGTGGAACTCGGCCAGAGCATCGGCGGCGAGGCTGGCAAGTTGGGGCTGAGACTCGGCGAAAGCGGCGTTCCAATGAGCCTCGGAGGCGATCTCCTCGAGCAAAAGGCTGGCGAGGGCGTCCTGTTCGGAGTCCGGCAACTGGTTAGCCTCGCTGATGGCACGCTCAAGAAGCTGGGTCATGCGCGGAGTGTATCCACGACCTACGCGCAAGGCAAGAAAACCGAGCTGCCCTTACCACGCGCTTCAGCGAGCAGAGCCCACCCCTTGGGTCGCCCCTGGACGCCCGGACCGAACGCGCCCACATTGCCCGTTCTGAAATCCCTTCGTATCCTTGCCGTCTGGCTGGTGCTCTGCACGATCTGGAGTTCCACCTGGATTTTCATCAAGCTCGGGCTCAACGAAGGACTGCCGCCCGTCCTCTTCGCCGGGCTGCGGTTCGTCGTCGCCTCCTCGGTTTTGATCGGCATCAACAAACTCCGTGGCGCGCCGGGGCCGCGCTCGGCGGATGAGTGGGCGTTCGTCGCGGGCACAGGCACGCTGACGTTCGCGGTCAACTACGGGCTGTTGTTCTGGGGGGAGGGCCAGATTACTTCCGGACTCGCGGCGGTGCTCCAGGCGACGATCACCGCGTTCGGGATGGTGTTCGCCCACTTCTACCTGCCCGCCGAGCGGCTGACCGTGCCGAAGGTGGTCGGCGTGGTGTTGGGACTGGTCGGCGTGGGGGTGATCTTCGCCGATGAACTCCAACTCGCCGGCTGGCTGGCGTTCTGGGGCAGCGTGGCCATCGTGGTCGGCGGAGCGGCGACGGCGTACGCGAGCGTGCGGGTCAAGGCACGCCCGGCCAGCCTCGACCCCGCCGTGCTGGCGGGCTGGCAGATGTTCTTCGGCTGGCTGCCGCTCGTCGCGGTGGGCTGGGCGACGGAGGGCAGTCCATGGCACGTCTCGTGGACGGGGCGGGGGGTGTTCGCGCTGTTGTACCTGGCGCTGATGGGTTCGGCGGTGGCGTTTTGCCTGTACTACTGGCTCGTCCAACGCGCCGACGTGACCCGCACGATGCTGATCTCCCTCGTGACCCCCGTGACGGCCGTGCTCATCGGCTGGGCCGTGCTCGACGAACGCCTCCCGTCCGGCACGCTCGTCGGCGGCGCGTGCGTGCTCGCCGGCCTGGGGCTGGTGATCTACCGGCGCGAACCCGGCACCGCCGCCCCGACCGCCGCCACGCTCGAAAGCGCGGAAGGCTGACAAAACCATGGACCTCGCCGCTGCCACCACCCAGTTCGACGAAAACTTCCGCACTCGCGGCGAACTGGGCGCAGCCGTGTCCGTGTGGCGCCACGGCGAGGAAGTTCTCTCCCTCGCCGGCGGCTGGTGCGACCGGCAGCAGACCCAACCCTGGACCGCCGACACGCTGGTTCTCGGCTGGTCGGTGACCAAGGCGCTCGCCTCTGCGTGCCTCCTGCACGTCCTGGCTGCCGATGGGGTAGAACTTTCCACGCCGGTGGCCGCGCTCTGGCCGGAGTTTGCCGCCCACGGCAAGCAGGCCATCACGCTGGCGCAACTGCTGTCCCACCAGGCCGGCCTCGCCGCGATGGACGTTCCCACGACGCCTGTGCTCGACCATCACGCCGTGGCCGCGGCGCTCGCCGCGCAGGCTCCCAACTGGCCGCCGGGCACCGCGCACGGCTATCATCCGCGCACCTACGGCTTCCTCGTGGACGAACTCCTGCGCCGCCGCCGGCCCGCGCACACGGTCGCCTCGTACTGGCGCGAAACCTTCGCGGAGCCGCTCGGCCTGGACTTCTGGATCGGCTTGCCCGGCGCCGAGGACCACCGCGCGGCCACGATCTACGCCGCCCGCGCCGGTGGACCGGCGTTGACCGGAGCTTTCTACGACGCGCTGGCGGACCCGGGGTCGCTGACCCGGCGGGCGTTCGCGGGACCGGCCGGCCTGCACGCCGTCTCCGCGATGAACGCCCCCGAAAATCGGTGCCTGGCGATCCCGTCGTTCAGCGGGATCGGCTCGGCGCGCGCGCTGGGGAAGTTCTACGCCACCCTCGCCAACGGTGGCGCGTTCGGCGGAAGAACGTTCTTTTCGCCCGAGGCGCTCGGATGGATGAGCACGACGCTGGCGTCCGGTCCCGACCGGGTGCTCTGTCTGGACACGGCCTTCTCGGCCGGGTTCATGCAGGACCCCGTCGGCGCGGACGGCCGCAAGACGCGCGCGCTCTTCGGGCCATCGGTGAAGGCGTTCGGCCAGCCGGGGGCGGGCGGGGGACATGCGTTCGCCGATCCGGAGAACGGCGTCGCCTTCGCCTACCTGATGAACCAGATGGAACTCGGCGTCCTGCCTAATCAGAAATCGTTGTCGGTGGTAGCGACCATTTACGACGAGTCACCGCCAGGGTAAGCGTAGGGCTAATCCCTGCTTCAACAAAGATTTCTGGCAACCGGCGGGCCTTTCGCACAGTATTATTTTCGCAGCCCTCGCGCCGCCGGTTTTCGATGTCCAACGAACCCTCCACCACGCCACCCCACGTGCCGAACGCCCGGCATTCTGAGGATGGCGGGATGGCACTCGTCAAGGCGGCCATCGAGAGCGCCAACGACGCCATCATCATCACCGAGGCGGAGATGGCTCAACCTGGGCCGCGCATCGAGTACGTCAACGCCGCGTTTACCCGCATGACCGGTTACGGCGTCGAGGAAATCGTCGGCAAGACTCCGCGCATCCTTCAGGGACCCAAGACGGACCGCAAGCTCCTCGACAAGCTGCGCACCGACCTGGACACCAGCGAGAGCTTCCACGGCGAGACGGTCAACTACCGCAAGGACGGCAGCGAATACTTCGTGGAGTGGCGCATCACCCCCTTGCACGACAACGAGGGGCGGCTCTCCAAGTGGGTCGCCATCCAGCGCGACGTGACCGACCGCGTGCGTTTCCAGAACGAACGCGAGCGGATCTTTCACGCCGAGCACGCCGCCCGGCTCGAAGGCGAGCGCATCAGCCGGATGAAGGACGAGTTCCTCGCCACGCTCTCGCACGAACTGCGCACCCCGCTCAACGCCATCCTCGGCTGGGCGAGCATCCTGAAGGAAGCGGCGCAGCAAGGCAACACGCAGGAGGCCGCGCAGGCCGTGGAGGTCATCGAGCGCAACGCCCGCGCGCAGGCCCAGCTCGTCGAGGACCTCCTGGACATGAGTCGCATCGTCGCGGGCAAGGCGCGGCTGGAAGTAGAGCCGCTGTCGCTCGCGCGCGTGATCACCGAGGCGGTCGAGAGCGTGCGCCACGCCGCGGAGGCCAAGGGGATTGCCATCGTCGAGGCCACCGACCCGCTCGCCCCGCCGGTCTACGGCGACCGCACCCGGCTGCGGCAGGTGTTCTGGAACCTGCTCTCCAACGCGATCAAGTTCACCCCGCGCAGCGGCCGCATCGAGGTGCGTCAGCACCAGACCGGCCGCACGGACGGCGAGGCGGAGATCGTCGTGCGTGACGACGGCCAAGGCATCGCGCCCGAGTTCCTGCCGCACGTCTTCGACCGCTTCCGGCAGATGGATTCCTCGGCGTCGCGTCGGCACGGCGGGCTCGGGTTGGGCCTGAGCATCGTCAAGCAACTCACCGAACTCCACGGCGGCACCGTGCGCGTCACCAGTCCCGGCGTGGGCAAGGGGGCGGTCTTCACGGTGACGCTCCCGGTCGGCGAACCCCCGGCTGCCTCCCGGCCGGAATCAGTCCAGGCCATCAACGAGGCACTCGCGCCGGCCCCGCAGGCCGGGGAAACCGCCGTCCATGACGGTCACACGCGCGGCTCGACCCTCAAGGGAGTCGAATTGCTCCTGGTGGAGGATGACCCCGACCAGCGCAACCTTCTGCGCCACGTCTTCGAACAACAGGGTGCGAGCGTCCGCGTGGCCGACGACGCTGACCGGGGCCTCGAACTGCTGCGTGCGAGGCCGCCGCAGGTGCTCGTCTCCGACATCGGGCTGCCCGGGATGGACGGTTACGAATTCCTCCGCCGCGTGCGCGAACTCCCTCCTGCCAGCGGCGGCAAGGTGCCAGCGGTCGCGTTGACCGCCTTTGCCCGCGCGGAGGATCGTCAACTCGCCCTGCGCGCCGGCTTCCAGACGCATGTCACCAAGCCGGCCGAGGCGTCAGAACTCATCAACGTCATCGCCAACCTCGCCAGCCTGGCGAAATAGGGACGACCCTTCTGCGGCGGGGATGCGTATTCCCTGCGTTCATCGCATGAAGGTCCCATCTTTTCTCCTCGCGGCGGGTGTCTGCCTGTTGGCAAACACCGCCTCCGCCCAAGCTCCGAACCGTCCGCCCGCCGCGCCGACCACCGAGAAAAAGCCGGACGAGCCGCCCTACGACGTGCGCGAGCACTACACGAAGTACGAATATCGCATCCCCATGCGCGACGGAGTGAAGCTTTTCACCGCCGTCTACGTGCCCAAGGACCAATCGCGGCCGTACCCGTTTCTGATGATCCGCACGCCTTACAGCGTGAGCGTTACCGACGCCCGCGAGGGCAAGAACGCGTACGGCGAGGACCACTTCCCACCGATCACCCGCCACCTCGGGCCATCGGAGGACTTCGACCGGGCGGGCTACATCTTCGTCAACCAGGACGTGCGTGGGCGCTTCGAGTCGGAGGGCAAGTTTGTCGAGATGTACCCGCACATCGACGAGAAGAAGGGGCCGGCCGACGTGGACCCGAGCACGGACATGTACGACACCGTGGACTGGCTGCTGCACCACGTTCCCAACAACAACGGCCGCGTCGGCATCTGGGGCATCTCGTACCCCGGCTTCAACACGGCGGCGAGCATCATCGACTCGCACCCCGCCATCAAGGCCGCCTCGCCGCAGGCCCCGATGATCAACCTCTTCGGCCGCGGGGATGACGCGTACCACGGCGGGGCGTTCATGCTGGCGGCGAACTTTTCGTTCTACAGCGTGTTCAAGCCACAGGACAACCCGACGCCCGAGCCGCGCAAGTGGGACGCGTTCGAGTACGGCACGGACGACGGGTACGAGTGGTTCTTGAAGCAAGGGACGCTCGGAGCGTTGAACAAATTCTTTGCTCCCGGCACGAGTGCCTTGTGGGATGACCAGGTGCGCCACGACACGTTCGACGACTACTGGAAGGCCCGCGACCTCGCGCCGCACCTCAAGAACATCCACTGCGCCGTGTTGACGGTCGGCGGCTGGTACGACGGTGAGGACTTGCAGGGGCCGTTCTCGGCGTTCGAGGCCATCGGGAAGTTCAATCCCGGCACCGACAACAAGCTCGTCGTCGGCCCGTGGATCCACGGCGGCTGGGGGCGGCTGGAAGGGCACCGGCTGGGAAACGTCAACTTCGACGCCAACACGGCCGACTACTACCGGCAGTATCTTGTTTTCCCTTTCTTCCAGCACCACCTCAAGGATGAGCCTGATCCGCAGTTGGCCAAGGCGACGGTGTTCG
>CAXUIU010000013.1:0-2975 GCA_964250955.1 uncultured Chthoniobacterales bacterium | reverse complement strand
GGCACGAATGTCTGGCGGCACTATCCGGGCTGGCCGCCGCCCGGCGTGCAGTCGAAGACGCTCTTTTTTCAACCCGGTGGAGGGTTGGGTTGGCAGGCGCCGGGCGGGGCGGAGGCGTCTGATTCCTACGTCAGCGACCCGGCCAAGCCGGTGCCGTTCCTGGCTTACTACGCCGTGGCGGTGCCGCCGGAGTACATGGTCAGCGACCAGCGGTTCGCCGCGACGCGCCCCGACGTGCTCACCTACCAGACCGAGCCGCTCGAAGAGGACGTGACGGTCGCCGGTCCCATCACGCCCAAGCTCTTCGTCTCCACGACGGGCACGGATTCTGACTGGGACGTGAAGCTCATCGACGTGTACCCACCTGACTACCCAGACCCGAACAGCGCCGACGAGCATCCTAACAGCAAGACGGTCGTCAAAGACGTGCAGCCGCCGACCTTCGCGCTGGCGGGCTACCAGCAACTCGTGCGCGGTGAGCCATTCCGGGGTAAGTTCCGGCACAGCCTGGAGCGGCCGGAGCCGTTCGTGCCTGGGCAGGTGGAGCAGGTGGAGTACACGATGCCCGACGTGGACCACACCTTCCGGCGCGGCCACCGCATCATGGTGCAGGTGCAGAGTTCGTGGTTCCCGCTGACGGACCGCAACCCGCAGACGTTCGTGAACATCCCGGACGCGAAGCCGGAGGACTTCAAGGCAGCGACCCAGCGGGTTTACCGCGCCGGCCCGCAGGCGTCGGGGATCGTGCTGCCCGTGCTGGCGCAGCCTTGATGGGAAGGTGACAAAATCTTTGCGCCACGCAACGTTCCCGTGGCGTAAGGGTTAGTGTCTGTCTGAGTCACGCCGCGTGGTGAGCCGATTGCCAAGCATTGACGAACGCCGCTGGCGCGCGGTTTTGCTCGCCTGCCTGCCCTTGTTCCTGTCCGGATGCGCCGTGCTCGACCCGCGGCAGGCCGACCCGCCGCCCCCCGGGATCGCGCGGATCGAGACGATCACCGTGGACGGACTGCCCGAGCGTCTCCTGATTCGAGGCAACGACCCTGCGCACAACCCGGTGCTGCTCTTCGTTCACGGCGGTCCCGGCTTCCCGGCGGCACCCTTCCGGCAGGTGAACAGCGATCTGGAACGCGACTTCACAGTCGTTCACTGGGACCAGCGCGCGGCAGGCTACTCCTACTTCCCCGACCGCATCCCGGCGGACACGATGCGTGTCGAGCAGTTCACCCGGGAGACGATCCTGGTGGCGCACGCGTTGTGCCGGGAGTTCGGGCAGCGTAAAATCTACCTCGTCGGCCACTCCTGGGGCACGCTGCCGGCGATCCAGGCGGCGGCGCGCGAACCCGGTTTGTTCCACGCGTACATCGGCATCAGCCAACTCGTGGATATCGACGACTCGGAGCGCCGTCTGTCCGAGGCCGCCCTGGAACGGGCGCGCGAGGGTCTCGCCAGTCCCGAGAAGGCGGCGCAACTGCGGGCGGCCGGACCGGCTCCGTACGTCGATCTACCCACCCAGGATCGCGCCGCCGCGTTGATCACGGCGCTGTTCCCACGTGTCTCGCAGCAGATGTCCAGCCTGCGGCTGGCGCTCCTCTGCCTTTCCTCACGTTACTACCCGTTCCCGGAAGTTCTCCGGGCCAACGCCAGCTACCGCTACTCCCGCCGCCTGCTCATTCCCCAACTCCACGGCTACGACCTGCGGCAGGCGGTGCCCCGGCTCGACGTGCCGGTCTACCTCTTCGTCGGGCGGGGCGATGCGACCTTCGGCGTGACGATCCAGGACGAGTACCTGGACGGGTTGATCGACCCGGCCGGCAAGCATTTCGTGCTCTTCGACAACTCGACCCACTGGCCGCACCTGGAACAGCCGGCCGAGTTCCTGACCGCCATGCGCCGCGTGCGCGCTCAGACCTGGCCGGCGGCGGGCAGCGTGAGTGTCACCTCGAAGCCGCCCCCGTCCGCGTTGCGTGCCGCCACGGTGCCGCCGCAGGCTTCGGCGCAGGTTTTGACGATGGCCAGCCCCAGCCCGACGCCGCCTGTCGCCCGGTCGCGCGAGGGATCGGGCCGATAAAACGGCTCGAACAACCGTTCCAACGCCTCCGCCGGCACGCCGGGGCCACCGTCCCGGATCGTCAGACGCACGGTGTCACCCGCCGCGGGCTCGGCCGCCACCGTGATCGGTCCCGTGCCGGCAGCGTGGCGCAGGGAGTTGCGCAGGAGGTTGGCGACGGCGCGGGAGAGGAGTTCGGCGTCGGCGCGCACGGTCATCCCCGCAGGCACCTCGTTGCAGACCGCCGCGTCGTCCGCCCCCTCACGCCGTGCGGCGCGTGCCACGACCGGGGCGAGTTCGACGTTCGTCAACGCCGCGCCCCGTCCCCCGGGCGACAGCGACGCCTTGGAAAAGGAAAGGAGTTCCTCCACGAGGGAGGCCATGTGCTCGATCTCCTCGCGCAGGTCCTCGACGTTGGCGCGCGTCTCGGGGACGGCGCGTTGTTCGAGGATGCCGACGACCATCTGCAAGCGCGCCAGCGGGGCGCAGAGTTCGTGGGCGATGTCGCCGAGGAACCGTTTTTGCCCCGTCACGAAGCCGTCCAGGCGCGCGGCCATGCGGTTGATGGAGCCGGCCAGCGCGCCGAGTTCGTCGCCGCGGTTTTCCTCCGCTACGCGCACGTCGAAGCGACCCTCGGCGATGCGTCCGGTCGCCTCCGTCAGCCGCCAGACCGCGCGCGTGAGCCCGCGCACCAGCGGCAGCCAGCACAGCACCGACACGGCGAGCACGAGGGTCGCCGCCAGCAGCCACGGCGTCCATTCAAAGAACAGCCCGCCGCCCGCGAGCGAATCCGACACCGCCACGAGCGTCACCGGCAAGCCCGGGAGCGGACGGGACCCTTCGTCGGGCTGTCCGGATGATGAAACGTGTACGGGCAGGCGTAATAGCACCCAGTATTTCGCCGGGTCGGCCGTCCGCACCATCGTGG
>CAXUIU010000012.1:0-28299 GCA_964250955.1 uncultured Chthoniobacterales bacterium | reverse complement strand
CATCCTGGGGCTGGAGAAGGTCCCAAGGGTCCGGCTGTTCGCCGGTTAAAGCGGTACGCGAGCTGGGTTCAGAACGTCGCGAGACAGTTCGGTCCTTATCCGCTGTGGGCGCAGGAGATTTGAAGGGTTCAGACCTTAGTACGAGAGGACCGGGTCTGACGAACCTCTGGTGTTCCGGTTGTCACGTCAGTGGCAGCGCCGGGTAGCTATGTTCGGAAAGGATAAGCGCTGAAAGCATCTAAGCGCCAAGCCTATCCTAAGATGAGATCTCCCTGAAGATTCGTGGTAGACCACCACGTTGATAGGCCGGGGGTGTACGCACAGTAATGTGTTCAGCTCACCGGTACTAATAATCGTTCGGCTTGGTCATTGATTTTCCCATCCCCGTGGTGGTCGGAGTTCGCTCTGACCACTCCGGCGGAGGAGAAGTTTCGCCTCCCGCTGGCGGGGACGGGATACAATCATGGCTTTTACGATCTAAAACTCAGTCAGAGTAGTTGTCCGCTTCCTGTATGTAGATATCAGAGCATCGGTCGCCGGTGAAACCCGGCAGCCGCAGCCCTCAGAGGTGAGGACTGGTCGAGGTGAGAGCCTCGGCGAGACTTCACTTCTGGTGGCATCTGCGCGGTGGCCCCACCCGTTCCCATTCCGAACACGGAAGTGAAACGCCGCAGCCCCGATGGTAGTGCATCTCTAGGTTGTGCGAGAGTAGGAAGTTGCCAGAAATATGAACCCCGGTCGCCGAAAGGTGGCCGGGGTTCCTTGCTTTCCGGGGCGGTTGCCGATAACCATTTTCCTCATGCAGCCCGAACTCGAAGCTTTGCTTGTCCTCCAGGACCGTGACCAGAAGATCAAGGTCCTGCGCGAGCAGCAGAAATCCCTGCCAACCGCGAAGAAGGGGTTAGAGGCGAAACTTGCGTCTGCTCGGCAGCTTTTCGAACACGCCAAGCAGCGTGGCAAGGAAAACGAGGTCGAACGGCGCAAGCTCCAGCTAGATGTCGAAGGAAAGCGTGGAGCCATCGCGCGGTTCAAGACCCAGCAGCAGGCCACCCGCAAAAACGAAGAATACCAGGCGCTGAACAAGGAAATTAGCCACTTCGAGTCAGACATCCGGGGTTTGGAGGATCGTGAACTGGAGCTGATGGAGCAAGCAGAGGAAATCGCCAAGACGACCGCAACCGCCGAAAAGGATTTCACCAAAACGCAGTCGAACATCCAGGAGCAGATCACCAAACTAGAAACCGGCGCGAAGGCTGCCGGTGACCGGCTCGGCGAACTGGAGGCAGATCACGCCAAGTTGGCCGGCGGCATCGGAGAAGACACGCTTGATCTCTACAAAAGGCTGCTGGTCAAAAAAGGCGACGCCGCCGTGGTCCCTTTGGAGCACGAAATCTGCGCCGGCTGCCACATGAAGGTGCCCACCCAGGTCGCCGCCGTCGTCCGTGCACGGCAGACCATCGCACAATGCCCGAACTGCGGGCGGATGTTGTACCGGGTAGTGTGACGCTCCGCTGTTGCCGAGCCACGAGCCATGCCCATCGCCGCTCTGCTCTTTGCACTGGTAGCCGGCGCGCTCATCGCGTTGCAGTTCGGCGTCAACGCTTCCTTGCGCGGCTTTCTGGGCGGCAACGCTTTATTTGCCACGCTCGTTTCCTACGCGGTAGGCACCCTGACCTCGCTGGGTTGTCTTTTCGCACTACGACCCACCCTGCCTTCTTGGAGCCGGGTTGTCGCCGTCCCTTGGTGGGCATGGACCGGCGGAGCGGTGGGCGTGGGTTACGTCACGGCCAGCGTACTGCTGGCTTCCAAACTAGGCGCGACCCGTCTGATCGTTCTGGTTGTGGCCGGTCAACTGCTTGCCTCGGTGCTCTTCGACCATTTCGGCCTGCTCGGCTACGCGGTGCGTCCGTTCAATGCCTGGCGGGCGTTCGGTTGTGGTCTGCTCGTGCTGGCGGTGTTCATCATCAAAACGAAATAGCTCCGCGGCGGAGACAGAATTCGACCGCTTCCCGCTTGTCTCTCCGGGCATCGTAGCCGAAGATTTCGCCTGCCCATGAACCGCATCGTTGGAATCGAAACGGAATACGGCTGCCTCGTCTCGGACGACAAGGCCCAGGGTGGTTCGGACGCGTGGCCGACACGCATCAAGAACTACCTGTTCAAAAAGGCCAACGTCGGCAGCATCGATCTGCACTACCGCGACTACGAGGAACCGCCCGGCAACGGCGGCTTCCTGCTCAACGGCGGCCGGCTCTACCTCGACATGGGCCACCTCGAATACTCGTCGCCCGAGTGCCTCGACCTGCGGGACATGGTGGCGTTCGACCTCGCCGGCGACGCGTTGCTCCAGTCCGGGCTCGAAGCCCTCGGCGTGGCCGACCAGGTGTCGTTCCTCAAGAACAACATCGACCACTACACCGGCGCGACTTTCGGCTGTCACGAGAACTACCTGATGAAGCGTGAGGCGCAGTTCACGCCGCAGAGTCTCGGCTCGCTGTTGTCGTTTTTGGCGACGCGGCAGGTTTTCACCGGTGCAGGCCGCGTCGGGCAGGCGAACCCCCTCGCTTTTGACTTCGAATTGCCGCGCTCCGAGACGCCGGTGGACTACCAGATCAGCCAGCGCGCGGACCACATCGTCAACGACATCTACCAGTGGGTGCAGTTCAACCGCGCCATCATCAACGCGCGCGACGAACCGCTCGCCGACTACCGACGCTACCGCCGTCTGCACCTGCTCATCGGCGACTCGAACATGAGTCCGTTCGCCACGGCGCTCAAGGTGGGCACGACGGCCTGCGTGCTCACGCTCCTGGAAGAAGGGCTGATGCCCTACGACGTGATCCTGCGCGACGCCGTGCAGTCCACCCGCGACATCTCGCGCGACCAATCGCAACGCTGGGTGGTCCGGCTCGAAAACGGCCAGACCTGCGACGCGCTCGACGTGCAGTACACGTTCCTCAAACTGGCGCAGAAGCATCTGGCCGGTTCCAGCGAGGAGACCGACTGGCTCATCGAACGTTGGGGCTTCACGCTCGACGCGATCCGCTCCAAGCCCGAGGCGTTGATCGGTGGCGTGGACTGGATCTCCAAGAAGTACCTTCTGGACGCCTTCCGCGAGGAGGAAGGTCTCGCGTGGCACGACCCCTGGCTGCAAAGCCTCGACCTCGAATACCACAACATCAATCCAGCCAAGGGACTGTTTTTCGCGCTGACGCCGGCCAAGGCCATCGGGGAGTTCAACGACAGCGTGCGTCTCGACCACGCCTTGCGCAACCCGCCCGCGAACACCCGCGCGCGAGGGCGTGCGGTGGCCGTGCAGCATTTTCAGAAGACGAACCAGTCCTACGTCATCAACTGGGATTCGATCTCGTGCGAAAACCAGAGCCACTTCGCCATGGGTGACCCGTTTCAAGACTACGAGAAGCCCATTCAGAAGTTCCTGCAACGCCTGTGAGCGTGCGGCGACCGAGGCGCAGCAGCGCGGCTTGGCAGGTGGTCATCTGCACGCTGGCAGCGGTGTTGTCGCTGGCGGCGGGTGCGATGGCGTACGATTTTTGGCTGGAGCCGGATTCCGCGTTTGCCAGCAAGGGCGATGAATTCGTGCTGCACCTGCGCATGGGCGACCGGTTCCAGACCGAGGAGGAGCAGCCGTTGCAGAAGGACCGCGTGGCCCGCTTCGACCTGTTCGGCAACGAAGCGGTACGCCGCGACCTGTTGGCTCTGGGCTCCGAGGGCCAGACGCCAGTGGCGCGGACCCGGCTGGAAAGCGGCGCCGCCCTGGTCGTGATGGATCGCAAGCCGCATACGGTGACGATGGACGCGGACACGTTCAACGACTATCTAGAAGAAGAAGGCCTCGACGCCATCGCGGCGCAACGGACCCGGCTCGGGCAGGCGGACGCACCGACGCGGGAGGTGTACACGCGGTTCTTGAAGGTGCTCGTCCAGGAGCGCGACCCGACGGCGGACACCGCCAACACGCTCTACAAACGGCGCGTCGGCAAACGCTTGGAAATCCTGCTGGAGAATGACCCCGGCCAACTCCGTTCCGATGGTCGGCTCGCGGTGAAGGTGCTCTTTGAAGACAAACCGCTCGCGGGCGCAAAGATTTTTGCCTATCGGCGTGCGAAGGCGGACGGACAGAAGCCGGTCGCGTTGACGGCGACCACCTCCGCGAAGGGGTTAGCAGAGTTTTGGCTGGTTCAATACGGCTTGTGGCTGGTGCGTGTGGTTCACATGCGGGCGGCGGGTCCGGGGGCGAAATCCGACCTGAGTCCTCCGCAGTGGGAGAGTTTCTGGGCGGCGTACACGTTCGCGGCCCGGTTCGCGCCGGGAGCGGTGGCACCAACGCCGCGGCCGAGCGCCTCGCCTTGAACAGGCCGCCACGCGGCCGGTTGTAACCATTGGTCCTGACGGCTCTCCGGGCGGCCCCTGAATTTTCGACCAGAAACAATTGGGACCCGTCGGAGACACGTCCCTGCCAGTTGCCAGAACGACCGGCCGCCTCAGATCGAGAAGCTCGTGTACTCGGGCTGCGCCAGCCGGGTGGGAGGAGACAACATGCCCGCGCCGACGGTCGCATTGCTGCCGGGTTCGATGAGGATGAAGCTGCCCGTCTGCCGGTTGGCGGCAAACGCATCGTAGAGCAACGGACGGGCGGTGCGCAGGCGGATCGCGCCCACGTCGTTCATCGCCAGTGCGTCCACCCCGGTCTGCGGGTCGAGGGTGGTCACGTCGATGCGATTTTCGATGGCCGTGACGGTCGCCGGCACGGTTTGGGTGAGATGCTTGAGGTGATATTTTCTGCCCGGGGTAAGCGGGCGCGCGTGCAGCCAGCACACCCGCGCGTGGAGATCGTTGCCCGCGCCGGGCAGGCTGGCGGGGTGGACGATCAGGTCGCCGCGGCTCACGTCGATGTCATCTTCCAAGACCAATGTCACCGACTGCGGGCAGAAAGCTTCCTTCAACGGGCCATCGAGCGTCCAGATTTGTTTGACCTTGGACAGGTAGCCGCTGGGCAGGACCTGCACGAGCTGACCCTCGCGCACGATGCCGCCGGCGATCTGGCCGCTCAACCCGCGAAAATCGTGCAGCGTCTGGTCGGTCGGATGGTTCGGGCGGTTGACCCACTGCACGGGCAAGCGGAAATCGGTGAGGTTCCAGTCGCTGCCGAGGTGGACGGTTTCCAGGTGGCCGAGGAGCGTCGGGCCGGGATACCAAGGCGTATGCGGCGAGGGATCGACGACGTTGTCCCCGTGGAGCGCGCTGACGGGGATGAACTTCACGTCCTTCATGTCCAACCGGGGCAGGAACTGCTCGAACTCCTCGCGGATCTCGTCGAAACGCGCGCGGCTCCAGTCCACGAGGTCCATCTTGTTGATGGCGACGACGAGGTGCGGGATGCGCAGGAGCGAAGCGATGGCGGTGTGGCGGCGGCTCTGCTCGATGACGCCCTGGCGCGCGTCCACGAGGACGATGGCGAGGTTCGCCGACGACGCGCCCGTGACCATGTTGCGCGTGTACTGGATGTGGCCGGGCGTGTCGGCGATGATGAACTTGCGCCGCGGCGTGGCGAAGTACCGGTAGGCCACGTCGATGGTGATGCCCTGCTCGCGTTCGGCGCGCAGGCCGTCGGTGAGGTTGGCGAGATTGATCTGGCCGTGGCCGGTGAGGTCGGCGCTGCGTTGGAGGGCTTCCAACTGGTCCTCCATGAGTGACTTGGAGTCGTACAGGAGCCGGCCGATGAGCGTGGACTTACCGTCGTCCACGCTGCCGCTGGTGGCGAAGCGCAACAGATCGACTGGGGTGGAGTGAGTGGTGGTCACAGGTGGGAAGAAGGCGGCACCGCAGCGTCCGTCTCGTGCTCGGAGATACCCGCCTCGGGATGGGAAGAATCAAACGTCCAACTAAAATCCACCGGCACGGAGTCGGCACCACCGCCCTCCCTTGGAGCCAAGCGGTCGCCGACGCTTTGCCAGAGCAGGACGCCACCCTGCCAGCCTTTGACCGAGCCTTCCCGGTTCTGGGTGCAGGAATTGTAGAGGCCGATCTGGCGCTCCAAGATCTTGCCTTCGCGGACGTGCATCCACTCGATGTAGGCCTCCTGGCCGCCTCCGCAACTGCCGCGGGGCTGAGGCTCACCGCGGGTCCACTCACGCAGGCCGACCACGACGTAGAAATTCTCTCCGCGCTTGATCACCGTGTGAACGACGCTGCTGATGGGGGGAAGGTCCACCACCTTTTCGAGGGTTGTTCGCCGTGCGCCGTCCCGCACGACCAACGACGTACGGTCGAAGCGGGCGGTCTGCGCTCGGCCGGCAGGCACCAGCGTCGACAACGCCACGAACAACAACAGCACGGAAGAAGTCTTCACGTCTACAAGAGGAGAAGAACTTAGAAGTACCCTGCTTTCTTGCGGTCCTCCATCGCGGCCTCGGAGGCCTTGTCGTCTGCGCGGGAGCCGCGTTCGGTCACGCGAGCGGAAGCGATCTCTGCGATGATGTCGTCCACGCTGTCGGCGGGCGACTCGACGCAGCCGGTGCTGATGATGTCGCCGATGGTGCGCACGCGCACGACGAGTTTCTCCACGCGCTCGGTCGGCTTGGCGGGCAAGAGGTCGGTGTCGGGCACCCACTGGCCGCCGCGCCGCACCACGCGCCGGGGATGGCTGAAGTAGATGCTCGGCACTTCCAGGCGTTCCTGGCGGATGTACTCCCACACGTCGGTCTCCGTCCAGTTGCTCAACGGAAAGACACGCATGTTCTCGCCCGGGTTGAGCCGGGCGTTGTAGACGTTCCAGATTTCAGGCCGCTGGTTCTTCGGGTCCCATTGGCCGAAGCTGTCGCGGAAGGAAAAAAAGCGTTCTTTGGCGCGGGCTTTTTCCTCGTCGCGCCGCGCGCCGCCGATGCAGGCGTCGAAGCCGAATTCCTCGATGGCGGCCAGCAGGGTAGGGATTTGCAGGCCGTTGCGGCTGACCTGGCCGGGCACGGGGAAGGCAATGCCTTTTTCGATGGCGTCGTCCACGGTGCGGACGATCAACTTGGCACCCAACTCGGCCGCGCGGCGGTCGCGGAACTCGTTGAGTTCCGGGAAGTGGTGGCCGGTGTCCACGTTGAGCAGCGGCATCGGGAACTCGGATGGACGGAACGCCTTCTCCGCCAGACGGAGCAGGCAGATGGAGTCCTTGCCGCCCGAAAACAGGAGCGCCGGCCGCTCGAACTCCGCGGCCACCTCTCGCATGATGTGGATCGCCTCCGTCTCTAGGTATTGGAGGTGATTCAGATGGTAACTGCTCACAACAACAACAGTTCCTTCACTTACGCACAGCCTGTCCACCCCAGGCGGCGTGCAGGCCGCACTCGCGTTTTTCGTCGGCCTTGGCGGGATCGAAGTAGTCCCACTCGTTGGGCAAGTCTTGCTCGCGCAAGTAGGCTTCCAGGTCGTCGTCGCTGGCGTGGAAAAGCGGGCTGACCTTCAGCGTGCCGAAGTTCTCGTCCACAGACACGATGTCGAGGCCGGCGCGGTTTGGGTTTTGAGATTTGCGTAGCGCGGTTAGCCAGACCAAGGGGGCCAATTCGCGCATTCCGCGCTGGAAAGGCTCCAGCTTCATCTGGGTGCTGAACTCCTTGAGCGCCGCCTCGTCATCGAGTTCAGGCACGGGACCGTAAACGGCCTCGCGGTGCGCGACGGTCAGGCGCGGCAGGTAGGCGCGCAGGTCGAGATCGAGCGTGCGGCGAAGTTCCTCGGCGTGCCGGTAGGTCGCGGGACGGTTGTAGCCGTGGTCCACCCAAAGCACAGGGATGCGTGGCAGCGCCTGCGTGGCGAGGTGCAGCATCACCGCTTCATACGGACGAAAATTCGTGGAAACCACCGCTCGACCCGGTGCGTGCGCCACGGCCCAGCGGGTGATTTCCAAGGGCGAACGTCCTTGGAGTTCGTCGTTCCAGCGGGAAACTTGATCGGGAGTCATGTTCAGGCGGAGACGGCCGTTTGCACGTTGGGAACGTCGGGCTGATGCTCGGTCTGGCCCGGCGGCGTGCCGACGCTGTGCAGGGTGGCGTCGGCGGGCAGCACGGTGCGGTCGCAGTAGTCACCGAAACCCTCGCCGTCCGCGCGCTCGACGGCGTAGCGGCGGATGATGGGCGTGAGCATCCCCAACGCGTCGTCCACCGTCACGCTCGGGGCGAGGAGGCGGTTGAGCCGGGTGCCGTTGTACTTGGCTCCGACGAAGAGCGCGTACTTGTTGGGCGCGCGGCCGACGAGACCGATCTCGGCCAGGTAAGGACGGGCGCAGCCGTTCGGGCAGCCGGTCACGCGCAGGCTGATCGCATCGTCGTGCAAGCCGGCCTCGTCGAGGACGGTCTCAAACTTGTTGACGATGTCCGGCAGAACGCGCTCGCTCTCCGCCAGGGCCAGCCCGCAGGTGGGCAGCGCCACGCAGGAGAGCGCGTTGAGGCGGATGCCGGAGCGGTTGTTCTCACCGAGGAGGCCGTGACGGGCGAGGATGCCGTCGACCACGGGTTTCTGCTCGGCCGTCACGCCGGAGATCGTCAGGTTTTGCCCGGCGGTCAGGCGGAAGTCGCCGGTGTGGATTTCCGCGACCTCGCGCATCGCGGTCTTCAGCGGACGGCCGGGCACGTCCTTGACGCGCCCGCTGAGGATGTGCAGGCCGTAGAACCACGTCCCGTCCGCGCACTCGTGCCAGCCCAGCGGGTCGGCGATGGTCGTGAACTCGAACGGCCGCGCGGGCGCGAACGTGATCCCGCTGCGCCGCTCCACCTCGCCGCGGAACCATTCCAGTCCCTTGTCGTCGATGGTGTACTTGAGCCGGGCGTGCCGGCGGTCCGTGCGGTCGCCGTAGTCACGCTGGGTGGTGAGCACGGCCTCGCCAATGGCGTTGACCTTATCCGGTGGGATGAACCCGAGGACATCGGCCAAGCGCGCGTAGGTCGCGGCGTTGCCGTGGCTCATGCCCTGGCCGCCGCCCACCGTCACGTTGTAGCCGGCCAGCTTGCCGTTCTCTTCGATGGCGATGAACCCGAGGTCCTGCGCGAAGAGGTCCACGTCGTTCGACGGCGGCAGCGCGAAGGCCACCTTGAACTTGCGCGGCAGGTACGTCTCGCCGTACATCGGCTCCTTTTCCTCGCCGCCGGCGACCAGTTCCTCGTCGAGGAAGATTTCGTGGTACGCGTGGGTCTTGGGCAAAGCGTACTCGCTCCAGTTACGGGCGTGTTCGTACACCTCTTGCGCTACCGGCGACCGCTCCGGATTCGGCGGGGCCTGGACGTTGCGGTTGATGTCGCCGCACGTGGCGATGGAGTCCAGGAGCACCTTGTGCATGCCCTGGATGACGGGCTTGACGTTGCCCTTGATGACGCCGTGGAACTGGAAGGTCTGGCGCGTGGTGATCTTGAGCGACGGTGAGGCCATATCCTCGGCCAGCTTGTCGAGTACAAGCCATTGCTGCGCGGTCGCCCGGCCGCCCGGCAGCCGCACTCGCAGCATGAAGGCGAACGCCTTTTCCTTACCCGCTTTCTTGAGGGCGTTGCGCAGGTCGCGGTCGTCCTGGAGGTACAGGCCGTGGAACTTGCCGAGCTGGTTACTGTCCTCCGAGATCGCCCCGGTGGACGTGTCCGCCAGGTCGGCGGCGTAGTGGCCACGCAGGTGGTGCGAGGCGGCCTTGATGGTTTCGTTGGCCGCGACGGGCTTGGCGGCGGAAGGGTCGTTGCTCATGGCAGGCACGTGAGGGATAATGTCCACCCCTTGCCCGCCCCTGTAAAGCGACGTTAAACGATCAGGCTGGCATGCGCGTGGTCACCACGGCGATATCTGCCTCGGCGAGATCAGCCGCGCCCTGGATGTAGGTCCGGCCGCGGTAGAAGATTGCCACCACCGCGAAGACTACCGTCGTCACTGCCATCAAGCCAGCAAAGAACATGTAGTATTGATGGTCGCTCATCTTGGAGCTTCCGTCGGGGTTGAGGATGTAGGAGTTGACCTGTGCGGTGAAGAAGTTGCCCAATGACACCGTGAACAGCCACGCCGCCATGATGGCGCTCTTCATGTTGTTGGGCGCCTGCGTGTAGGAGAACTCCAGTCCGGTGATCGACACCATCGCCTCGCCCAGCGTGAGAATGATGTAGGCGAGGAATTGCCATCCTACCCCCGGCCGGCTGCCGGTGTCGATGAGGGTCTGGATGTGGGCGATGACGAGGTAGCTGGCGGCGGTCAGGGCGAGGCCGATGCCGATCTTGCGCAAGGGAGTGACCGCGAATACTCGACCCATCAGTGGATAGAGCACGTAGTTGACCAGCGGGATGAAGAGCAAGATCAGGATCGGGTTAGCCGTCTGCACCTGCTCGGGCAGCAAATTGATTCCCCACCCGGCATCGAAGTAAAAAGGACTGAACCCAATGCTGACATAAGGCAGCCAAGCGACGTGCAGGTCCATCTGCTTGCACTGGAGCGTCCACGAACCGCCGCTGCTCTGGTCCCATAGTGACCAGAACACGGCGATAAAGACGTAAACGATGGCGATCCGCCCGAGCGCGCCGAGTCCTTCCCGGCTGGCGAACTGCCGGAAGAATTTCTCCTTGCCCGCGGGAATGTGGACGAACTTGCGCCGCCCGAGCCAGAAGCAGATCGTCGCCACGACCATCGCCACGCCCGGCAACCCGAACGCCCACCGCGGACCGAAGCGCGGGTCGTTGAGCAAGTAGGGGCAAAGAATCGTCGATAGGAACGACCCGGCGTTGATCGAAAAGTAAAACCAGCCGAACACTTTGGGCAGCAGGTTTTTGTTGGACTCGCCGAACTGGTCGCCGACGTTGGCCGATACGCACGGCTTGATGCCGCCGGAGCCGACCGAGATCAATCCCAGGCCGATCAGGAGCCCGAGCCGGGTGTCGTCCAACGCCAGCGCGAAGTGGCCGAAGCAGTACACGATAGACAGCCAGAAGATGGTGCGGTACTTGCCCCAAACCCCCTCCGCCAGCACCGCACCCAGGATGGGCAGGAAGTACACGGCCGCCACGAAGTAAGCGAACTTCGCGCGCGCTTCCACGGCGCTCATGTGGTCGGCCACCCCGGCGTGCGTCACGAGGAAACCTGTCATGAACGTGATGAGGATCGAACGCATCCCGTAAAACGAGAAGCGCTCAGCCGCCTCGTTGCCGATGATGTACGGCACGCCGGCAGGCATCCCGGTTTCGGTCTGCGAGGGCTGCGTGCGGTAGCCGGCGGCGTTAGGTGAAAGAACCTGGGTGTCGTTCATAAGAGAAGAGACGGCGGGCTCCTTGTTACAGACAAACGGGGCGGGTTGCCAACGCGAAATTTGACTTGGACCGCGGGGGCGGCGTCCCTTGAACCCAACATGCGCATCTGGTGCAACTATCCTCTCGACGAACCCGCCGCGCGCTTGCTGCGCGAGGAGACGGCCTCCCACGAACTCCTCCTGCAACCGTCGGAGGACCCCGTGCGCGACTCGGCCAACGCCGCGCCTGAAGATGCACCGATCCTCTTCGGCCAGCCGAATCCCGACGCGCTGCTGGCGAACGCCAACGTGCGGTGGGTGCAGCTTTCCAGCGCGGGCTACACCCGCTACGACCGCGACGACCTGCGCGCGGTGTTCCGGGAGCGGGGAGCGACCCTGACGAACAGCTCGCACGTCTTCGACGAACCCTGCGCGCAGCACCTCGCGGCGATGATGTTCGCGCTCGCCCGACGGTTGCCCGTGTGCCTCGATAATCAACGCGGTGCGCGCCGCTGGCTCCAGGGTCAGGCGGGGGACCGGCAGAGCCGGCTGCTCAACGGCCAGACGGTGTTCGTCTACGGGTTCGGGGCCATCGCGCGGCGCTTGGTGGAAATTCTCGCTCCGTTGCGGATGCAGGTGTTCGGCGTGCGGCGAAGTCCCCGCGGCGACGAAGGGGTGCCGATGCTCACCGAAGCGGAGGCCGACGCGCGGTTGGGCGAGGCGGACCACGTCGTCAACATCCTGCCGCACAACGACGCGACGCGGCAGTTCTTCGGCGTGGGGCGGTTCGCGCGGCTGCGGCCGGGCGCGCGGTTCTACAACGTCGGCCGCGGTGCGACGGTGGACCAGACGGCGCTCGCGGCGGCGTTGCGCGACGGACCGCTGGCCACGGCTTATCTCGACGTGACCGACCCCGAGCCGCTCCCGGCCGGGCACGAACTCTGGGACCTGCCGAACTGCTACGTCACGCCGCACGTGGCGGGTTCGCACGCCGGTGAGGACGAGCGGCTGGTGCAACACTTCCTCGCTAATTTGCGCGCCTTCGATGCGGGTAACCCGCTAACAGACAAAGTGTTTTGAATCAAGAGGCTTGCAGCAGCGCCAGGAGCGCCGCGTCGAGCTGGTGGCCGTGCCAATCCTTGTAGTCCACGTCCGCCCGCCCCGAATCCAGCACGCCGAACGGCCCGCGGAAGTTCCACAATGCCCAGCCGATCCCGTGGCCGCCGAGTACGCTGAGCACATCGCGCAACCACGCCAGGAACGTCGCGTGCGGCGTGTGTCGGTAGCACCCCGCCTCGCCGCAATGCACCCCGACGCCGTGTGCGACCATCGCCGCCCACGGCGCGTACACCGCCTCCAGCCGAGCGCGGTTCCAGGAACGCACCGGCCAACGCGGACGATGCCAGCGCCCACCCAAGGGCATCCACGGCGCACGGTAGTGGCTCAACTCGAACGGCTCGTACGCGCGGCAGCTCTGCGCGACGTTGGGTAGATCGGCGAGTTCGGGCAGTGGGCGACGACCGTAGTCGAGGCCATCGAGGATAATCAGGCGCGCCGGGTCTACCGCGCGGACCGCCGCGACGGCGGCACGCATCACGGCCTCGTGGAGGGCGCGGGTGGTGCCGCCGGTCAGCAGCGCCGCCCAGGCTGGACGGGGCGGGGGCGGTTCGTTGAGCAGGTCGAAGCTTAGGCGCGCGGACGGAACCCCCGCGTAGCGCCGGGCAAGGGTTTGCCAATGCAGGCAAAAGGCGTCGAGCGCCGCCGGGTCGCGCCAGAGGTTGAAGGGTTCTTTCCGCTCGGGGCTGACGCTGTACCCGGGGGCGCGATGAAAATTGAGGCAGAGGTGTAGCCCATGGCGTTCGGCCAGGGCGACGGCGCGGTCGAGTTCGGCGAGGGCGGGAGAATCCTCGTCCACGCGGCCCGGGTCGCCACGGACTGTCCAGTGTGTGTACGAAAGCGGCAGCCGCACGAAATCGAACCCCCACCCGGCGATCCAGCGGAAATCCTCCTCCACGAACGCCCCGAAGCTGCCCGCGCCGTAGAGTTCGAGCAGGTTGAAGCCGCGCCAGCGGGGAAGGGGGTTGCGGGGCAAGTTGGCGAGCACGAGCGGTTTTCCTCCTGCCTAACCGGATGGTAACGTCCGGGCAACATGCAAAGTCGCGTCGAGGCTCTGTTCGCCCCCCTCCGTGAACACGCCGCACGGCCGGGTTCGCGTCTGCGCGAGACGAGCGTGGGCGAATTTCAGCATGGCGCGGGGCGTCACCGACTGACGCGTTGGACGCTGCGTGGCCCCGCCGATGGCGGCGGGCGGCCCATTCGGCTGGGACTCTTCGCCGCGATCCACGGCGACGAACCCGAAGGCGCGGCGGCGTTGCGCGACCTGCTGCTGGCCCTCGACGATGACCCGCAGCCCGCGCTCGGCTACGAACTCCACGCCTACCTCGTCTGTAACCCGAGCGGCTACGAGGACGGTACCCGCCATTCCCGCACCGGGCTGGACCTCAACCGCGAGTTCTGGCGCGGCAGCGCGCAGCCGGAGGTGTTCCTCCTGGAGTGCGAACTCTCCGCGCTCGGCTTCAACGGCCTGGTCGCTCTCCACGCCGACGACACCTGCGAGGGAGCCTACGCGTACGTGCGCGGTGCGACCCTCACCCAGGCACTCGCCAAGCCGGCGCTGGCGGCGGCAGCGGCGTTCGTGCCGTTGGCGTCGGGCGAGATCATCGACGGATTCCCGGCGGCAGACGGGCTCATCACCCAATGCTACGAGGGCGTGCTGAGCAACCCGGCGGCCGTTCGTCCGCAGCCCTTTGAGATCATCTTCGAGACGCCGCAGGGCCAGCCGTTCGAGCGGCAGGTGGCGGCGGGGCGCGCGGCAGTGGAGGCGATCCTGCGCGAATATCGTCAGTTCATCGCGTACGGACAGGACCTCTGAGCCTCATTCCCGGAAGACGAAGAGCGCCGCGATCAGCACGCAGCCGATCCCGTAAAGCAGCCACACGTCTTCGACGAAGTACGGGTACACCATCAACGCCACGCCGATGACGAACGGCGTCGCCCGCCGCTGCTTCCTCCCGTAGGCGAACGCCCCCATCCCGGCTGCGCCGAAGAGCAGCCACGCGAACAAGGTGGCGGTGGACATGGCGCGCGTCCCTTCAGGGAACCACCGGTGCGGGTCCGCGCCGCCGGCCGAAGAGCAGGTAGTCGAGCGACAGCGCGCCCGGCCCGGTCAGGAGCAGCCCGAGGGCGACGATCCCGTAGTGCGCAACGAGTTCGTAGGTCGGTTTGTAGGGCCGGTCGAGCGAGACGTACGATTCGCCATGGTGTCCCTGGACGAGCGCGACGACCATCGTGGCCGCCAGCCCGAGGGTCGCCAGCGGGGTGAGAAGACCGAGGATCATCGCCGCGCCCGCGCCGAGTTCGGTGAACGTGGCGAGCGCCTGGAAGGGCGGCGGAATGTTGCTCAACGGCGGCCCGAAACCGTCCGCCCAGTGGAACGGCCCGCCGTTGGCGACCTTGTCCCAGCCGTGCAGGATGATGCCGACACCAAAGAGCAGCCGCACCAGCAGCAGCCCGGCCGCGGCGCGTCCGCCGTAGAAAGAACCGAAGATTTTGCTCATACGGGTTGTGCGGTTTTTGGAGTGTCGGCTTCTGCCGCGGCGTGCAGGCCGAGCTTGCGGCAGAGACGGCCGAGTTGGTCCAGTTCGTCGGGGGAGAGTACGTCCATCTGTTCGCGGACCTGCCGGACGTGCTCGGGGAAGAGTGCGGTGATGCGCGCCTGGCCGGCCGGGGTCAGGCACACGCGCACGTAGCGGCGGTCGGCGGCGTGGCGCTCGCGGCGCACGAGGCCGGCGCGTTCGAGGTTGTCAACGATCATCGTGACGTTGCCGCCGCTCTGGAGGTGCTTGCGGGCGAGTTCGCACTGGTGGAGCGGCCCGAGGTGCAGGAGCGTTTCGAGGATGCCGAACTGCCCCACCGTCAGGCCCTCCGTGGCGAGGTGGCGGCCGGTGCGTGTGAGCACCGAGCCGGAGGCGCGCACGAGCTTGATGAACGCGTTGAGGGCGCGCACGTCGGCTGGCGAACCCTGGTGGTGCGTGGGCATCTTGATAGGAGCAACGGCGCGGCAATGTAGCAAGCGGCTCCCGTGCCGACAAGCGCGTCCGTCATGGGATCGGTGGAACCTTGACGCAGAGGCGCGGAGGCAGCGCAGAGAAACGCCGAGAAAGGAGGAAGGGGCTGAAAGGCCACGGCTGCCTCTTTTTTCCTGTCCTTCTCTGCGTGCCTCCGCGTTCCCCTCTGCGTTGAAGTTCCGCGTCCCTTGAGCCCACGCCCGACATCGGCTACAGAGGCGCGTGGCCATGAATCTCCCCCAAGCCGCGCTCGTCGCCGGGGCGGGACTGTTGGCGGGCGTCATCAACTCGGTGGCGGGTGGCGGTTCGTTCTTCACCCTGCCGGCCCTGGTGCGCGTGGGGCTGCCGACGGTGATCGCCAACACCACCAGCACCGTCGCGCTCTGGCCGGGCACCATGGCAAGCTTCGGTGCATACCGGCGCGAACTCGCCGCGCGCCGCACGCTGGCGGCCACCCTGGCGGTCGTCAGCGTCTTCGGCGGGATCGTCGGTGCGTGGATTCTCCTGCACACCCCGGCGGCGACCTTCGATCAACTCTTGCCGTGGCTGACGCTCTTCGCCACGGCGCTCTTCGCCTACGGCCGGCAGGTGGCATCGCGCCTCCGGCTCTCGTTGGGCAACGAGCACGACCTCGGCTCCCTGGTAAAAACGTCGGCGCTCCAGTTCGTCATCGCCGTTTACGGTGGTTACTACGGGGCGGGAGCGGGGATCATGATGCTCGCCGTCCTCTCGCTGCTCAACATGACGAACATCCACGCTATGAACGCCTTCAAGACGCTTCTGAGCGGGGCGTTCAACGGCGCGGCGGTCGTCATTTTCATCGTGCGCGGCGCCGTGCATTGGCCGGAGGCGTTGACGATGATGGCCGGCGGGATCGTCGGCGGCTACGGCGGGGCTTGGCTGGCGCAAAGGCTGCCGACGCGGTGGGTGCGCGGGTTTGTGATCTTCGCGGGCGTGCTGACGACGATTTATTTCTTTTGGCGGGTGCGCGGGAGCTTGTAGTTGGAGAATGACGAAGGCAGAAGGTGCGAGTCTGCTCCTCTGGTTTCTGCCCTTCGTCATTCGTTATTTCTACACCAGCGCCCACACCCGCGGACCAAACACGATCAGGCCCACGGCTGCCGCGCCGGCCGCCGCCAGCAGCACGGCCGCCGCGGCGAGGTCCTTGGCGCGGCCGACGAGCGGATGACGCTCAGGCTTGACGGCGTCCGCGAGCGTCTCGACGGCGGTGTTGATTGCCTCCGCCGCCAGCACCCCGGTGACGGCGAACGCCACCGCCGCCCACTCCCAACGCTCGATCCGCCACCACGCGCCCGCCGCAACCGCCGCCGTGGTGAGAGCCAGGTGAATCCACGCGTTGTGCTCCCGGCGCAGAAGGATCGCCAGCCCGCGGAACGCGTAAACGAAACTGTTCGCGCGGGCGCGCCAAGAAAACGGCTCGCGCGGTTCCTCAGGCATGGCTGGCGGCGAGTCCCCAAACCGTTTTCACCGCGAAATAAAGCATCAAGAGCGCCGTCGCCCCCTGGGTAACGACGTGCCACGCCGGCGTGGCGAAGCGCGCGCCCATGCGCACCGCCGTGCAGAACAATCCCGAGTACAACGCCGCCGCCAGGATGACGCCAACAGCCACCGTCAGCGACGCGGGTAAGCCGAGGTGTTCGCCGCCCGCCTGCGAGCCGATCACCGCCAGCCAGAACGCGATGTTCCACGGGCTCGTCAACGCGAGCGACAACCCGAGCAGGTAGCCGCCCCGCGCCGAGTCGAAGCGCCGCGCCGGTGTCGCTGCCGCCGGCTGGCCACTGGCCCGCCAGGCCGCCCACGCGCCACGTCCGAACGTCCACGCCAAAAACAACAGGAGCCCTACGCTCAACACTCCCAACGCCGGCCGCACGCCGGGCACGTTGACGAGCGCGCCCGCGCCGAGCGACACCGCCACCGCCCAGCCGAAGTCTCCCGTGCACGCGCCCAGCCCGAGCCCCCACGCCGGCCAGAAGCCGCGCTCCAGACCACGCCGGAGCATCTCGGCGTTGATTGGCCCCGGCGGCCAGGCCACCGACCAGCCGAGGACGAAGCCTTTGAGAAAAAGTGGGACGAACATTGAGGGCGAGCGGGGAGAAAGCCCGCACTATGCGGTTTTTCGGCGTGTTTGCAGCCGGAAAATACCCCGGCGCGCGATTGATCTTTACGGTGGAGGCGTGGCGTGGCAGTTTTTACGCCCCGCAGAGTCTCGCGGTCCACCAAGGCAAGCAGGAAACGGGAGCACTTCCCGAGGGTAGCAACTCTTCGCATCTCCGACGATGAACGAATCCATGCAGGACCATGCACGCCAAGCGGCGTCCCTCTACGACCCGGCCCACGAACACGACGCCTGCGGCACCGGGTTCATCGCGGACGTGGCCGGTAAACGTTCCAACCGCGTCCTGCGTGCTGGCCTCCAGTCGCTCTGCAACCTCGTCCACCGCGGTGCGCTCGACGCCGACGCCAAGACCGGCGACGGTGCGGGGCTCCTGACGCAGCTTCCCTATAACATCCTGCGCCCGGAGGTCAGCAAGCGCGGCCACCATCTTTACAAGGACGAGGACCTCGGCGTCGGCTTCTTTTTCCTGCCGCACGACAACGCCTACGCGCAGGCCCGCGCCAAGGCTATCGCGGAGGAAGTCCTCGAAGCGCGCGACCTTTTTCTCTTCGGCTGGCGCGAGGTGCCCACCAACCTCAACGTGCTCGGCGACAAGGCCCAACTGACCATGCCGCGTATCGAGCAGGCGCTCATCGGCAAGCCCTGGGGCATGTCGCCCGAAGATTACGAAAGGAAACTTTTCCTCGCCCGCAACGAGATCGAAAAACGCGCCGCCGCCGACAAGATCAAGAACTTCTACGTGGCCTCCATGTCGAGCCGCGTGCTCGTCTACAAAGGGCTCCTGGTTTCCTCGTCGCTGGAGAACTTCTACAAGGACCTGTCCAACCCCGCCTACGACACGGCGCTTTGCATCTATCACCAGCGGTACAGCACGAACACCTTCCCGACGTGGCCGCTTGGCCAGCCCTTCCGGATGCTCGGCCACAACGGCGAGATCAACACCGTCAAGGGCAACCGCAACTGGATGAGCGCGCGAGAGGCGGAACTCTCCGCCGACTTCTGGGGCGACGACATCGACCTGCTCAAGCCCATCATCCAGCCCGGCGGCTCGGACAGCGCGAGCCTCGACAACGCCCTCGAAGCCCTCGTGATGAGCGGGCGCGACATCCTCCACGCCATGACCATGCTGGTCCCGAGCGCCTGGCGCGGCAACCCTGGCGTCTCGCCCGAACTCGCCGATCTCACGATCTACCACGCGTGCTTCAACGAACCCTGGGACGGCCCGGCGGCGGTGGTGTTCAGCGATGGCAACACCGTCGGCGCATGCCTGGACCGCAACGGCCTGCGCCCGGCGCGCTACAAGCTGACCGACGACGGCATCTTCTCGCTCGGCTCGGAGGTCGGCGTCGTGGACTTCGACGACGCGCACGTCGTGGAAAAAGGCCGGCTCGGCCCGGGCGAGACCATCGCCGTAGACACGGTGGCGGGCACGCTCCTGCGCGACTCGGACATCAAGACTCGCCTCGCCGCCCAGCAGCCCTACAAACAGTGGCTCGACGAAAACGTCACCCGCCTGGCGACTCTCGCCGACCGCGACGCCGTCCCCGAGCCCACGGACGAGTTGGACATTCTCACGCTGACCGAACGCCAGATCGCCTTCGGGTACAGCTCCGAGGAACTCGACGTGATCCTCAAGCCCATGCTCAAGGAGGGCGCGGAGCCTTACGGTTCCATGGGCGACGACACGGCACTGGCGGTGCTCTCGACCCAGCCGTGCCTCCTGTCGCGTTACTTCAGCCAGCTTTTCGCGCAGGTGACGAACCCGCCCATCGACCCGTTGCGCGAGCGGTTGGTCATGTCGCTCAATACCATCATGGGTTGGCGGCGCAACCTCTTCGGCGAGACCCCCGAGCACGCCCGGCTCATCCAGTCGGAGAGTCCCTTTCTCTTCGAGCACGAACTCGCCGCCCTGCGCGCTCACGACACGCCCGAGAGCAAGCTGGCTACCGTCAACGCTCTCTTCCCCGCGGGCGACGGCCCGGACGGTTTGGAACGCGCCGTCGATCGCGTCTGTTGGGAGGTCGAGCATGCCGTCGATGACGGTTGCCGCCTGATCGTCCTGAGCGACCGCGAGGTCGACCACGCTTGCGCGCCGATCCCGATGCTGCTCGCTATGGGCGCGGTCCACCATCACCTGACCCGCGTGGGCAAGCGGATGCGCGTCAGCGTGGTCTGCGAGACGGGCGAAGCGCGCGACGTGCACCAGATGGCCTGCCTCATCGGCTACGGCGCGAGCAGCGTGGTCCCGTACCTCGCCTACGCGACGTGCCGCGAGATCATCGAGAAGATGCCGCCCGAGGGCCGCCCGACGTACCCGGAGGCGCTTCGCCGCTACCGTTCCGGGTTGGAGGCGGGGCTGCTCAAGATCATGTCGAAGATGGGTATCTCCGTGCTCGCCAGCTACCGCGGCGCGCAGATCTTCGAGGCGGTCGGCCTGGATTCCAAGCTGGTGGAGCGGTGCTTCACCGGCACGTCCACGCAGATCGAGGGCGTCGGCTTCCGCGAGATCGCCGAGGAGACCCTCAAACGGCACGCACTGGCATACGGCTCACCTGCCGACGGGTCGGAGCGCAAGCCGCCCGCGCTGGTGAACCCGGGTTACTACCGGTTCCGCCCCTCCGGCGAGGCGCACGCGGTGACGCCGCCGATGATCAAGAACTTCCACACCTTCGTGCAGACCAACCGCCCGGAGGATTACAAGAAGTACGTCGACGCTTGCCTCACGGCCAACCCCATCGCCCTGCGCGACCTGCTCGAACTCGTCCCGCCCGCGACGCCCGTCCCGCTTGACGAGGTCGAGCCCATCGAGGACATCCGGCGGCGTTTTACGACCGCGGGCATGAGCCTCGGCGCGCTTTCGCCCGAGGCGCACGAATGCCTCGCCATTGCCATGAACCGCATCGGCGGCAAGAGCAACAGCGGCGAGGGCGGCGAGGACCCCGCGCGCTTCCACCGCCGCGAGAACGGCGACTTCGCCAATAGCGCCATCAAGCAGATTGCCAGCGGGCGCTTCGGCGTCCATGCGACCTACCTGGCGAGCGCCAAGGAGATCGAGATCAAGATGGCGCAGGGCGCAAAGCCCGGTGAGGGCGGCCAGCTCCCCGGCCACAAGGTCAGCGCGTACATCGCCCGGCTGCGCAAGGCGACGCCCGGCGTGGCGCTCATCTCGCCGCCGCCGCACCATGATATTTATTCCATCGAGGACCTCGCGCAGTTGATCTTCGATCTGAAGATGGTCAATCCCCGCGCGCGGGTGTGCGTCAAGCTCGTCGCCGAGGCGGGCGTCGGCACCATCGCGGCCGGCGTGGCGAAGGCGCACGCGGACATCATCCTCATCAGCGGCCACGAGGGCGGCACGGGCGCGGCGGCGTATTCCTCCATCAAGAACGCCGGTAGCGCGTGGGAACTCGGCCTCTCCGAAGCCCATCAGGTTCTCATGCTCAACGGCCTGCGCAACCGCGTGACGCTGCGCACCGACGGCGGGATGCGCACGGGCATGGACATCGTCATGGGCGCGCTGTTGGGCGCGGAAGAGTTCAACTTCGGCACGGCGGCGCTCATCGCCAGCGGCTGCGTGTACGTGCGCCAATGCCATCTGAACACCTGCCCGGTCGGCGTGGCGACCCTGGACGAACGCCTGCGCGCCAAGTTCAAGGGTAAGCCCGAGAACATCGTGAACTTCTTCAACGGCGTAGCCACCGAGGTACGCGAGATCATGGCGCGGCTCGGCGCACGGACAGTCAACGACCTCGTCGGCCGCGTGGATCTCTTGCGCCAGCGCCAGGCCCCCGGCCATCCGAAAGCCAACACCCTCAAACTCGACCGCATGCTGCGCGATGTGAGCAAGGGCGACCCGTCGGTGCCGCGTTTCCACACGCGCGACCGCAACGACGGGTTCCAGGACCGTCCGCTCGACGACGTGATCCTCCAGGACGCCAACGAGGCGATCAACCACGGCCACAAGACCGTGCTCTCGTACAAGGTGCGCAACACTAACCGTTCCGTGTGCACGAAGGTCAGCGGCGAGATTGCCTACCGCAACGGCGAGAAGGGTCTGCCCGACGGCCTGCTCGAAATCAACCTGCGCGGCAGCGCCGGCCAGAGCTTGTGCGCTTTCATGAGCCCCGGCCTACGCGTCACGCTCGTCGGCGAGGCCAACGATTACGTGGGCAAGTCCATGAGCGGCGGCGTCATCATCCTCAAACCGCGGCCGGAACATCGCTTCACTGCAGGCGAAGCCATGATTGCGGGCAACACTTGTTTGTACGGCTCGACGGGCGGACGGTTCTTCGCGAACGGCCGCGTGGGCGAGCGGTTCGCGGTGCGCAACTCCGGGGCGACGGCGGTGGTTGAGGGCCTGGGCGACCACGGATGCGAGTACATGACCAACGGCACCGTGGCGGTCCTCGGTCCGACCGGCCGTAACTTCGGTGCTGGCATGACCGGTGGCATCGCGTACGTGCTCGACGAGAAGGGGAACTTCGAGAGCCAGGTCAACGGGCAGTTGGTGCGTCTGGAACGTCTCGCGGGCGAAGCGGACGCGGCGGCGCTCAAGGAGTTGATCTACCAACACCTCGAAAACACCGAGAGCGAACGTGCCCGGCAAGTCCTCGCGGAGTGGTCGCATTACGAGGGACTCTTCTGGAAGGTAGTCCCGCTGCCGCCACCCGCGCCGAAGCCCCCGGCTTCCCCGCGGCTCACACCGGCCGTACCGCAGGCGGCATCAGAGATTATGTCAGCAGCGAAACCGTGAACTCTGGTCAGGCCGCCAAGGCGACCGTTCATCCCAAGGTAGGGTTGCCTCTCCGAGGCAATCCTATTTTGTCTGGATGGCCAACATGCGCACGACTCGCCCCGGAGACATAACCTTATCTTGGGACGAACGCCGCTCGCGCGGCGGTGTGATCCACCGGCCGAAACACAAACCCCAGCCGCGGTGCAATCATCACTGACCCACGCCCGAGACTCGCACACAGGCCCGCCCGCCGGACGGCTTCCACACAGTAGTGATTGAGCTTGACCGGCACTTCCCGCGCCTCTCCCGCTGGACACACGCGCGCCACGGCCACCACGTGGTTCTCCAACCAACGCCGCATCCGAAAAAACGCCAGGTAGTGCCGCCGCTCCATCCGTCGGCGCAGGTCGCAAAAAAGCCGCAAAGCCGTCTCCGCCTCTGTGCGCTGGCGCAGTTGCCAGCGCAGGTCGAGCAGAAGGTCAGCCTCCTCGCCGCGCACTGTCTCGCGGTCGCCGCGCAGCAGTTCGTCGATCACCTCCAGCGCGCAACGCCACCGGCAGGTCGCCGCGACGCAACCTACCGCTGGTGCTTCGGAAATCGTTGTCGGCTCGACGCTGGTCACCGCAGGTAGCTCTTGAGCATCCACAGCGTTTTTTCGTGGTACTCCAGACGCTTGATCATCAGGTCCTGCGTCTGCAAATCGTTCGATTCGCAGCCCGTATCGCGCAGGCGCACGGCGTCGTCCACGACCTTTTCGTTCGCCACGATGAGGGCCGCCACGTAGTCCTTCTGCGGCATGGGCGATTTGAACTCTTCCATGCCCGCCGCTTGCGAAAAAGTGTTCAGCCCGCCGATGGCGTAGCCGTCCAGCGCGCGCACGCGTTCGGCGATCTCGTCCACGGCCTCGAAGAGGTTCTCGTACTGGTTCTGGAACGCTTCGTGGAGTTGGAAGAAGTCGCTGCCTTCCACGTTCCAGTGCGCGAGATGGGTCAGCGCCATCAGGGCGTAAGAGTCGGCGAGCACGAGGTTGAGCCCGTCGACGACACGGGTGTCCTTGACGGCGGGCGCGGTTGCGGTGGATTGAGCGGTGGTTGGCATGGGGTAAGAACTTCGCCGAAAGATGCCAGACTCCCGTCGCACTCGAAACGTCACCGCTTGACGGTGCGTTGAGCAAGGCACCGTCAACCCAACTTGGCGGCCACTTCCGCCAGGATGCTTTTCGCATCACGCGCTGTGCAGTGACGGTATTCCCGCCAGGGGGTGTCCAGGTTGGCCGCTTGCTTGCAGCGGTCGAGGCAGCCGACCGCCTTGATCTCCACCCGGTCGGCCAGTCCGCCGACCGCCGCTTCCTGTTTGAGGGCTTTGAAGATTTCCTGTCCGCCGCTGCGCCAGCAGTTCTTTTTCGCACAGACTTTCACGGTGCAGACCGTCGCCCGGGCTTGGACGGGTGGGGGGACGAAATTGCTACCGTCCGGCACAATCTGCTCGGCCACGCGACGGGACACGGCCCCTCTTCCGTCGAGTTCCTGTGCGCCGGCGACCCGCAAAACTTGCCCCGCCCGGAAGGTGCCGATCACCCGACGCCGCAGCAACCTCGGCACTTTGAGAAGGTAGTCCTGACCTCCTGAGCGCAACACCATGCGCCGCTTGCCTGCGGCAGTGAAGACAAACCCGCCAAACTCGCCGGTCAGGTCGAAGGTCTTAGGCGGGGTAGAAAGTGTTTCCATACGTGCGTGGCTTTACAGAACCACGCCACGGCAGCCTGCGCAAAAAAGAGAAAGGCGGCTCCCGACCAAAGGAGCCGCCTTGCTTAACCAGTACCTCTGTCTAAACGAAAATTTCAGGCCGTCACCGACTTCAACTGATGAGCATACACCGGGGCCGTCTGGTGCACCGGGGCCGCGATGCCCTCGAAATGGGCGCGGATGCGGCGCAGTTGGTTAACCAGAAAATGGTCACCGATCTTCAGCGCGCGGTCGAGCACGTTGAAGAGGGGGGAGGAAGACTCGTAGTTCACAGTGATATCGATCTCCGTGAGGTTCGGCTTGATCTGTTGGAAAGTCATCATGCCGACCACTTCGAAATCGCCGCTGCCGGACTTGAACAGAACCGAATTATCGTCACCTTCCACCGCCGTCAGCGCGAACTCGGCGCGGAAACCTAGCGGCAGCAGCAAGCGCCACTGTGAGACGCCCTCGGCTTGGCGGTCCGCCTTCTCGATCCCGTCCAAGTGGTGACGGTAACCGCTCACGTCCGCGAGACGGCGCTTGGTTTCAGCCGCCGACTGGTTCATGTGAAAAATCTTGTGCAGCATCATAGGATTTGGTCGTTGAGCGGTGTTGAGTGAGTAACGCCGGTCCTTTTAGCACTGCCTGTGCCTACGGGCCTTTTCCCTCTAGAACGCAGGTGCCGCAGGTGTCGCTTTTGCACAAGATGCTGACAGAAGTGTACTGAACGAGTACAAAGGCTGACACTTTTCATCAGGGAACCTGCACATCGGATTGGCCCGGCTCGACGGATGCCAGGATGGGTACGCCCAGCCACGTTTCGAGGACGCCGCGGTTGGTCGCGCGGGCCAGGGTCTGGTCGTCGGTGGAAGACTCGGCAGGAGTTATAACGCCCGCATTGAAGATCAGCCCGGCGCATTCCAGACCTGCCGAGCGGATGGCGCGAACCGTCAGCGCGGTGTGGTTGAGCGAACCAAGCCGGTTACCGACGACGATCACCACGGGCAAACCCCATTCGGCCGCGAGGTCCGCGGTGGTGAAATCCTGCCGGATGGGCACCAGCCAGCCGCCTACCCCCTCCACGAGCACGGTGGCGTGACGTTCGCGCAGTCGCCGGTAGGTCTCGCGGATCAGGTCGAGGTCGATGGTCCGGTTTTCGATGAGGGACGCCGTGTAGGGGGCGGTCGGGGCGCGCAGCCAGACAGGGTTGACCTCGTTGAGTGAGAGCGCGCCGTCGGCGGCCTCGTGCAGGGCTTCAGCGTCCTCGCGTCCGCCGCAGCAGAGCGGTTTGAAGCCCACGGCATCGATCCCGCGCGCCCGCAGCCCGCGCACGAGCCGGGCGGTGACGTAGGTCTTGCCGACGCCCGTGTCCGTGCCGGTCACGAAAAAACTCCGCGCCGTGTCGCTCATGCGAAGTAGGTGTCCTCGTGCGAGTACGGCGGCGCACAGCAGCAGAGCATCCGCAGGGGCGAGAGCGCCGTGAGGGTGTGCCACGCGCCGGCGGGGATCAGCACGGCGTCGCCGGGACCCACGAGGCGAGTCTCTCCGTCGAGTTCCATCTCGCCGCGGCCTTCGAGCAGGAAGTAAAACTCCTCGCTGAGTTTGTGGTGATGGCGCTGGGTGGAACCGCCCGCCGGCAGCGTTGCCTCCGCGAGGCTCTGCGCGCGGACGGGAGCGTTGGTGCAGTCGAGGATCGGGCGGATCGTCGAGCCATCACGCGTGGTGAAAGGGGTTTGTTGTTCGAGGTTTTGGACCGTCATGGGTGAGCGGGGAAAGTTTTCGCGTGAATCTGAGGTTGCCGATTGGGGAGGGCAAATTAGAATGGCGCGGCCCCCGAAACCGGCAACGTTTTCCCTGCATGAAAGATTTCCTAGAGTGTACGGCGCTTATCACCGGCGCCTCGGCCGGCATCGGACGCGAACTCGCCCTCCAACTCGCTCCCCTGGCCGGCACGCTCGTGCTTGTCGCCCGGCGCATGGACCGGCTCGAAAGCCTCAAAGCCGAACTTCTCGCCATCAACCCCGACCTGCGCGTGGAATGCCGCCGGGTTGATCTGACGAACGCCGAGCAGGTCGAAGCCCTGTGTGCGGAACTCGCCGACGGCGGCTTCGACCTGGATTTCCTCATCAACAACGCCGGGTTCGGCGACTCGGGATCGTTCGAGTCCTCGGAATGGCGCAAGGTCGAGCGGATGCTCCAGGTTAATGTCGTCGCACTGACGGCGCTGTGCCACCGTCTCATTCCGCTGCTGCGCCGCCACCGGCCGGGGGCCATCCTCAACGTGAGTTCCGTCGCCAGCTTTCTGCCGGTGCCCAACCTCGCCGTGTACGCCGCCACGAAGGCGTACGTCAGCTCTTTCTCCGAAGGGTTGCGCGCCGAACTGCGCGGCACGGGCATCAGCGTGACGCACCTTTGCCCGGGACCAGTAGACACGGAGTTCCAGCGAGTCGCCGCGCGGGAAGGCGAGCCGGAGAGCAAGCACGCGCCCGATTTTCTGAAGGTCGATGTGCAAGAGGTGGCGCGGACGGCCCTGCGCGCGGTGACGCGTGACCAGGCCCGCGCAGTCCCGGGGTTCTGGATTTCGCTCGCGCCGTTTTTCCTGGCTCTGACACCGCTCTTCGTGATGCGGATGTTCTTCGCCTCGCGCGCCTCCCGACCGGAACTGCGCCCGCAATACCGTACGTCCGAAGCCTGATCTACCATGACCTTTTTTGCTGATGCCGTCATCGCGCCGCTGTTGCGCGACGCGCAGATTTATTTCGGGATCTTTGGCGTCGTGATGGTGCTGGGCGGCGTCATCGGCTACGTCAAGGCGCGCAGCGTGCCGTCGCTGGTCGCTGGCGGGATCAGCGGCCTGATCCTGATTGTCAGTGCGCTGTGCATCCCACGCGGGTGGTACACCTGGATGATCGTGGACTTCGTGGTGTCGCTGCTGTTGGCGGGCCGCTTCGTGCCGGCACTGCTGCGGCGCAAGTACAATCCGGCCGCGTACGTCGTGCCGTTGGCGATTGTTGGTGCGATCCTGGCGGCGTACGTGCTCGCCGCCGTGATCCAGCCGTAAAATGAGAGACCGCCCGCGACGGGGCTGCCTGGGACCGGCGTTTCTGATCCTTTGCGGCCTTGCGCTCGGGTTGGTGGTCGGGGTTGTGCTGCCGGAAGGTGGCCGGACGTGGGTCGCCGGGCGTCTGCCGCGCTGGCTGGCGGGGGAACGGGTCGCGCTCACCACTTCCGCGCCGACGCCCGTTCCCGTTGTCACGCCGCCACCGCTGCCTTCCGCCACACCAACGCCGACGCCCGCCGAAACGGCCCGCCCGCTGCCCGACGGCCCCGTGCTGCCGTCAAAGGCCCGCGACGTTGCACGGTTCGCCAACGGCCTGCGTGTCCGCACGACGCTTGACGCTAAGCCCGGCCAGCCCGCCAGCCTCGAACGCGAGACGCCGGACTCCTACGCGCTCGACCTGCAACTCCAGATCAAGGTGCCCGTGCCGATGCGGTCGCTCGCCGAGTTGGCGCGCCGTTCGCCGGGCCTGGGTGCGGCGCTGCCGAAGCTACCCGCGCTCCTCGAAAAAGCCGAGGTCTCGAAGTTCTTCTACGCCGTCTACCAGAACAAAACCGACCTCCTGCGCCAGAACTTGACGCGCCTCGACGCGCTGCTGGCGCGAGACGTGTACTACGACACCGACACGATCCTCGAACTCCAGGACCCCGACTCCAAACGCCACGCGCTGCTCATCCAGAGCGACCTCGACGTGGACACCGACGGCTCCGACCCTGAACGCTGGAACGACATTGACACCGCCGACCCCACTTTCCAGCCGATGACCAACTATAAGTGGCCCAAGCGCAACCCGGCCGTCGTCAGCCCGCTGGTAAAAGTCTACCAGGACCGCATCGACAAGCTGGAAGCCGACGCCCGCGCCAACCCCGCCGTGCGCCGGACCGCGGCCGGGTCGCTCCAGACCCTACGCGACGACCTGTACGCGGCCGAGCACTACAGTTCGCTCATCGCGCGGAACGACCCGTACGTCGTGCTGCCGTCGTTCATGACGCGCGGCGGTCCAACGGGGTTCGTCCCGCAGGTGGGCGACTTCGTGGTGGTCGTGGCGGGAGGTCCGCTCTACCCGGCGATCTTCGGGGACAAGGGACCCAACCACCAACTCGGCGAGGCGAGCATCCGCGTCGCGCAGGCCATCGACCCGCGGGCCACGGCGACGCGCTCGCCGGTGGACGACCTCAAAATCACGTACCTCGTGTTCCCCGGCACGGCCGAGCAGCCGTTCGGGCCACCGGACCTCGGGCACATCCGGGAGCGTTGCCAGGCG
>CAXUIU010000011.1:23109-29096 GCA_964250955.1 uncultured Chthoniobacterales bacterium | reverse complement strand
GGGTGAGGGAATCTTCGAGCAGCCCGGCGGCGAGAGTGGGCATCCGCTGTCGCCCTTTTACCGAGCGGGGCACGAGAACTGGGTGCGCGGCAACCCGTCGCCGTTTTTACCCGGCGCGGCGACGCACCGGCTGGAGTTGCGTCCGGCGGATCGTTAGCGAATCGCTGCCGTCTGGCTCTGGCTTTGACTCTGCGAGCCGCCGCCAGTCTGGCTCTGGCTCTGGGACTGTGCAGGCGCCTCGTAAATCTCCGAGTAAAACTCCGCCGTCGCGCGGCTGATCTCGCCGAGACGCGTTTGCAAGCGGTGCAAGTATTGGTGCAAACCCATCTGGAAAATCTCTCCCGTGCGCATGTAGTCCAGGTCGCTGCGCATCTTGCCCGAGAGCCGCTCGGCCTCGTTGGAAAAACGGTCCTCCGGCACGCCGCTGATGCGGTGCAGCGCATAGTCCACCTGATGCACGCAGTGCCGCAACGCCCGTGGGAAACAGTCGTGCAGGATGAGGAACTCCGCGACCTTCCACGGGGCGAGTTGGCCGACGTAAAGTTTGCTGTACGCCTCCAACGCGCTGCACGAACGCAGCACGGCCATCCACTGCACGGTATCCACGTTGCCGCCGACACGTTCGCCGCTGGGCAAGAGGATATGATATTTCACGTCCAGGATGCGCGAGGTGCAGTCGGCGCGTTCCAAGAATTTTCCTAACTGGATGAAGTCCCAACCCTCGCCGTGGGTCATCGTCGCATCGGTGATGCCGATGAACTCGAACGAGCCGTGCAGAATGCGCTGGTAGAACTCGTAGGTGCTCGTGCGGAAGAGTTCACGCGCCTCGTCCGAGCGGATGAAAAGATAGAGGCTGTTGAGGTGTTCCCACATCTCAGAACTAATCTGCTCGCGCACGCTGCGGGCGTTCTCGCGGGCACGGGCAAGGCAGGAGAAGATAGAGTTAGGATTTTTCTGCTCAAAGGTGACGAACTCCACAACCGAGTCGCCGTCGGCCTCCTGGTAATATTCGTGGAAGAGTTCCTGGTCTTCGAGGGAGTTGATGATGGGAGCCCAGTGCTGGCGCACGGTCGCCTCGCTCTGGCTATCGAAGTCGAGCATGAGCTGGAGGTTGACCTCCAACAGGCGGGCGTTGTTCTCGGCCCGCTCGATGTAGCGGCTCATCCACAGAAGGCAGTCGGCGACGCGGCTTAGCATGGAGGCAAACGATCAAGTACCCTGTTGTTGGCAGTTCAAACCACGTCGGCTTCCTTTTCGATAGAAACGATGTGCAAAGGGCTGAGCACGGAGAGCGTGCCATCATCATGCCAGATGCCGACTTGCTTCGCGGTAGGACCAAGTGTGATGTGATCTAAACTTTTCACGACATACTGCTGACCGGAACTAGTCACAATGGTGAAGGGCCGAAATGGAACCTGTTCCAACAGGCGACGGATTTCCTCGATCATAAAGATAATTTACTAGACTCTTCTATTCCTCCAACACCCATGTGTCCTTGCTCCCGCCGCCCTGCGAGGAGTTCACCACGAGGCTGCCCTTCTTCATCGCCACGCGCGTCAGGCCGCCGGGGATGATCGTGATCTTTTCGCCATAGAGGATATATGGCCGCAGATCGATGTGCCGGCCTTCCACGCCGCCTTCGCAGTACGACGGCGAGCGCGACAACGACACCACCGGCTGCGCAATGAAGTTGCGCGGGTTAGCGACGATCTTCTCGCGGAAGCTCTCGATTTCTTCCCGGCTCGCCTGCGTGCCGATGAGCATCCCGTAGCCGCCGCTCTCGTTGGCGCTCTTGACCACGAGCTTGTCCAGGTTTTCGAGGATGTACTTGCGGTCGGGTTCCTCGCTGGAGAGGTACGTCTCGACGTTGGGCAGGATCGGGTCCTCGCCGAGGTAGAACTTGATCATCCGCGGCACGAAATAATACATCACCTTGTCGTCGGCGACGCCCGTGCCGATGGAGTTGGCGAGGCTGACCTTGCCGTGGCGGTAGGCGTTGACGAGGCCCGGCACCCCCAGACAGGAGTCGGGTCGGAACACCTGCGGATCGAGGAAGTCGTCGTCTACGCGCCGGTAGATTACGTCCACGGGCTTGAGGCCCTTGGTCGTTTTCATGTACACGCCATCGGCCTGCGCGACGAGGTCGCGGCCCTCGACGATCTCGATGCCCATGGAGCGCGCCAGGTAGGAGTGCTCGTAGTACGCCGAGTTGTAGATGCCCGGGGTCAACAGCGCCACGGTCGGGTCGCCGCGCTTACTCTCGGGAGCGATGTAGCGCAGCAGATTCAAGAGGCTCTGCGCGTAGTCGTCTACCGGCCGCACGCGGTACTTGCCAAAGAGCCGCGGGAAAACGCGCTTCATCGCCTGACGGTTTTCGAGGACGTACGACACCCCCGAGGGTGTACGTCCATTGTCTTCCAGCACGAGGTAATTACCGTCTTTGTCCCGGATCAGGTCGGTGCCGCAAATGTGGATGTAGATGTCCCGGGGCACGTTGAAGCCCATGAACTCCTTGCGAAAGTGCGCCGCGCTGAGCACGTACTCCTCTGGGATCACCTTCTCCTGGAGGATGCGCTGCTCGTGATAAACGTCGTGCAGAAAAAGGTTGAGCGCGCGGATGCGCTGCGTCAAGCCGCGCTCCACGAGGTCCCACTCCTCGGCCGGGATGATGCGTGGGATCAGGTCAAAAGGAAAAATCTTTTCCGTGCCTTGGCTGTCGCTGTAGACGGTGAACGTGATGCCCTGCGAGAGGAACGACTGGTCGGCGAGCCGGCGCTTTCGCCCGAACTCCTCGTGCCCCATCTCGTGGAAGCGGCGCAGGAGCGTCTCGTAGTGCGGCCGGACCTGTCCGGGCGCGCTGAACATCTCGTCAAAAAATTCGTCCGGCTGGTAGTTGGAAAAAAGCGTGTCCACGGTGTCCGGCTGCGGCCCTGTACTCCGGAATGGCGGACGCCCGCCAAAGAAGCGGGCCTAGACTCCTCCGGCGTTCTCCGGCGCAAAGGAGGGCGAAGAACGGACGCACACCGTCCGCCCGGAACCATCCATCCGCCGGGAAGAGTGCAAGCCTACAATGCGCCCCTTGGCGCGGTCAAGCCATCCCGGCAACCTTCACCTGCTCGATGAAAACGTGGAAAAACTCTTTCTGCCGCGCCACCCCGCGCCGCAGGACGGGCTTGAGGTTGGCGAGGTCGTTGACGTTGAAGCACAGATCCACGCTGTAGATGAAGGCCATCATCTCGTCGTTGGTCATCACGCTGGTGCCGATGAGGACCAGGAACTGGTTGCGCCGTTGGCCGGGCGGCAGATTGATGGCCTCGTAGAGCACCTGATTGTTGCCCAAGTAACAGCCGCCGAAGTGCTCGTCGATGACCACCACATCGTACACGTGCGTCTTGAGCTTGAGGGAGATGTCTTCCGCGAACAGCCCGACGTGAATCTTGTAATCCATCGAGGAGAGTTGCTCGACGATGGCGTGCTGGTACTCGGGCTGGTCGATGCACACGAGCGCGGTCAGATCGCCGGGCTCGAAGATGTCGAAGCGCGTCTCGTACTCCTGGGTTGGGAAGGCGTAGCTCATGGTGGAAGCAAAGAAGGGCGGTCAGTACCGGGAGGAGGCGACGGTGTCCATGCGCAGGCCGCTCACCTTGTTTTTCTCTTCGCCGCGGCTCTTCTTGATGAGGTCGATGGCGCGGGTGATCTTGCCCTTGTTCGAGGCGAAGGCGAGGGCGGTTTCCTCTTCGAGGGCGCCGCTCTCGTAGGACTTGACGATGGATTGATCGAACGAGAACCACCCGAACGGCTCGCTCGCCTCAATGATGCTGTTGAAGGTGCGTCCCTCGTCCTCTCCGAGCGCGATGGCCTCCTTCGTGCGCAGGTTGCTGCCCATCACTTCCATGATGAGCTGCCGACCCCCGTTGGACTTCGGGGCGAGACGTTGGCTGACGACATAGCGCAGGGTGTCGGCGAGGCGTTGGCGGATGAGTTTTTCCTCCGCCTGATCGAAAAGACCCAGAATACGGTTGATGCTCTGGCCCGCGTCAATCGTGTGCAGGGTGCTGAGCACGAGATGGCCCGTCTCGGCGGCGGTCATGGCGATCTCGACCGTCTCGCGGTCGCGCATTTCGCCGACGAGGATGACCTTCGGCGCCTGGCGGAGCGCGGCGCGCAGGCCGCTAGGGTACGTGTCGAAGTCCGTGCCGAGTTCGCGTTGGTTGAACGTGCTCTGGTGGTGCGGGTGGACGAACTCCACCGGGTCTTCCAGCGTCACGACGTGGAACGCCTGCGTGCGGTTGATCTCGTTGAGCACGGCGGCCAGCGTCGTGGTCTTACCCGAGCCGGTGGCTCCGGTGACGAGCACGAGCCCGGTGCGTTCCTTGCAAATCTGCTCGAAGACGCCCGGCAGCCCGAGGCTGTCGAGGGTCGGGATGACGCTGTTGAGCTTGCGCATGACCACCGACAGGCGGCCCGATTGGCGGAAGATGTTGACGCGGAAACGCGCCTGCGTGCCGAGTTGGTAGCCGCAGTCGCACGAGCCGTTTTCCAGCAGATGATTGAGGAGGCGGCGGTTGTTGCCGAGGATGTTCAGCGCGATGTTTTCGGTCTGGTAGGCGGTCAGCGCGTCGATGGGTGGATCGACGGCGATGGGCTTCAACTGCCCGAAGGCTTCGACCTGGAGCGGCCGGCCGACAGAGAAGTTGAGGTCGGAAATGCCATCGTAGCTCTGGAGCATCGCTCCGAGGATGGCGTCGAGTTCAACGGAACGCATAGTGGGGCGGCAGGAAAAAATCAATCTTCGAAGTCGTCCGGCGGCTCCTTGAGGAACGGGCGGAACTTTTTCTTGTCGTTGGCTTTCTCGTAGGCTTCCTCCGGCGAGATGCGGAGTTGGCGCAGGTGGTCCATGATCGCGTCGTCGAGCGGCTGGTTGCCCTTCTTCTTGCCGACCTGGATCATGCCGGGGATCTGGTGGGTCTTGCCCTCGCGCACGAGGTTGGCGATGGCCGTGTCGAAGACGAGGATCTCTAGCGCCGCCACGCGGCCGGGCTTGTCGATGCGGCGGAAAAGGTTCTGCGCCACGACGCCTTTGAGCGACTCGGCGAGGGTCGCGCGAACCTGGTTCTGCTGGCTGCTGGGGAAGATGTCGATGACGCGGTCCACCGTCTTGGCCGCGCTGGAGGTGTGCAGCGTGCCGAAAACGAGGTGCCCCGTCGCGGCGGCGGTCAGGGCGAGTTCGATGGTCTCGAGGTCGCGCATTTCACCGACGAGGATGATGTCCGGGTCCTCGCGCAGCGCCCCGCGCAGGGCTGCTGCGAATGACTTCGTGTGCACGCCCACCTCGCGGTGGTTGACCAGCGACTGCTGGCTCTTGTGCACGAACTCGATGGGGTCCTCCACCGTGATGATGTGGTCTTGGCGGTGGAGGTTGGCGTAGTCGATCATCGCCGCCAGCGTCGTGCTCTTGCCCGAGCCGGTCGGCCCCGTCACGAGCACGAGTCCCTTCTTGAGCAGTGGGAAACGCTTCAACACCGGCGGCAACCCGAGGTCGTCGCAGGTGAGCACCTTGCTCGGGATGAGCCGGAACACGGCCGCGATACCGTACTTCTGGTTGAGGAAGTTGGCGCGGTAGCGCGCGACGCCGGGAATCTCGTAGCCGAAGTCCACGTCGCCCGTTTCCTCGAAGACCTTGATCTTCATTTCCGGGGCGATCTCGTAGACCATCGACTGGAGTTCGTCGTTGGTCAGCGGAGGATAGTCTACCCGGATGAGGTCGCCGTTGATGCGAAGCATCGGCGGGTTGCTCGTCGAGAGATGGAGGTCCGAGGCTTTTTGCTCGGCCATCAGTTTGAAGAAAGCGTCGATCCTGGCCATGGCTACCCGGAGAAGGTAGCTGGATTGATGCCAAGTCAGAGGGCCTCACGCAAAGTCCGCGAAGCCGCAAAGGGGCAGATTTCTTTTGCTGCCCTTTTCTTCTCCTTTGCGGCTTTGCGGAC
>CAXUIU010000011.1:0-23099 GCA_964250955.1 uncultured Chthoniobacterales bacterium | reverse complement strand
CCCCCGCCCGCCTCCCCCCTGTTGGCCCCCCCGGCCACTTACCCCCTCGGTCCACTGTTCGCGTGCGGCCGGTGGGCAAGCACCTGTCCGACTTGGCGCACAAACTTTTCCCGCTCGCTCGGTTTCGGCAGAAAGCCTTTCAGCCCCTGCCCGAGCATGGCGTTGATCTTCGCCGGGTCCGTGTAGCCGCCGGTCAGCACGGCGGCCACCTTCGGGTTGATCGCCTGGAGTTCGTCAAAGATCAGGTCGCCGTTCATCCCCGGCATGCTGAAGTCCAGCACCACCAGGTCAATCGCCGCCCACAGCCGGGCGTAGATGGAGATCGCTTCGAATGCATCCCGTACCGTGATCACCCGGTAATCTTCCTCCGTGAGGATGTTCTCGATTTGCTCCAGAGTTTCCGGGTTGTGGTCGGCCACGAGCACGGCCTCGCGCATCCCGGTCGGGTTGGCCATGTAAATTTGCGGCTGCTGGTCCGGCGGTTGGTAGAGGCGCGGCGGAAGCGGGGGCTCGGATTCGGGTGTCTTGCGGGCCTCTTCCTCGGCGGCTTGCCGGGCGAGTTCAGCCGCCTCGTTGCGGGCGTCTTCGATGCGGGCGAGCGTTTTGGAATTGATCAGCCGCGCGTCGCGCACGCTGGTGACAAGGTGTTCCAAAAGAGCTTCGAGCTGTGGGTCCGGCCGGTTGAGCAGATCCGGGTACGCACGGAAATCTGACATGCCACGCAACAGGTCGTCGGTTTCCCTGAGCGCGGTTTGTAACCAAGCCAATTCCTCGTGAGAAAACATAGCCGGACTCTTCCGGGGAGAAATAAGCGTGCCCCGGCGTCCGCGTTCAAGTAATTTCCAGACCGAAAAATTCGCGGAATACTTTCCGGTAGACCGCGTGCTTCATTTCCGGCAGCCACGCAAGCCGGTACTCCGCCGGGTCGATCCAGCGCGCCGCACGGAACTCCGGGTGCGCCGTGTGGACGTTGACCTTCGACGCCGGGGCCAGCAACCGGAGTCGGAAATAATGCTGTTCCTGACCGTCAAAGCCCTTCTTGGTCCAACCCGCTGGAAAGAGGTAGCGGTGCGGGCCGCTCCGCGCTTCCACCACGTAATCACCGGGTTCAAGCGACACCTCCTCGTACAACTCGCGCCGCAAGCCTTCTTCAGCGCTCTCGTGCGGGTCCAGTCCACCCTGCGGGAACTGCCAGGAATCACGCCACCGCACCCGCTCGGCGACAAGGATTTTCCCTGCGTCGTCCACCACGACGGCGGCGACGTTGGGCCGGTAGCTGGGCTGTTCGGCAGGGGCGCTCACAAAAAAATAGCCGGCGCGTGGGCGAACCCGGTTGTCGTGCACCTCCTGCGGGGAAGGGCCACGAACAAAACCCGTCGGTCCGCCGGCGCGCCGGCGTGGGAAAAGAGAGCGGCAGCTTACTTCGCCAAGGTCACGAACGCGACCTGCTTGGTAGCGTCCACCTTGGTCGTGCTGGTGTGATGGATGCTGCCGCTGGCGGTGCAGCCCACGTTGAGCAGACCGGCAGCGACGACGACGAAGGAGAGGGCGATGAGTTTCTTCATAGGAATGAGTGGTTAGTGGTTTTGTCAGAAACCGTCCCTCCGCCGCAGACAGCACAGAGGCCGATTTATGAAAAAGCTATCGCAAGGGCCGCGGAGGCTGGACTTGTGCCGCGGCGGGGAAATTTAGCTTTTCGACGCCCGGGGCCGCCCGATGGACCGGTAGTGGAAGCCGAGGTGCTCCATCGTCTCGGGATTCAGTAGGTTGCGCCCGTCGAAGACCATCGGCGAGGCCATGACCTCTTTGAGTTGCGCCAGGTCCGCCTGCGCGAACTCGTGCCACTCGGTGGCGATGATGAGTGCCTCCGCACCCGTGGCCGCTTCCATCGCGGAGGAAACGAGCTTGGCCTCGGGGATCAGCTTGAAGCTGCGCACGTTGTCCATGCCCTTGGGGTCGTAGGCGGTGACGTGCGCGCCCTCGGCGAGGAGGTCCTTGATGAGGTCGATGGACACGGAGGAACGGATGTCGTCCGTGTCCCCCTTGAAGGTCAGCCCCCAGACGGCGATCTTCTTGTCGCGCAGAATCCAGAGCGTTTCGCGCATCGCCTTGAGGAAGCGTTCGCGCTGGTTCTGGTTGATCTTTTGCACCTCTTTGAGGAGCGTGAAGGGCACGCCGAGCTGCTCGCTGATGGCGATGAAGGCGGCGATGTCCTTGGGGAAGCAGCTTCCGCCGTAGCCGAGGCCGGCGTTGAGGAAGTTGCGCCCGATGCGCTTGTCCGTGCCGATACCGTCTGCCACTTTTTCCACGTCTGCGCCGCTGGCCTCGCAGATCGCGCTAACCGCGTTGATGTAGCTGATCTTCAGCGCAAGGAAGGAGTTGGCGGCGTGCTTGATGAGTTCGGCCGAGTTGATGTCGGTCACCAGGATCGGGGCCATGAAGGGCTGGTAGAGCTTCTGCATGAGCGCCAGCGCCCGGTCGCTCTTGGAGCCGACCACGATGCGGTCCGGGTGCATCAGGTCATCGACGGCGCAGCCCTCGCGCAGGAACTCCGGGTTGCTGACCACGTCGAACTCCGCGCCCTTCTTGCCGTAGCGTTTGATGGTTTCGGCCACCTTGTCGCCGGTCTTGACGGGCACGGTGCTCTTGTCCACCACGACGCGGTACTGCCCGGGTTTGAGCACGGCGGCGATGTCGCGGGCCACGCGCTCGATGTAGGAGAGGTCCACGCTGCCGTCGGCTTGCGGCGGGGTGGGCACGGCGATGAAGACGACCTCCGAGTTGTCCACGCCCTCCTCGGTGCTGTGGGTGAACCGCAGCCGGCCGGCGGCGACGTTGCGCTGGATGACCTCTTCCAAACCGGGCTCGTAGATCGGCACGTGGCCGGCCTGGAGGGCCTCGATCTTCTGCGGGTTGTTGTCCACGCAGACGACATGGTGGCCGACATCGGCGAAACACGCCCCGCTGACCAGTCCCACGTACCCACTGCCGATGATTGAGAGATTCATGAGCGAAAAAAGAGAAGAAGTGATCGTTTGTCCGGTCGAGTGAGTTCCTTTAGCAGTTCCCGTTCTATCCCATCCCCCGGGACGCGACAACCGAGAAAAACGTTGTCTGCCGCCCGGCCGCCGGGCTTTGACAAACCGGGAGCCGTGGCCTTATTGGACGGCGTGGTCCCTGTGTTCCTTCGATCCTTTCGCCTCGCGCCGCCATGAAAACCACCCTTTCCCTGACCCTCTGCCTGCTCGCCGCCGTCGTGACCGCGCGCGCCCAGGCCCCCAAAACCCAACGTGAACGCCTCGGCTACGCGCTCGGGGCCGAGATCGGTCAGACCTTCAAGTCGCAGGGGGTGGACTTCGACGTGGCGGCGTTCAACAACGCCGTGCGCGACGCCATGAGCGGCAACCGCCTCCAGATGACCTCCAGCCAGATTCAGGAGGTGATCATGGCCCTCAACAAAGGGGGTGGCGCGTCCAAGCCCGCGACAGTGGACACGACTGCACTCGACAAAAACAAGCGCGAGGGCGAGGCGTTCCTGGCTGCCAACCGCTCCAAGGCCGGCGTGCAGACGCTCGCCAGCGGCCTCCAGTACAAGGTGCTCAAAGAAGGCACCGGACCCGTGCCCAAGGCCAGCGACACGGTGACGGTCAAGTACCGCGGCACGCTCATCAACGGCACGGAGTTCGACAACAGCGAGAAGCACGGCGACGGTACGTTGACGGTGGCGGTCACCGGCGACGTGATCGCCGGCTGGACGGACGCGCTCAAGCTGATGAAGACCGGCTCGAAGTGGCAGCTCTACATCCCCTCGACCTCAGCCTACGGCGACCAGGCTGTCGGCGCGGACATCGGGCCGGGCTCGACGCTGATCTTCGACGTGGAACTGCTGGCCATCAAGAAGTAGACCGCAACGCGGCCAATCGTAATCATCGGTAGGAATGCCTCTCCGAGGCAATCCCTGGATTCTCTGGCTCTGGTAACGACGAGCCGGAGGAAAATAGGGACTGCCTCTGGAGAGGCATCTCTACCAATGATTACGATCACCGCTGACGCGGTGAAGCCAGCCACAAGGCGCCGGACGCGGAAAAGATTTGCCCGCCCGGGCAGTTTTCCAGCTTTCCGAAAAGGGGTGAATCCCCCATGCTCGACCGGTTGTCGCCCCCCGCGCTTTGAAGGTCGCCGTCGTCATCCCGCTCTATAACCACGCCCAATTCGTTGGCGCGGCACTCGAATCCCTGCGGGTCCAAACCCGGCCGCCGGACCGCGTCATCATCATCGACGACGGCTCGACGGATGGCTCCATGCAGGCCGTCGTCTCCTACGCGGAGTCCGTGCCCGTCGCCGCCGCCACGAACGGCTCCGGGCCCGCGATCCAGACCCGCACGGACTTCCTGCCCCAGGCCCAGCACGCCGGTCCGCAGGCTACGATCAACCGCGCCGTCGCCCTGGCCGACGACTGCGACTTCGTGACGATCCTGCACTCGGACGATTGTTACCACCCGCGCCGCATCGAGAAGTGTCTTGCGTACCTCGCCGAACACCCGCACCTCGACCTCGTCTGCACCCGGCTGCGGCTCATTGACGAGGCCGGGCGCACCCTGCCGGGGGACGCGTTCCCGGCGCGGTGGTTCTCAGCGGCATGGAGCTTCCGGCCGTTGTGTGACGACCAGAACGCCCTCGACCTGCCCGAGTGGCTCGGGCTGGCGAACTTTCCCGGCACGACGAGCAATTTTTTCGCCCGCCGGACCTACCTGCGCGACCATCCGCTCCAGGGCTACCGGCACACGCACGACTACTACGCGCTCGTCCTCGCCGCGCTGGAACACCGCCTGGGCGTCATCGACGCCGAACTCCTCGACTACCGCGTCCGCCCCGACGAGGAAGGCACGCCCGACGAACTCGTCCGCGAGACCCTGCGCCTCAACGTCGACCTCGCCCGCCGGCTCGCCCCGCGCATCGCCGCCGAACCCGAACTCCGCCGCGCCTTCGCGCGCTACCAGCGGGCAGCGTGGAGCAACGTCAGCGCCTTTCGCGCGGACCTGTTCAACCTGGTCCTCGTCGAGGCGCTGGCGCTCCTGCCCGCGCACGCCGCCGACGCGCTGTTGGCCGGGCTGGACGGCGAGCGTTTCCCGGAGGTCGGCCAGTATCCCAACCGCGCCATCGTCAACACGCACGACCTCGCCGCGCCCGCGCTCGGGCCGACGAGCGGGCTGGCGGATAAGTTCTACGGCTTGCGGGCGCAACTCTCCGCCGCCCGGGCGAGCGTGCGCCCGTGGTCGGAGTACCGCCACATCCAGGCGACGCTGCTGGAGTCGCGCTGGGTGGCGCTGGGACGCATCCTGGGTCTGACCCGGTCGCTGACCCACGTGGAGGGTAGGACCGCGCCGGAAAAACTGGTCGGGCTGCGCGAGCGGCTGCTCCGTTCGCGCTGGCTGCGGCTGGGAGGCTGGCTCGGCTTCCCGTCCGCCAAGCAACTCCTGTCCATGGGCGCGGCATCCGCCGAGGACTGGCGGGGGTAAGGAAATTTCCCGGGCAGGCCGCCTGACGTGGCGGCTACTTCTTGAACAGCCAGCGAAAAATTCCGCCGCTTTCTTCGTGGCCGGGATCGTAATACTGCTTCGGCATCACCTTGCTGTGGCGGGAGCGGCGACGTTTCTTGCGACGGTGGACTTCCGGGGTTTCGTCCTCGTTGGCGGGTGGTTCGGCCAGGACGGCCTCGGGGCGCGTGGACACCGGTTCGCTGACCTCCGGCGGCGATGACAACGCCGACGCGCTCGTCATCGGCCGCGGGTTCCCGCGCGGACGGATGATGTCAAGGTTGCGCTTGGGCCGGAGGGTGGCGCGCTCCTCACGGCTCATGTGCTGAATGTCCAAATCGTCCGAGGCACGTTTCCAGTAGATCGTGTTGTAGAGGAACACACCTTTCACGAACTGTGTCAGGCGCATCCAAAGCGTGGTTTCGAGGGGGCGTTGCACGGGTAGAAACTACCCCAAAATAAGCGCGCGTACAGCCTCCAACCGCCAGCGTCAGAGCCCCTCATCCTCCACGGGCAGGAAGCGGCGGAAGCGGTTCTTGTCGATGGCCTTCATGTACGCCTCGTGCGGGCTGACCACGCCCTGCTGCATGACGTGCCAGATCGCGTCGTCCATGAACTGCATCCCCTGCGCCTTGCCGCCGACGATCACGTCCTCCAGCTTCTGCGAGGCACCCTCGCGGATGATGGCGCTGACCGCAGAGCTGGACACGAGGATCTCGTTGACCGCCACGCGTCCGCCGCCGTCCGCCTTTTTCAGCAGAAGCTGGGCGATGACCCCGCGCAGGGAAGCCGACAACATCGTGCGTACCTGCGCCTGCTGGTCGGCCGGGAACACGTCGATCATGCGGTCGACCGTCTTGCGCGAATTGTTCGTGTGCAGCGTACCGAAAACGAGCATTCCCGTCTCGGCCGCCGTCAGCGCAAGCGAGATCGTCTCCAGGTCGCGCATCTCGCCCACGAGCACGATGTCGGCGTCCTCGCGCAAGGCCGCCTTCAGCCCCGCCGGAAAGCTCGGCGTGTGCTCGGGCACTTCGCGCTGGGTGATGATGCTCTTCTTGTTCTGGTGCACGAACTCGATGGGCTCCTCCACCGTGACGATGTGGCGGGAGAAGTTTGTGTTGATGTAGTCGATGAGCGCCGCCAGCGTCGTCGATTTGCCCGAGCCGGTCGGCCCCGTGACGAGCACCAGGCCGCTGCGCAGGTGGCCAAACTCCTTGATGACCGGCGGCACCTTGAGTTGTTCGAGGGTGGCGATCTTGGTCGGGATCAACCGGAACACGCACCCGTAGCCGTTGGCCTGTTTGAGGAAGTTGCAGCGGAAGCGCGACTCCTCGTTCATCTCGTAGGCGAAGTCGAAGTCGCCGCGTTCCTCGAACGCGGCCCAGCCCTTCGGGCCGCAGATCTCGCTCATCATGTACGCGGCCTCCTCGTTGGAGATCGGCTCCTCGCGGATAGGCACGATCTCGCCGTGGACGCGGATCATCGGCGGTTCGCTCTCGTTGATGTGCAGGTCCGAGGCTTTGGCCTGGATGAGCACTTCAAAAAATTGGTCGATGTAGGCCACGGCGGGGAGAACTTAGATGCCGAGCATCGTCTTCATCATCTGCTTCTGCTCGGCGCGCGAGAGGGCTTCCTCGGCGGAGATAACGCCGGTAGCGCAGAGTTCGCGCAGGGAATCGTCCATGAGCTTCATGCCCTGCTTGCGGCCGGTCTGGATGATGCCCGGCAGCATGAACGTCTTGGCCTCGCGGATGCAGTTACCCACGGCCGGGTTGTTCATGAGTACCTCCATCGCCAGCACACGGCCCCGGCCGTCGGCGCGTGGGACGAGTTGCTGGCTGATGATGCCGCGCAGGCTCTCGCTGACCATGATGCGGATCTGGTCGCGCTGGTCTACCGGGAATACGTCGAGCACACGGTCGAGCGTGCGGGCCGCGCTGCCGGTGTGCAGCGTCCCCATGACGAGGTGCCCCGTCTCGCTGGCCGTGATGGCGAGGGAGATCGTCTCCAGGTCGCGCATCTCACCGACCATGATGACATCCGGGTCCTCGCGCAACGCTCCACGGAGGGCTGCCGCGAAGGAGCGCGTGTGGGTGTGGACCTCGCGCTGGGTGACCTTGCATCCCTTGGTTTTGAGGATGTACTCGATGGGGTCTTCCAGGGTGATGATGTGGTCGTGGCGGTTGTTGTTCACCTGATTGACCAGGGCCGCCAGCGTCGTCGATTTGCCGGAGCCGACCGGCCCGGTGACGAGTACGAGGCCGTTGTGGTACTCGGTCAGCTTCTTGAGCGTGTCCGGCAGCCCGAGGTCGTCCATCGTGCGCAGGTTCGTGGAAATGATGCGGAAGACGAGGTCCAGGCCGAGGCGCTGGCGCACGACGCTCGTGCGGAAGCGGCCAAAGGAGTTCGAGTACGCGAAGTCCACGTCGCCGATCTCTTCCAGGCGCGCGAGCTGGGCCTCGTCGAGGAAGCCGCGCACGAGGTTCTCGGTGTCCTGCGCGGTCAGGCGAGGAGACTGCCGGAAGATGGGCTCCAGGTTGCCGTAGCGCCGCCAGAGAGGGGGCATGTTGACCCCGAGGTGGATGTCCGACGCATCCGATTCCTGCCCCATGAGCAGGTAACGGTCAACGTGTTCAAAAAGGACATGGTCACCGTCGGCGATAACCGAGTCCACGGTCACCGTGACAGGGGCGTTCACATCCAGAGCGGAAGGTGGCACGGACATGATTTACTTTGGAAACAAGCGTGCTCCAAAGTCAACCCGGAAAGGGTCAAGCCACCCGCAGAAACCTGCCCGCCAACAAGCGGCACAAGTTTCCCCCGACAAAGCTCAGATCGCCGCCGTGTCCGGCGAGCCGCCATCAGCCTTGGCCGAGAGGCCAGGACCTTCGAGGTACGTGGACAAGTGCTTGGTCAACAGCCGCGTGGCAATGGGTTTGATGACGGGCATGAGCAGCCCGAGCAGCGTCATCCAAAAGCCAGCCTTCCTCGGATTCTCTACCTCGGTAACGATCTTCGTTTTCGCCTTCGCCCGGCCGGATTTGGACAAGGGGTTGATGTACACTTTCTTCTCGCGTGCCGGTAGTAAAGAGATTGCCCCGCCGGTGACGAGCGCGCCGGTCAGCCACATGCCGACATGGTCCCGGAAAGACGACTTAAGCCGGCGCGGCAGGTCGGACTGGTACTTCACCTGTCCGGCGTGGAGCGTCATGCCAGAACGGGAACGAGCCAGTTCGGCGATCAGTTCGTTCTTACGACGCTGAGCGTCTGTGATCTTTGGGGCTTTGTTTGACTCAGCCATTCCTTGTCCTTTTTAAATTCCGCGATGGTTGCCGGGAAGCTGGCGACCTTGAAACGCGACTTAGCAATGAGTGCCAGCACCGCAACGAGTACGAGCGAGATCACCGCGAAACCGAGAAATACCCAGCCCCAGCGGAAGCTGAATAACGCTGCTACCGCGTACACTGCTGACATCAACAAGAACAACAACCCCGTCAGCAGGAACATCACCGCGCAAACGAGGACGATGGCTAGCTTGACGTAGTTGGCCCCTGCATCCTTCGCTTCGAGGCTCAGTAACTCCAAACGCGCATGCAAGTAACCCATCGCCGAGGCGAGGGTCAACCGGATGCTCTCGGGCAATCCGGGCATGGTGGGATCAGGCGACGGCTGCGGATTGGGAGACGCCATGTGGTAAAATCGAAAACCGAAAAGCGCAGCGGGGATCACCCGCCGCGACATGGTTACTTCACTTGCGCAAGATCAAACCGAGGACGAAACCCGCGCCCAAACCCAAGAGGACGGCACGCGTCGGGTTCTGGCGGACATAATCCTCGCCGTCTTCCTGGAAGGTGCGGGCCTTGACCTTGGCGTCACCCCAAGCGGCTTCGGCCTTGCCGCGCAGTTCGTCGGCCTTCGCGGAAGCCTGGGCCTTGTATTCGTCTGCCTTGGCGGAAGCTTGGGACTTGATATCACCGAGCTTGGCATTGGCGGCGTCGCGCAGGTCGCCGGCCTTGCCTTTGAGGTCATTGACCTTGGCGCTGGCCGCCGATTTCAGATCGTCGGTCGCCTGGTCAAAGTGTTCCTGGCTCTGTTGGAACTTCTGGTCAGCTTCGTGGGAAGAAGGGGTTTCGTCGGCCATAAAAATCAGGGAAATGAATGGGTGTTGCTGCCCATAGATTCGCGGACGGCAGGCGCGGTGTGCGTATCCGCGGCTCCGAAACGGCCCTATTTTTCGCGGAAGGTGATGCGCGCCTTCGACAAGTCGTAGGGCGAGAGTTCGACGTTGACCTTGTCACCGGGGACAATGCGGATGAAGTGCTTGCGCATCTTGCCCGAGATGTGGGCGAGCACGTTGGTGCCGTTGGGGAGGTTGACCCGGAACATCGTGCCCGGAAGTACCTCCGTGATGGTGCCTTCGCTGATGATCGAGTCTTCCTTGGCCATCGTGGAAAGCCCACAAAATGCCTTGGGGGCAGCCGAAAGGCAATGATCCTCTTGGGCGCGGTGGAAGTTTTACGCCGCGGGTGCGTCCGGCTCGAAGTCGACCCAGCGCACGAGCGCGGCGAGCGGCGGCAAGCCATCCTGGTGCCAGGTCAGCGGCGGGGTTTGCATCGCGTCGAGCGGGCAAAGACGGGATGCGCCGAGATCCTGCGCGAGCAGCCAGTCCGCCCAGAAACGAGTGGCGGGCCACAGTCCGACCGCCGACAGGAACGGCCGCACCGGAGCCAAAGCCGCGCGCAGGTCGGCGGGCAGCGGCTTGACGACGACCGTGCGGGAAAGGGGTGAGGGCGTGAACGCCGGGTCCGCGCCGTCATACAGGACGGTCCAGGCCGTCGAGCCCGGGCTGGTCCAGAGCGTGTAATGCGCAGGGTCGTTGGCCGCGCGGAAGCGCCATTCCTCACGCCACCCGGCCAGCGTGGCGGCGCCCCCCGGCGGCAAGACGGCGCGAGGGTGGGTCTCGTGGCGGCGGGCCATCGCGGCGGCGAGGCGTTCGGCGTACGCGCGGGCGTCGCCGCGCACGTAGAGGCCCTGCGGTGAGAGGCAGCCCTGCTGGTCGAAGAGCGACACGGCGCGCGCGGCGGCGTCGGCGGAACGTCCGTCCGGGTCGTCGAGGATCTACCCGAGGCTGACCCGGTGGCCGTGGGCGAGGAACGTCCGACCCGGCGGGGAGCGTCGGCGCAGGAGTTCGACCGTCTCGTCGGAGCCGAAGACGACGGCGGCGTCGGCGCGCTCCAGCCACGCGTCGGGCAGGGTTTCGGAGAGTTCGACGGACGCGGCGAGTTCCGGGGGGAGCACCGCGCGGAAGGTGGCCAACTCGGGCACGAGGTTGCCGGCGGGCAGCTTGCAGAGGTTGTGCGAACCGAGTAGGAGGCCACGCAGGAGGCTCTGGAGGCCGGCGTGCGGGGTGTTGCCGCTGACGACGTGCAAAATGACCGGCGGCGCGACGGCGCGGGTGAGGTGTGCGCCGTGGGGTTGGAAGCCGTCGAGGATGCCGGGGTGGCCGAGTTCAGCGCGCAGGAGGGCAAGCAAATCGTCGGAGGTGACGGAGCCGAGCAGTTCGCGGAAAGGGGCCGCCGCGGCGGCGAGGTGGCGAGCGCGTTCGGCGGCCGGAGAAGGGCTCATGGCGCGGCGAGGTAACGCTGCCAGCGGTCGGGGGACTCGGCGACGGCCTTGAGCGTGTCGTTGCGCAAGACGAGGAAACGCCGCATGTAGCGCGTCAGGAAGAGAACTTCCGCCAGCCGCCCGAGCGGCCCGAGCGGCGCTTCAAAATCGAAGGCGTCACGCATGAGCGTCGTGTTCGGGTCCACGACTTCAAAGAAGTGGTCGTGGTCGAAGCGCCGGAACGCCCCGCGCACCATCGAGTCGCGGAAGTGCCGCGGCCGGTCGTAGCCGGTCGTGCGGCTGGTGAGGTGTTGCCACACCCCGAAGTGCCGCGCGCGCCAGGTCACCTCGTCACCGGGACCGAAGAGGCCGGAGGTTTTGCCCGCGACGGCGCGTTCGCCGGTTTCCGCCATGGAGTCGGCGTGCAGGTCGAGCGAGCGCGCGAGGTCGAAGACCCGTTCGAGCGGCGCGCGGATCGTCGTGGCGAGTTCAATGCGCGGCATGGGAGAGCATCTCGTCCGCCGCCCGCGAACACCCTCGCGGCAGCGCCGCCGGGTCGCGCCCGAGCAGCTCGAACGTCCCGCCCGCCCGGCGCACGGCGAGGTCTTGGGTCTGGATGGCCACGACGCTGCCGACGTTGGCGAGGTCGAAGAGGCGTACGGTGCCTGTTTCACCCTCCGCCACCTCGCGGCCGGTCTCCGGGTCGATGACGAGCGCCCGCGCCCACGGCGGCCCGGCGTGCGGGCGGTCTAGGCCGCGCGTGTAAAACGGCGTCGAAAGCTCGGTCATGCCATATTCGTTGACCACGGCGTCGGCGGGTAACCCGAGCTTTTCCTCGAACATTCCGTAAAGCTCTGCCTTCGCCAAGGTGCGCCCAGTGCCCTTGTAGCCGCCGGTCTCCATCGCCACAGTGCCGGCGGGTAGAATGAGCGGGGTTTCCAGAGACTCGAATAGGTGCAAGAACGCCAGCGCCGTGCCGAGAAACAAGAGCGGGCGATTCGGTTCGATGCAGGCGCGAATGCCATCCGCGTCGAGGCCGCCGTCGGCGCGCAGGCCGAAAAACTGTTCGCCTGCCGGAGCAAGGGCGGAGAGCGTGCCCATCATGTGCGCGAGCGACGAGTGAGGGCTGTCGGCCGGGCGCGGGGTCAAAACGATCTGCGGGCGGCCGGCGGGCAGGTCGAAAAAACGCCAGCCCGCGAGAATCGACGCCTCGTAGAGTTCCAGCGAACGGAAATGGTGGCTGCCAAACCCTTCGCCCGTCGTCCCACTCGTGCGGAAGGTGCGGACGGTCTCGGGTGCGGGGAAGGTGCGCAACGCGAAGTGCTTGAACACGCTCTGCGGCACGGCCGGGATGTCCTGCCAGCGTGTGGGCAGGGGGTCGCCGAGTTCGCGGCAGTAGTTGGCGAAGGGCGTGTTGTGGCGACGCTGGAAGGCGTGGACCCGCCGGGCCAGCACGTCGAAGGACGCGTCGTCGGCCGTGCTGCCGGTGCGGATGGCATCGAGGACGGCGCGTTCGAGAGCATCCTGTTCCTGGGCGCGGTCAGTGTGCATCTTGAGCTGAACAAACCTCACGCAAAGTCCGCAAAGCCGCAAAGGAAGAAAAGGGTGGGAGGAGAAGACGGAGTTTCTTCTGCATCCTTCCTTCTTTGCGGCTTTGCGGACTTTGCGTGAGGTCCTTTGAACGTGTGACAACTACTTAGCGGATAGTGCGTGATCCACGCTCGCTTCCATCTCGCGGGCGACCGCCTTCCACGAACGTTTGGCCCACGCGCGCCGCGCACCTTGCATCGCTTCCTCGTCCACGCCGGCCGCCGCCCCCTTGCATGCCGCGATGAACTCCTCCGGCGTGCCTGCCAAGGCCACCCCGGCGAACTCCTCCGCGCGCGCCTCCGGCAAGTCCGTGCACACCACCGGCCGGCCGGCCAGGAGGTATTCGCCGAGCTTGGTGGGGCGGTGCAGGCGGGTTTGGTCATTCACCGCGAACGGTGCGATGCACACCTGGAAGCCAAATAGATAATCGGGCATCTCCCCGTACGGCCGGCGGCCGAGCCAGAAGATGTTCGCGCGCCGGGGCAGCCCCTCCGGGTTGACTCCCACCACCGGGCCGACGAAGACAAGGCTCCAGTTCGGGTCGGCGTCAGCCACGGCGGCGATCAGCCCGTAATCGAGCCGTTCGTCGACCACCCCCATGTACCCGAGCACCGGACGGGGCACGAAGTTCATGTCGTTGGGCACCGCCACCCGGCGTGAGCGCGTGCGCGCAAAGTGCCGCGTCTCCGCCCCCGCCGGCAGGTACAGGCTGTTGGGTGCCAACGCGCGGGCCCCTTCGCTGGCGGTGAACACGGCGTCCGCCCGTGCCGCGAGCCCCACGTCGGGCACCCGGTCGGCGGCATCGTAGACCGTCGCGCGGGCGTCAGGTACGAGGTCCCCGTAGATGTCGGCGGCGTCCGCGCTCCCGCCGTACCAACGCACGGCGCCGTCGAACTTCCCGGCGAGGGGCGGCTCGGCCAGCGCCTCGGCCAGCAGGCGGCGGCACTCGTGCCGGGCAGTCTTCGGGTCATCCTCCAACGCCGTGGGCAGGTGGAGGGTCAGGCCGTAGTAGTTCGGGTAGGACGGGTGGAAGTGCAGCCCGGCGCGGGGATGATCCTCGCTCTCGCTCCAGGTCGGTTCCTCGACGTAGAGGACATGGTGGCGGCGTTGGAGTTCTTGGAAGACGTGCTCATTGCGGCCGGGAAGCTGGTGGTGCCGGGCCGGCGCGCCGAAAGCAACAATCGGCCAGCCCAGTTTGGCCGGACCCGCCGCTTGCCGGAACGCCTCGCGCACCCGGCGGCGTTCGCGCTGCTCGTCGGTCTCCACCAGCGGGCCGGCGGTGTCGTTGCCGCCGTCGATGAGCACTTTGTAGGCGTCGCGCAGGCCGGTAGGGTGGCGTTCCAGCTTCCCGCCGGGGCCGCGTTCGAGCCGGTAGATGCCGACGGGGTGGATGTGCCCGGTCTGGTGCAGTAGCGCGCCGTCCCAGTCGAGGTGGTCGATGACGGGCCACCAGGTGTAGCCGACGATGGGAAAACCTTCCGCGCGCAGTCGGCGCACGTCGGCGACGCTTTTGTCCAACCACGCAACCTTGTCGCCGTCATGGCCGCCCGCGCTGGTCTCGGTGACCATGAGCGGGATGTGGTACTTCTCCCAGTAGTCCTGCGCCGCCTGGTAGAGACCCAGCGGCGGCTGGAGCTTGCGTTGGCGGTAGTAGCCCTCGGGGGTGGTGTAGAGTTCGACCTCCGTGTGCTCGTAGTAGTCCAGCCCGACGAGGTCGATGCGGGCGCGGTGTTTCTGGAACCACCCGAAATCGAAGTCGCTGAACCCGTGTTCGCTCATCCATGGCCGCAGCGGGTGTCCATGGTCAATGCGGCCCTGGACGAGGTCGGTGACGATGTGGCGGCGGTGCATGCGGCGGGTCACGTCGTCACGCAGCGTCTCGCGCAAAAACCGGCTTGTCGCCGGCCCCGAGTCCTCGTACGTCACGGCGACCTCCAGCGAATCGCAGACGAGGATCTCGACGCCGGGCATCGTCTCGCGTAGGACCCGCTCCGCCCGGCAGAACGCCTGCCCGACGCGTGAGAGCGTCGTCATGTAGAAGTTCAGCCCCCGGCCGTACGGCGGCCACAGGCCGACGTCGCCGCAAAAGAGCGACGTGATGAGCGGCTCGTTGATCGGGCACACGCACGGCACCCGGCCCGCGTAGCGTTCGCCGAAGGCCCGGGCGAAGCGTTCCAACGCCGCGGGGAAATCCGGGTCGGCGAAGGCGTCCGGCAGCCACGTCGGCACGCCGAAGTGCGCGAGGTCGAGCATCAGCCGGATGCCGAGTTCGTCGAAAAGGGCGAGCCGGTCGTCGAACCACTTCCAGTCAAACTGCCCCGGTTGGCGCTCAATCTCGTGCCAGGGCAGGGCGTAGCGCAGCCAGCGGCAGCCCAGGTCGCGGCCGAGCAGTTCAAAATCCTGCCGCCAGAAACGGTCGTGCTGGGTCCACTTGTACTGGTCGATGCCCAGGTGGGGGATGAACGAACATTCAATGCCCGTGGCCCAGCGAAAATCGGAGTCAATCATAAGGAAGCAGAACGCAAGAAGTAGGACGGCAAAAGGCGCGGCGAGTCAAACGCGTCTCCGCTAAACCGCATTTCTGAGACGTTTGACCCGGCCGGCTCTTCAATTCGGACGAATCAACCTTTGCGAAAACCCGTGCGCGCGACCAACCCGGGAACTTTGTGTCTGTTGCGCAGACATTATTGAATACACAGGGGGTTCTGACCCGTCAGGGTTAAGTACCAAAGTTATTCCCGATTTCATGCAAGCTTCTGCTGCTGCCGCCGTCTCCGCTGTCGAGCGCCTCGCGATTCCTCGCACCACGGCAGTGCCCGCGCCGCCCGTACCGCGCGCGGAGTCTGTCGCGCCTACCCTCGGACGCCTCGTCGGCCCGTACGTTTGGCGTTACCGCTGGACGCTGCTTTTGTGCGCGTTCCTGAACTCGCTGCCCGGCTTCGCCATCGCCGCGCAAGCTTTCGTACCGAAGTTCCTGGTGGACGACGTGCTCAAAGCCACCGACCTGCCGATGAAGACCCGCTACGTCCGGCTGGCGGTCATCGTCGGCGGCTACCTCTTCGTCGCCATCGTCATGCGTATGTTCGCCTGGTACGGCTCCTACCGCATCTTCACCAAGGTGCGCGAAAACGTCGTCCTGGAGCTGCGCGCCCGCTTCTTCCGGCACATCAACAACTTGTGCCTGCGCTTCCACGGCAAGCACACCAGCGGCGAACTGTTCACCTACGTGATGGGCACGCCGCTCAACGAGATCAGCTCGTTCTACCACACGCTGGCCATGAACCTGCCCAACTCGATCAGCACGTTCCTGATCGCCGTGGTGTGGATGTCGGGCTGGGATTGGGGCATGACGCTCATCCTCGTCGTTTCGGTGGTCCTCACCGTCGTCTCGGCCAACAGCGGCCACAGCCGCCTGCGGCAACTCATGGAGGACTTCCAGGAGACCGAGGGCAAGATCATCGGCCGGGTGTCCGACATCTTCCGCGGCAACCGCGACGTGAAGATGTACGCCATCGAGGAACGCATGAGCGCCGCCTTCGTTGAGAGCGCCGACGTGCTGCGCAAGAAGGTTTACGACCGCGACGTGAAAACCCACCACGTCAACATGCGGCAGGAGGCCACGGGCGTCTTTTGCTTCGTGCTCGTGCTCCTGGTCGCCGCCGGCCGCTACATGAACGGCCACCTGACGGAGGGCCAACTCTTTTCCTTCCTCGGAGCGTTCGCGGTGCTCCAGGCTCCGGTGCAGCTCATGTTCCAACTCCGCGTCGCCCACGGTCGCGCGCAGGCGAGCCTCAACCGGCTCAACGACGTGCTGACGACGGACACCACCACGCCCGAGCCCAAGAAGCCCCAGCCGCTGCCGATCAACGCTGACCTCGTAGTCAAGGATCTGGAGTTCCGCTACTCGGCTGACCAGCCTATCCTGCGCGGCATCAACCTGACGATCCCCTACGGCCAGCGCGTGGCGCTCGTCGGGCCGTCGGGTTCGGGCAAAAGCACGCTCGCCAAGATGTTCCTGCGCCTGTACGACCCGGACAAAGGGTCGGTGTCCTTCGGCAACGAGGACGTGCGCTGCTGCCGGACGACGGACGTGCGCCACCGCTTCGGCATCGTGCCGCAGGATCCGTACTTCTTCCAGACGAGCATCCGCGAAAACCTCATGATCGTCTGCCCCGGCGCGAGCGAGGAACGTATCCGCCACTGCTGCGAAATGGCGAGCGTGTGGGGCTTCATCGAGTCGCTTCCGCAGGGCCTCGATACCGTGATCGGCGAGGGCGGCTCGCGGTTGTCGGGTGGACAGCGGCAGCGGCTGGCGATTGCCCGGGCGCTCTTGCACGACCCGGCTTATTTCGTGTTCGACGAGGCGACGAGCGCGCTGGACACGGTCAGCGAGCGCATGGTGCAGGAGGCGTTTGGGCGCATCCTGCCGGGCAGAACGAGTATTTTCATCGCGCACCGGCTCTCGACGGTGAAGGATTGTGACCGCGTGATCGTGCTCGACGAGGGGCGCATCGTGCAGGACGGCACGTTCGAGGAACTCCGCCAGACACCGGGGCTGTTCCAGAAGATGGTCGAGAGCGACGATTTCTGAGGAAGTAGATGCAGTTGGGTAGGTCCCGCCAACGTGGCCTGTTTATTCTGCCAACGGTGACTCGTCGTAACGCCGCAGTAAATCCTCCGGGTCGCGGAAGATGGCGACCGCACCTGCCTTCTTGAGGTCTTCCTCCGGGAAGCCTCCGCACAATACGCCAATCGTCTTGATCCCGGCTTTCTGTGCGGCCTCGGCATCGTAGGGCGTGTCGCCGAGGACTACGCACTTCTTCGCGGAGGGATTGCCGAGCTTTTCCAATGCCGCCTCGAAGATATCGGGGTGCGGTTTGGACTTCTTGGCGTCGTCCGTGGACGTGCCTGCCTCGATCAGGTCTTCGATGTCGAGCAGCTTGGCGTAGTGCGCCACCTCGTCCTGCTTGGAGCTGCTCGCCAGCGCGATCTTGATCCCGTCGCGCCGGATGCGTTCGAACAGCGGACGCACCCCGGGGAATGGCTTTACCCGTGGGAGGAAGTCGCGCTTGAACAGGTCGCCGCGCGTCTTCTCGATCACCTTGCCGACCAGCGCGACCTCGCGTTCCGACAGGAACACTGGCAGGAGTTGGTCGCCGCCTTTGCCGATCTGCGAACGCAGGTCCGCGAAGGGGATGTCCCGGCCGAAGTGCAAGAACGCCTGCCGCCACGCCTCGGCGTGGAAGTCCACGGAGTCCAGGAGCGTCCCGTCGATGTCGAAGATGGCAGCATGGTGATTCATGGAAATCAGCGCGGCAGTGGCACCTCCAGATTCGCCAGCGCATCAGCGGTCACGGCCATCACGGCGGCATTTTCCTGCAAAAGATGGGGGTCGATCTTGTCGAGGGTGTCCGCCGCGGTGTGGTGGTAGTTGAAGTAACGCCGGCTATCCTGGATCGGGGCGAAGGTCGGCACGTGCAGCATTGCGAGGGGGCCCACGTCGGCCCCGGCCTCGCCACCGACGCGCAGGAGACCCGCGCCTTGCGTCGAGAGCACCTCTGCGATGGGCGTCAGAAGTTCTCGCGCCTCCGGCTTGGCGCCCACGATGATCCCCGAAGGATGGTCCGCGCCGAGGTCGCTCTCCATCGCGGCGAAGTGGTTGGCGGCTTCCGCGGCGTGGTCCCTGGCGTACGCCTCACCACCGCGCAGGCCGTTTTCCTCGTTCATCCAGGCGATGAACCGCAGCGTGCGCTTGGGGTGCAGTCCGAGGCTTTTGACGAGGTGGAGCACCTCCATCGACACCGCCACGCCCGCGCCGTCGTCGATGGCCCCCGTGCCGAGGTCCCACGAATCCAGGTGCCCCGAGACGATGACGACCTGCTCGGGGTGTTCGCTGCCCGGGAGGTCGGCGACCACGTTGAAGCTCGGCGCGTCCGGCAACGTCTGCGGAGTGAGGATGAGGTGCATCGTCACCGGGCCTTGAGCGGCGAGGGAGTAGATCAGTTCCGCGTCCTCGGCGGCGACGGCGGCAGCGGGAATCCTCGGCGCGTCGTCGGCGTAGTGCGTGCCGCCCGTGTGGGGCAGGCGGTAGTTCGCCCCGCCGACCGAACGCACCAGCGCCGCCACCGCCCCCATCCGCGCCGCCAGGCTCGGACCCTGGCTGCGGTAGATCACGGCCTTGCTGTACGCGTCCAGACCGTTGCCGACCTCGGCCATCTGCTGGTCGAAGGCGTGGTTGAAGACGACGATCCTGCCCGCCACGCGTTCGCGGCCGAGCGCGCGCAGTTCGTTGAAGTCCCGCACGGCCACGACCGGCGCGGTGAGGCCTTCCGGCGGCGTGGCGACGCTGGGCCCGAGCGCGGTCAGGACGATCTTTTGCGTCGTGCCCTCCGCCATGCCGGGGAACTGGGTGAGCGCCGCCGTTTCCTCGCCGCGGACCCAGTGGGGCACGGTGACGGGCTCCAGCGTGACCTCCAGGCCGAGCGCCTTCATCTCGGCGGCGACGTATTCGACCGCCTTCTGCGCCTGCGGCGAACCGCTCAGGCGTGGGCCGATGTTGTCGGCGAGGTGCGCGACCTGCCGGTAGCCGTAATCACTGTTGAGCGCGGCGGCCTGGATTTTGGGCAGGTCCGCGAGCGTCTCCGCCGAGTACGGCGCGGGCGTCGGGGCGGGGGACTGGCCGCAGAGGGTACCGCGCAGCAGCAGGGCCGCGCCGGTGAGCAGGAGAAGTTTTCGCACGCCAGGTCTACGCAAGCATCTCGTCGTCGGGGTCGGAAGCGGCTTCCTCTTCCGGGTTGGGCCGTACGGAGTCGCCTTCTGGAACGCCGAGGTTTTCCTGCACGGCATCACCGGTGATGGCGGCGTCTTCGGAGAGGTCGAGTTCGGAAAACTCGGACGGCGCGTCGTCGTTGTCGTCGGGCATGGTGTTCCCAAGAGAAACGGGTGGCTGGTCCGTGTCAAGCGTTCCACGACACCGCCGGCCGGACCCTGTGCGGCGAATACTGGAAAACTTTGCCCGTCTTCCCACTCATGCCAACGCCGCCGCTCCGTCCCGCCCTCGTTCTCGCCTCCGCCGCCGGCCTGTGGCTGACCGGCACGGGCCTCGCCGCCGATTCCAACGCCTCTGCCGTCGCCATGCCTTCCACCGACAACCCGCTCCTCTCCGCGAGCACGCTGCCTTACCACCTGCCGCCCTTCGACCGCATCAAGGACACCGACTACGAGCCCGCCTTCGACCAGGGCATGGCCGAGCACCTCCAGGAGATCGACGCCATCGCGGACAACCCCGCGCCACCCACCTTCGACAACACGATCCTTGCTCTGGAGCGCGCCGGCCGCGCGCTCGAACGTGTGGACCTCGTTTTCAGCAACCTCGCCGGGGCCAACACCAATCCCAAGATTCAGGAAGTCGAAGCCGCGGTTGCCCCCAAGCAGGCCGCGCACAACGACACGGTCTTCCTCAACGCGAAGCTTTTCGCCCGCATCCAGACCCTCTCTGACCAGAAGGATTCCCTGAATCTCGACCCCGAATCCAAGCGCCTGCTCGAACGCTACGAGAAGGACTTCGTGCGCGCCGGCGCGAAGCTCTCCGACGCCGACAAGGCGAAGCTCAAGGCGATGAACACCGAACTGGCCTCGCTGGAGACGACCTTCAACCAGGCCGTGCTCAAGGAGAAGAATGCTGATAGCATCATCGTCGCCGACCGCGCGCAACTCGCCGGCATGACCGACGGTGAGGTCGCCGCCACCGAGGTCGCCGCCAAGGCCGACCATCAGGAGGGCAAGTTCGTCATCCGCCTGCTCAACACCACCACCCAACCCGCGCTGACCAATCTGACGGACCGCGCACTGCGCCAGCGCATCATGGAGGCGTCGCTCTCGCGCAACAGCCACGGCGGGGAGTTCGACGACAAGGCGACCATCGCGCGCATCGCCCGGCTGCGCGCCGAGCGCGCCAACCTCCTCGGCTATCCCACCCACGCCGCCTACCAGTTGGACGAGCAGACCATCGGCAGCGTGGACGCTGTCAACAAGCTCCTCGCTGACTCCGCTGCCCCCGCCGTTGCCAACGCGAAGAAGGAAGGCGCGGACATCCAGGCCGTTATCGACCAGGAACACGGCGGCTTCCAGGTGGCCTCGTACGACTGGGACCTCTACTCGGAGAAAGTCCGCAAGGCGAAGTACAACTTCGACGAGTCCCAGCTCAAGCCATACTTTGAGGTCAACCACGTCCTGCTCGACGGGGTCTTCTACGCGGCGACGCAACTCTACGGCGTCACCTTCAAGGAACGCCACGACCTGCCGGTCTACCAGCCGGACGTGCGCACTTTCGAGGTGTTCGACAAGGACGGCAAGCCCCTGGCGCTCTTCCTCGCCGACTACTATGCGCGCCCGTCCAAGCGCGGCGGCGCGTGGATGAACGAGTACGTGCGCCAGTCCGACCTGACCGGTGATCTGCCCGTCGTCGCCAACCACTTGAACATCCCCAAGCCGCCCGCCGGCCAGCCGACGCTGCTCACGAGCGACGAGGTGCGCACGGCGTTCCATGAGTTCGGCCACGGGCTGCACGGGATGTTCTCGCACGTGCGCTACCCGCGCTTCAGCGGGACGAGCGTGCCGCGCGACTTCGTGGAGTTCCCCTCGCAGTTCAACGAGATGTGGGCGGTGTACCCGGCGGTGGTCAGAAACTTCGCCAAGCACTACCAGACCGGTGAGACGATCCCGCAGGATCTAATGGATAAGATGCTCGCGGCCCGAAAGTTTAACCAGGGCTACGCCACGACCGAGTATCTGTCGGCTTCCCTGCTCGACCAGGCGTGGCACCAGTTGAAGCCCGACGAGGTGCCGATGGGCGACCAGGCGCTGGCCTTCGAGGCGGCGGCGCTCAAGAAAGCGGGCGTGGACTACGCGCCCGTGCCGCCGCGCTACCGCTCGCCGTACTTTTCGCACAGCTTCGGCGGCGGGTACTCGGCCGGGTACTACTCGTACTTCTGGAGTGAGGTGATGGCGGCGGACGGCGAGAAGTGGGTGCTCGAACACGGCGGCCTCACGCGCGAGAACGGCGAGCACATCCGCCAGACGCTGCTCTCCCGCGGCGGGGCGACCGACGCGCTGGACCTGTACAAGGAGTTCAGCGGCCACGCGCCGGACGTGCATCCGCTGCTCAAGCGACGCGGGTTGGAATAATCCGCGCAACTTGCGGCCCGTCAGGAGGTTGAATTTTCCAACCGGACGGCCCGTCAGAAACGTTGTCCCGCTAAAGTAAACCCCTACCACCATGAAACTTCGATCCCTGCTCGCCGCGCTCGCGCTCGGCGTCCTGCCCGTCACGGCCGCTCACGCGGTCTCCGTGGCCATCTCCGTCGCGCCGCCGCCGATCCCGGTCTACGAGCAGCCGCCTTGCCCGGTAGAGGGTTACCTATGGACGCCCGGTTACTACGAGTATGACTACGGTGCCGCCAACTACTACTGGGTGGACGGCCTGTGGGTGCCGCCGCCGCAGGTCGGGTACCTGTGGACGCCCGGATACTGGGGCTACACCAACGGGTTCTACGCGTACAACGCGGGCTACTGGGGGCCGACGGTCGGCTTCTACGGCGGCATCAACTACGGCTACGGCTACGGCGGCTACGGCTACTACGGCGGGCGCTGGGATGGCGGGGCGTTCCGGTACAACACGGCCATCACGCGGGTGGACGTGAACAACATCCACAACACGTACGTGGACAATAATTTCCGCAACCGCCCGGAGAACCGCGCCAGCTTCAACGGCCGCGGCGGCGTAGTGGCGAGCGCCAACCGGGAGGAACTCCGCGCGGCACGCGCCAACCACGTCCAGGCGACGGCAGAGCAAAGGACCGCGCGTGAACAGGCTCGCGCCGCGCATCCGGGCAGCGAGCGGCAGGATGTCTCCAAACGCGACCAAGCCCGCGGTGACCGAGGTAACCACAACGCCGAGCGAGGCGCCGGCGCACCTGCCGGCGAAAACAACCGCCGGAGTGCCCGCACCGCTGGTGGCCGCAACCGCGGGGAGGGCCGTAATCGCGACGCCTTCGCGGGGGGCAATCCCAACCGCGGCGGCGGCCGGCAACGTCTTGACCGTGGCGGCGGTGGCGGTGGCGGTCGTGCTTTCCGTCCCCCGGGTGGTGGCGGCCGCCAAGTGGCACGCGCGCCGCAGGGTGGTGGGGGTAACCGTGGCGGTGGTGGACATGGTGGCGGTGGTGGCGAGCGGAAGAAGCATTAATCGCCAACGGCGTTTGCCCAGAGCCAGCAAATCTAGGGACTGGCTCGGAGAGCCATCCCTGCCTTGGGGGCGACCGGCTACTGATGTGGCCTGACCGAAGCCGAAGTCATAGAGGGACGACCTTC
>CAXUIU010000010.1:2061-30010 GCA_964250955.1 uncultured Chthoniobacterales bacterium | reverse complement strand
GCCGCCCCCCCCCCCCCCCCGCCCCCCCCCCCCCCCCCCCCCCGCGGGGGGCCCCGCCGCTCTTCGATGCGCCGGGCCTACCATTTTTTTTCGGCGACGGCTTCCAGCACCCGGTTCTTGAGCAAGGCTTCAGCGAGCATCTTTTTGAGTTCGCCGTTCTCCCGCTCCAGTTCCTCGAGTTTACGCGCCTCGTTGAGATCCATCTGGCCGAACTGGCGCTTCCAACGGCGGAAACTCACCTCGGAGATATTATGCTCGCGGCACACTTCCAGGACGCTCTTGCCCCGGTCGCCTTCGCGCAGGATGCGGATCTTGTCTTCGGTCGTGTATCGCTTGCCTTTCATGAGTCTGGGTCCTTTGGTGGTGCCCCAGACTAACTCACTCCCCGGCTCGAAAAAGCGAAGTCACGTCATGGGCACGTTCCTGCTCGTTGGCCGGAGTGACCAGCACGGCGAGCAAGTGGCCGAGGGTATCTACGGCCATGTGCACCTTGCTGCCCTTGCGCCGCTTGTAGTCGTCATAACCAGCTCGCGCGCCGCTCTCTGGACTGCTCTGCATGGTCCGGCCATCGAGGATCGCCGCCGTGGGCCGCGGGTTGCGTTCTTGGAGCAGGCGCAACAACTCGCACAGGTCATGGGTCAGACTCTCAAAGCAGCCTGCCTTCCTCTAGCGCTCCGCTTGCTGGTGCACCGCCGTCCAGGGCGGCAGATCGTTGGGCAACAGCCGCCACGGACAACCCGCTTTGACCAGGTAACGTATGGCATCAAGAAGCTCGCGCAGCGGGTAAAGCCGCTGCGCAGCGTCCTCTCGGAGCAAGGTCAGATACGGCGCGACGAACTCCCACTCTTCGTTGCTGACATCAGTCGGGTAGGCTTTGCGGCTCACGGCCGCCAACCTACCTCAGCCCAAGTGCATGACAGGCTCTAGAAAGAAGTAATACAGTGCCGGGCGGCGACCTCTGCGCTACCGAGCAACAGCCAGCCGCGGGTCGGCTCTCAAGCGTTGTCTCACTCGCTAGGAGAGGGCGTATGCACGCCTTACACGAGGCCAAGGCGCGGATGGTGTCGCCCGGAACCGCTTCGCCTGCACAACCTGCCGCTCTCCCACGTTGGCGTGCTTACCCATGTTCAACTGCTCACCGGAGGGCGTGGATCAGAGCGACGGCGGTTACCTGTTGACGGCTTTGCCGCCGATGGGCGACGTGCGCGGCAGCGAGACCATAATGACCATCTACACCGCCTAGCATCTCGTCACCGTGCGTGGCGAGGGTTTGCATGTCCTTGCGTGGGCGATGAAGCAGCAGCGCATCGACGATCTGCGCGTCACCGAGGACGTTGAGCAGCAGGACGAAGCGCCAAGATGGGTGATCACCTCGATCACTGCCGAGGAACGCGGCGAGGATTGAGTGTACCGATGTTTCTTGGCGGTGACCTGTTCTGAATGGTGTGACGAGCCAGCGGGTCGGACGCTGGCAGCAGTCAACCTCATTTGGCAGTCCTCCCCGCCGGTTTAGTTTGAATGTCTCGTGAGGAACTCGGCGATGGCGCTGTGGGGAATCCGGTAGACCTTGCCGGGTTTCGTTGCACGGATGAGACCGGCCGCGCACTTCTTTTTGACCGTCTCGGGGTGAAATCCGAGCAACGGCGCGGCCTCGTCGGTTGTGTAGTACTTCTCCAGAGGATCGAAGAGAGGAACGTTCTTTTTCATGGCAATCCTATTATTCGAGAACGCCACCACCGTCGGGTTCAATGCCGGCGGGACTACGTTGTTGCGGGTAGAACATGACGCTGAAGCAAATGGGATGTTGGTAGAGGGGAACGCACGCCACTGCCGGCCAGCGGATTGGACGCTGGCGCGGGCGGAGATTGGTCGTGATGAGGGCAGTCGGCGTTTTAGTGCATGTGCGGCTGCTGCTTTTGGAAGGTCGCCTGCAACGCACGGATGCACGGCGCGGAGAAGCCCAGGCTAGCAGCGACGCGGCGGGCGGAGTGGCCTTTGCCGCACAGACGCTCGAACGAATCCACGGCCACGCGCCGGTTGGCTTCCCACTCCTCGACCATGGATGGGGCGGCAGGAGGCAGGATGTTGCCCATGGTCAGCGACCCTCCTTTCCTGCGACGGCCGCTTCCAGGGCATCGGCACACCGGGTCAGCACGTTTGCGATGCGCCCCCCCCCGTGCGCGCCCCTTCGGAGCGCCAGTCGGCGGCAAGGTGCAGCAGTCCATCGCGGACTTTCTCCGGCTCCGCGGCACGCGCGGCAGCAACCTCGTCGGCGGTCACCGGTTCGGGCATGGCGGCGTTGAGGCCGTGCAACGCGGTGGGTTCCGGCTCGCGGTTCGGGTAGCGCAGGCGGCTGGCAACCGTCCCGCTGTTTTCCGGTGAAGCGGGAACCAACAAGCCCAGGCGGATGTTCGCTTGTTCGTCATACGACATGCGCTCGGCGTCATCCTGACTGCGGTCGAACTCGGGTAGTCCGAGCCGTCGCTGGCGTGCGTCGTACACCTCTTCCTCCAAGTACCCCCAGCCATTGTCGGCGAACGTGCGGTCTCGTGGAGCGTGGTGGAGGCTGCTCTCCAATTCCTTGTCTCTGAACGCCATGTCGAGCGACTGCCTGACACAGCCGCTGACCACGTCACGGTTCGTGAACTCGTAAGGTGTCTCCGCTAGAAAACGTTCCACCAGCGAACAAGCCTGTTCATCGAGCACAAGCTCAAGACCAACAGCCTGGGGCGAGGCAGCCGACAGCTGCTCGTGTGGGTGCTCCTTGAGCCATCGCTTGAGGAACTGCGCAGGGCTAGGCTTGTCGTCGGTGTCCAGCCAAGTCTCCACGTCGCCGTACAAACAGTGAGCCACCGTTGCGGAGAAGTCCGTGCGGTTGTCGTACGCGCCCATCGCCAAGGTCTTCTCGTACAGATCGAGGTCCAAGGTCACCGGCACGGTGATCGTTTTCGCGTCGGGTTTCAACACCGCCAACGCCCTCGCGCCAGAGACCTTGCTCTGACGGAAGAAGACAGCAGCATCCTGACGTAGCGTCTGTGTGTCACCCGTCAGGGTGGTCGCCCACAGAATCGCCGCGCGGACGCTGATGCGCCGAGTCTTCTTGGTTTCATCGGTGACCTCGGCGTTCGGCTCCCACGAACTGCGCGTGTAGCGTTCACGCACAGCGTAATAATGCCCATCATCGTCGCGCAGGAGCGTGTCGGCCCAGCAATGACGCACCGCACCTTCGCCATCGTCATATCCGTCGATGTAACCGATGACGCTCGCGGTGATCTCCTGACCCTGATAACCGGCGAGGTCCAGGCCGGTGTCCGCTTTCAAGCGGGCAGCCTGTTCGGGTGAAACGGTGCCGAGGGCGGCGTACTGCTTGCGCTCCCCCGTGCCCGGCAGTAACGCCCGGTCCACCAGGTCTTTGACCGACCCGACGCGCGAAGGATCGGGGGACTGGTCGCCAACGGGTTCCGGCTTGGCGGCAGCCAGCGCATCGCCGTGGTCGGCGGGCGGGTTCGCGCCGCCGGAGGTGTGTTCGTCGCCGAAGACAATCCCACGCTCAGCCAACCCGAGGCCGTGTTCCCGGTCCACCTGGGCAGCCGTGCGCAAGAAGTTGGTGTACCCCTTCGTGTTGAGCTTGGACACGTCGGCACCGGCCAGTGCGCCGAGCGCGGGGTGGACGGTCTCGCTGGCACGACGCAGTTCGGTCAACCGACGGCTGAATGGCTGGCTGGAGGCAATAGTCCAGTCGCCAACGCCGATCCGCCGGCTGGCATGGTGGTGAGCCATGGTTACTGTCCCTCCCTTGGATTGATGATCTGCTTCAGGATAGAAGGCAGCAGAGCGGCGATGGGAGCCGAGCAACCGATGCGGGGCAAATTAGCAGGAACCCGCCTGTTCGCCTTTCGGACCCGAGCAGTGAGTCCTCCATCTGTGGAGACGGTCATAGGCTTCGCTGGAGAACGAGTTGTCATGCAGGACAATGAGGTTGCCCTTGCAAGTGCGGCCGCCCGATGACATTCTCGGATTGCGACCCGAGAGAGCCGGCTGCCACATCTACAAGGATGTCAGCCGGTTTTCTGTTGTTGAGGGTCAACTAGGCACGGCTTGGTGTCTACCAAGCGTGAGCTCTTCTGAAGTGGTCGTCCCAGTGCAACCACGCGGCGCACCGGCGAGACACAATCAGGCTGTCCATGTCGCAGTCGGAAGGAAGATTTTCTGCCTCGCGTCAGAGGGAAGCGTGAAAAAGAGACAATCGGGGATTGCCTCTTTTCGGAACCACAAAGAAGCCGAAATGGCTTTGGGTGATAACCCTTTGCGAGAGAGCGATTAGCCAACGATGGGATTCGAACCCATGACCTGCTGATTACGAATGGGTTGCAACAAGAATGTGTTTATTCAGAGAAGCCAATTTCTCCTCTGGGAATACTGCACTTCATTCAAGTTGCTTAGGCCTCGTTTGAGGTCGTTTTAGTGAGTTTCTGCGATAACTGCGACACGACTTCACCGCCTCCTGAGCGAAGGGCGGCTTCGTGAGACACGAGATCTGACCGCCTCCTGCGGCGGCACGATAAAGGTGGCTTGATAAATGAAGTCTTAAACCGTCGTTGGCGACCTCCCGAGCGTGAGTCGGGTTGCACCGCGTGCGAACAGTGCGTTGGACGTGCCAGCGTTCTGCGCCATCGCTGCCGGTGAGCCACCGGCGAGAGCGTCGTACCACCAATCTCGCAGGATGCGCGCACGTTGACCCAAGCCAGGCATTTTTGCCAGGTACACGGCCCGCCACATCGCCCAGGCCACCAGTCCGGAGAAGGGCAAGCCATAAACCTCCGCTACTCCCGCGTGCCGGCCCACCAGCGCCAATTCGCCGATGGGCGTGTAAGTGAACGGTCGCGTCGGTTCGCCGCAGAGCGTGGCTGCGATGTTCGCCGCGACGAGCACGCCCTCGCGCACGGCGTTCTGCGCGGTGGGTGCGTAGGTGCCTTGGCCGTTCGGCTTGGGCAGGGCGGCGCAGTCGCCGATGGCCCAGACACCGGGATGGCCAGGCACCGCCCCGCTGGCGTCCACCTCTAGCGCACCCTGCTTGCTGAGGCCTACACCTTCCAGCTTGGACACCAGCGGGCAGGGCATCTCCCCGCCCGACCAAATGAATAACCCCACGGGCAGGCGGCGGTTGCCGTCCAGTTCGACGAAGTCCTGACCAGCCCCGGTGATCTTCGTTTGTAGGCGCACCTCCACGCCGGCCTCGCGCAGCTTCCTTTCGGCGTAGGCGGCCAGCCGGTCGCTTTTGAGTTCGGGCATGAGCCGCTCAGCAGGGTCCACAAGCACGGTGGTCAAGTCGGCTGGGTCCAGCGCAGCGCCGCGTTGGCGGCGGCGTTCGAGTTCGGTGCGCAGGAGTTCATTGACGGCGGCCATGGTCTCCACCCCGGTGTAGCCAGCCCCACCGACGACCACGGTCAGCAGCACGCGGCGTGCGCCTTGGTCTGGCTCGGTCTCGGCGCGGGCGAGCAGGTCGAAGACGCGGGCATAAATCGTCTCGGCGTCCGCCAGCCGCCGCATCGTGACAGAGTGCTCCTTCAAGTCCGGCACACCGTGGTAGTTGGCCACCGAGCCGAGGGCCAGTACGAGGTGATCGGCTTCCAAAGTGCAGCGACCGGTGTTTGTGCCATCGCTGTTCTGGCCGGCGGCTTGCAGGGTCACCCGGCGCGCTGCTAGGTCGACCGCCTCCACCCGCCCTTGGTGGAAGGTCACGTGCGGGGGGAGTTCACCGACCGGGCTGATGATGTGGCGAGCGTTCACCATGCCGCCGGCCGCCTCGGTGAGCATCGGGGTAAAGAGCAAATAGGGGTTCTCGTCCACCAGGATGATCTCGGTTTTGTCATCCCCACAGACGGCGGGCAGTTGGCGGGCGAGTTCGGCGGCCACGTAGCGGCCGGCAAAGCCGCCGCCCAAGATCACAAAACGTTTGCCGCGGCTGGCCGCGCCGAGACGTTGCTGTCGGGCCTGGCGGCGGGCGCGCCAAACCGCGGCGGCCACCGCTCCTGCGCCGCAGAGCAGGGCAGTGACAATGGTGGGTAGAGAACTGGAAGAACGGCGCGGGACGGAGCGAGGTTTGGGCATCAGGTATGAGATGTTGCTATGACTGCATTAATTCGCTGCGCCGGGTTGGATGGACGCTACCCACATCCAGACAGCGGTCCGGCTTTGGCCAGCGTCTCGCCTGACGTGGCCTCAGTCTCGTTGCAGGACTTCTTTCGCTAGCCCCCGTCTCCGTTGATGGCAGGGCGACAGGGCAGGAATGCTCCTACACCGACGGGGCAGCTACGCGTCTGCCGCCTGCACGGCGGTCAAGGCGATGGTGTAAACAATATCTTCGACCAGCGCACCCCGGGAAAGATCGTTGACCGGCCGCCGCAAGCCTTGCAGCATCGGCCCGATGGAGAGGACGTTGGCGCTACGCTGCACGGCTTTGTAAGTCGTGTTGCCGGTGTTGAGATCGGGGAAGACATAAACGGTGGCGCGTCCGGCCACGCGGCTGCCGGGAGCCTTCTTTTCCGCCACGTCAGCGATGGCGGCGGCGTCGTACTGGAGCGGGCCGTCGATCAGCAGATCGGGACGCAGTTGTTGGGCGAGGCGCGTGGCTTCGCGCACCTTTTCCACGTCCGCGCCGGAACCGCTTTCCCCTGTGGAGTAAGAGATCATGGCCACGCGCGGCGGGATGCCGAACTTCGTGGCAGAATCCGCGCTCTGGACCGCGATGTCGGCGAGCGTCGCCGCGTCCGGGTCTTGGTTCACCGCACAGTCGCCGTAGACGAGCACCTGATCCGGCAGGCACATGAAGAAGATTGATGATACCACGCGAACACCCGGCCGCGTCTTAATGAGTTGGAGCGCGGGCCGGACGGTGTTCGCGGACGAGTGGATGGCACCGGACACCAGCCCGTCGACCTCTCCGAGCGCGAGCATCATCGTGCCCAGAACAACATCGTCTTCGAGTTGTTCCTGCGCCGTCTGCGGCGACAAGCCCTTGTGCCTGCGCAGTTCCACCATCGGCTCGACGTAGCCCGCGCGGATGGCGTTCGCATCAATGATCTCGACGCCCGCAGGCAACTCAATTCCCCGGGCGGCGGCCACCCGCCGGACTTCTTCGGGGTCGCCGAGCAACGCGCAGCGGGCGATACCGCGTTGCGCGCAGACTGCTGCCGCCTGGATCGTCCGCGGTTCCGCCCCCTCGGGCAAAATGATGCGGCGATCCGCGATCCGCGCACGCTCGGTAAGCTGGAAGCAGAACGCCGCCGGCGAGAGCCGCGTCTCCAAGTCATGTGCACAACGCCGGTCGATCCACCCCTCGTCGACGTGCAGGGAGACAAACTCCATCGCCGCCTGGACGCGCTCCAGGTCATCGGTCGGAGCCTCGCTGCTCATCGCGTTGAGCCGCGTGGCCGTCTCGTAAGAGTTCGACCGGACGCGCAGCACCGGCAACCCGGTCTCAATGCCCGGACGGCACAGCGCGTAAACCCGCTCGTCGAGCACGGTGTCACCCGTGAGCACCAATCCCGCGATGGGCACGCCGTTCAAGGCGGCCATGCACGTCGCCAGCAGCACGTCGTCCCGGTCGGCCGGACTCACCAGCACTGCGCCCGGCTGGAAAACGTGCAGCATGTTCGGCACGGTGCGCGCAAGGAGGTGGATGGACTGCACGCGCCGCTGGTCGAGTTCCCCCGCCGCGAGGATCTCGGCGTCCAGGTGGCGGGCGACATCCCGCGTGCGGCAGTACGTCAGCGCGGCGTTCTCGGGCACCAGCGCGGCCAGTTCAGGTGCGTTGGGCGCAAGGGCTCGGTACGCCTCCCGTGTGCGTGCCGTGGCGGCAGCCAGCGGCTCACCCGGGTTTAGGCGTAGACGGTTCAGGATGCAGCCCGCCAGCCGGGAGCGGTCCCCGCCGACGTACCGGCGCGAGGCGAAGTCGATCTGGTCGCGTAGTGTCTGGTCCACGCCATCCGCGACCCTGCCAACCAGCACGACCTCGGCGCTGAGCGTGCGGATCAAGTCTGTGTTCAGCGCGCCCGTGTACGAGTCGTGCGAGGTGGGCACCAGGCCCTCCACCACCATGATGTCAGCATCGGCGGCGGATTCATGGAATTGCCGGATGACGCGCGTCATCAGTTCGTCCGCGTGCCCCTCGGAAACCATCTTCTCGGCCTCTTCCAGCGAGAGCGGCGCGGCCGGGCGGAGTGCGGTCGTGGCGCGGACGAAGTGCGTGGAGCGTTCGGGTCCCAGATCGCGCGCCAGCGGCTGCCCGATGGGCTTGCAGAAGCCCACGCGCAGCCCGCGCTTGTCGAAGGCGTGGACGAGGCCGAGGGCGACAGTCGTCAAGCCAACGTCGGCGGAGATCGGGGCGAGGAAAAACGTGTGTTTCATGGCGTCAGGATCGAAGAAAGGCGGCGGTGCGGGCGGCGATGGCGCGTTCCTCGCTGGTCGGGATCACCAAGGCCAACAGTCCGGAAGGGTCCGCCGTGATCCGTCCGCGGGTCTGCCGGCCGTGGACCTCGTTGGCTGGGGCGTCTACCTGCGCGCCGAGAAGCGTGAGCAACCCCAGCGTCTTTGCACGAACGGCGACGTTGTTTTCGCCGATGCCACCCGTGAAGACGAGCGCGTCGATCCGGTCGAGCGCCGCTCCCAGCGCCAGCACCGCCTTGGCCAAGCGGTAACAGAACAGGTCAAGGGCGAGCGCGGCGCGTTCGTGCCCCTGCGCCGCGGCGGCGGCGACCGTGCGCATGTCGTTGCTCAAGCCCGAGACACCCAGCAGCCCGCTACGGCGGTTGAGGGTGTCGACCGTGTCGTCCGGCGACATCCCGGCTACCCGGTGCAGGTAAGGCATCAGGTTGGCGTCCACGTCGCCGCTGCGGGTGCCCATGACCAATCCCTCCAGCGGGGTAAGACCCATCGTGGTATCTACGCTCCGGCCTTCCCGCACGGCGCAGGCGCTGCACCCGTTGCCGAGGTGCGCCGTGACGAGGTGGAGCTGTTCCAAGGGGCGGTTCAACGCCGCCGCCGCTTGGTGGGCGACGTACTCGTGGCTGGTGCCGTGCGCCCCATAACGGCGGACGGCGTGCTTTTCGTAGAATTCGTACGGCACCGCGTAAAGCCACGCGCGCGGCGGGAGGGTCTGGTGGAAGGCCGTGTCGAACACCGCGACGTGCGGCACGTCGGGGAAGACTTGCCGCGCCACCCCAATGCCCAGCACGCTCGCCGGGTTGTGCAGCGGGGCGAGGTTGTTGCAGGCGGCGATCTTTGCCACGACTTCTTCGTTGATCAGGGTCGCCTCCTTAAAATATTCGCCGCCGTGTACGACGCGGTGCCCGACGGCATCCACCACCAAGGGCGTGCCCAGGCGAGTCTCTAGGATTGACACCGCTTGCGCCAAGGCCTGCGCATGGTCGGCACCAGGGAGCATTGCCTTGCCGGTCTCGCCCGCCACGGTCCAGCGTCCGTTGGTCTCCGCGGTGCCTAACCGTTCGACGTTGCCTTCGGCCAAGAACTCGTTCCCCTCCAACAGGGCAAACTTGAGAGAGGAACTGCCACAGTTGATCACCAGAATCGTCGGCTGCACGACGCAGCATCGGCTACAATGGTGGGCAAAGCTACCGCGTCCAGGTCCGGGAAGCTCGGCTATAATGATCCTCACAGGTATCTTTGCCCGTCACCAGGTCGTTCTTGATGTCCATCGTGTGGAGCGGTTCTGCTTTCCGGATGACCGAACTCATGACGCAGCAGGATGTCGGCATTTTCTGATGGGCTTTGCTGCCATACGACCCGACCGGGCAACACGACTCTGTGGACACGGCGACCATGACAGAGGTGAGATGTTCCAGTCAATTGATAGGGCTGGTCAGCCCGTAGACGTATCTCGCACGGTGCGGAAGATTTCGCGCACCACACTGTAGGCCACCTTCGGCCGCCGGTATTCGTCGAGCGTGCCTTTGTTGTTGAAGGTGCGCGGGCGCATCAGGGCACGTCCGCCACCGTAGGTGCGCACGTCGCTGAATTGCCACAGCACCACCCCGCTGCAACGTGCGTTGCCCAGCGACGCCTCGCAGGCCCGGCGTAGGTAGGCTGCCTGATGTTCCTCCGTGAAAAAATCCCTGTGTGGATCGTGCCAGCCATAGAGACCTTCCGCTCCAATCTCGGAGACGATCACCGGTTTGTCCGCGAACCCCCGCGCGTCGATGGAGGCGAAGCATTCACGCATCGCCGGCACGATGAGATCCAGCGGTTGTTCGGCGTCCTCACACCCATACCAACCCGGATAGATGTTGATGCTGATGAGGTCAACGAGGTCGTAGTGGAGATCGTCCTTGGCGAACATCGTCGCGTAACTCGCCAGGCGCGACGGATCAAGGGCACGCAAGATGGTTACCGATTGCTCGAAGATCGCTCGGGAGTACGCCTGGTTCGTGCCCGCCTCGTTCAGGAAGCCCCAGATGATCACCGACGGATGGTTGAAGCTGGCGCGCACCATCGCGCGCAACGTCTCGGCGTGGTCGCGGTGGAACTTCGCATCGGTGAGCACCTTCTCGCGCTGGCCCCAACCGAGGTTTTCTTCCCACACGAGGAAGCCGAGTTCGTCGCACAGGTCAAGGAAGCGCTGGTCCTGCGGGTAGTGCGAGCCCCGCACGAAGTTGCAGCCCAGGTCGCGCAGAAGCTGGAGGTCGGCCGCCATCTGCAAGGGCGGCGTACAGGGGCCAAAATTCGGGTGCCACTCGTGGCGGTTGTAACCGCGTAGAATCAGGGGCTCGCCGTTGAGCCACAGTTTGCCCTCGCGCGCTTCGATGCGGCGCAAGCCGAAGCGCACCGTCCGCGAGTCCGTCGGCGTCCCGTCGGCGTCGAGGAGGGTCACACGGAGACGGTGCAACGCGGGGGAAGCAGGCGACCAGACACGCGGCGTAGGCACACGCACGGCGAAGCGGAACGCGCCGCCGCTTACAGCGCCTGCTGGGATTGACACAGAATCGGCGTCGCCATCAAAACCCAACGCCACCGACCCGGGGGCTGGGCCCCCGAAGTCCACCGCCACCTCGATCCCACCGGCTGCGTAGTCTGCTGTCGGGGTGATGTGAACGCTGTCGATGAAGGCGGCGTTGGGGGGCAAAAGGCGTAGGCACACCTCACGCAGGATGCCGCCGTACTGGTAGAAGTCGAAGGGGCGGTCGTGCATGGGCACCCGGGCGAAGTCGAACCGGTTGTCCACGAGCACGATCAGCGTGCGCGTTGTCCGCTCTGGGTCTGAGGGAACATCCACGGTGAACGGCGCATACCCGCAGGCATGTTCTCTTAGAAGCTGTCCATCGACGGACACGCGCGCCCACATCGACACCGCGCCGAACTCCAGCCGTGCGTATTGACCCGCGGGCACCACGAACTCCGTGCGGTAAACGGCCGCCCCGCGCTGGCCTGCGTGTGCCGGCAACGCGTCAAAAGCCGAGGGTACCAGCGCCTTTTCCCACGTCAGCCTTGGGTCAAGCCGGAACGAGTCGAGTTCAATTGCACCCAAGAACGCAAAGTCCCAGAGGCCGTTCAGCGGACGGAGCTGGGAAGTTGATGGCCAGTCAGTCGATTCATTCATCGGCATGGATTCTTACCCAGTTGATCATCACTAGGAAATCTCAGCCAGCCTATTCGAAATCTACGTAGGAAATGGTTGATGAAGCACGCTCAAGTCTTCGATGCCGATGTTCTACCTGTGGCCGTCCGTGCCCAGGAGCATTTTCACCGGCCACTATGTCTACCAGCAAAACCGTCCGCACTCGCTGGGCAAGTTCCAGCCGATTGGATGACGCCCAAACCTGAATTATTTCTCTTGGTCAAGATGTCAACAAGGCGGGTAGAGGGTAGGATTCGGAAGGTGCATTTTACCTCCCTCCACTGGAGTTAGGATCGACCGCAGCTCGCGTCAAGCGGCCGGCCGTCAGGCATGTTGAGCTGCTTGGCAATCGCATGGCCGGTGGTCACTAACAAGAAATCGCGCTCCGAAAATTTGCGTGCATCCAAGATCGGTGTTGCGGCGGATGTTCTCGCGATTGCAGCGCCTGGCGGAACGGTGCTGCTGTTCGCACAACTGGTTAGCCAGGGCACTCATCGCTATATGAAATTTTCAGGTGGAAAAACGCGCAGGTTGTTTTTGGTCGGCGGATCAATCATCGCCTTCGTTTCCTCGGCAGCTGCGAGGCCAGTGCCACAAAATCTCGTCAACGGACTGGATAAGATTGTCGAGTACCGCCTCTCGCAAAACGCGCCCAACAACCCACGCACCAAAGCAGCCAAAGGAAATGCTTTGAACACGGCGCAGGCGACCGCCTTGGCGCGCGAGGCCACGGCTTACGCAAGCATGGCGATCACCGACGCCACCACGGGCAAGTATCTGGTGGAGATCATGCCCGACGGCACGGTGCCGGTGGCGTCGTTGCAACCCGCGCTGGCAGCCAGGTTCCCGGCCCTCCGTGTCACGGCCACGGACGCGAAATATGCCGGCCACGGCGTGATAGAGGGTTACATCAGCGTCGATGACGCGGCGGGCATCGCGGCGTTTGGTGGCGTAGGCTCGGTGATCCTGCAACTGCGCCCGATTCACAACGTGGGCGCGGTGACGGAGTTCGGCGTCAACCAGCACCGCGTCAACAAGATTAACCAATTTTACAACCCGGCGGCGACGCTGAACTACCAAGGGCAGGGGATGTCTATTGGCGTCATGTCGGACTCCTACGACTCTCAACCCACGGCCATGGCCGAGGGCAGCTTCACCACGTCCCAGCAGGATGTCGCCACGGGCGACTTGCCCGGCATTGCCGCCGCCACGCCGACCGCGCCGAACACCCAACCCGTCGTCGTGCTCGACGACTTTACCCCGACTACAGGTGCTCCGATGACGGGTGCCACCAACGAGGGACGGGCCATGTGCCAGATCGTGGCCGACATGGCTCCGATGGCGCGCATTGCCTTCGCCACCGCGGACCGCGGCGAGGTTAGCTTTGCCAACAATATCCGTGCGCTGGCCGGGCTCAACGGATACACCTTTCCCGCCGCCACCCAGCAAGGCTTCAAGGCCGACGTGGTCTGCGACGACGTGTCCTATCTGGACGAACCGTTCTTCCAAGACGGGGTCGTTGCGCAAGGCGTCATCGACGTGGTCAACGCTGGGGTCAGCTACTGTTCGTCCGCCGCCAACAACTGGGGCACGGACGGGTACGACTCCGACTTCCGCCCCGTGGCCAACGGCACTGGCCTGACCGCCGCCGCCGGCAACACTGCGCTGGCCGGCACCAACATCAACCTCACCGGCGTGGACGCCTCCCTGTACAAGGGTGGGTTCCACAACTTCAATCCCAACGGGCTCGATGTCGCACAGACCCTCAACACCGCCGCTGATCCGCAGGGCGCGGTCTTCCAGTGGAACGATCCTTTCGATTCCTCGGTGCCGACGCTCGGAGCTGTCGTCTACGGGCCGATGACCGGCGACAGCACGGGCGGCTCTGCGGTCAACTTCACTGTCTCTCTCACGGCCGGGCAGGGCTACGCGATCATCGAGATGGCCACGCCGGCGAATGCGACCGAGAACTTCGACGCCATCGTTGATGTCATCGACCCGTCCGGGGCCACCGTCATCTCGCAGGACACGGGCACCGACGAGACGGTGTATTACACGCCGATGACCACCGGTACCTACACGATCCGCGTGCATCCATACGCCACGCCGGTGGCCGGCGGCGTGACGGTGCCCACAATGGGGCACTTTAGCTTGCAGGTGGACCAGACCAGCGGCACGACGCCGCGCATCACGCAGGACTTCAACCTGCTGTTCTTCGACACGAGCGGTAACTTCATCTCGGCGGTGGCCACCAACAACTTCGCCAGCAACCGGCCCTACGAGCTGTTCGTGCCCACCTTCAACGCGGACGGCTACTCTCAGGTCCAGCTCGTTATCGCCCGCTCGAACACCACGGCGCCCGCCAACGCAGCCAATCATTTCAAATACATCATGTTCGGCGACGGCATCGGCGGCATTGGCCCGGCCGAGTACAACAACTACCTGACGCCCGTGACCTTCGGCCACAGCGCCGCTGCCGGGGCGAACAGCGTGGCGGCATATTCTTGCTTCCGGCCGAACTTGCCGGAGAACTTCACCTCGCCCGGGCCGGTGACGATCTATTTCGACGCGAACAACAATCGGCTCGCCACCCCGCAGGTCCGGCGCAAGCCTGACGTGGCCGCCGCCGACGGCTCGAATAATACATTCTTCCCGCTAGGACCTGCGCAGGATGTGCCCTTCGACGCCGATTCGAATTACGCCAACTTCTACGGCACGAGTGCGGCCTCACCGCACGCCGCGGCCATCGCGGCGCTGGTGATCCAGTCGCACGGTGGACCGGGTTCGCTGAAGCCCGCGCAGGTCAAGACGCTTATGCAGCTCAGCGCCTTCCCGCATGACCTTGATCCCTACGCGTCAGCGGGCACAGCCACCACGACCGAAGGTGGCACGGTGACGGTCGGCGTCATTAGCGACAGCAGCGCGAACACGAACACCGGCATGAACGATCCGAACTCGTGGTCGGTGTCCTACACCGGGCCGGGCTCCCTGAGAACGATCAGCTTCAATCCTCAGGGGACTGCGGCGACCGGTGGTAACCCAACGGGAGGTAATTTCAGTGGCGACGCCGCCGGCCCCACGGTGGCCGACTTCCTGAACCCCACGCCTGGGGTGAATAGCACCTACTATAAGTACACGCCGGGGATGGTGTTCCAATCAGGATCGTTCCTGAATACCAGCACTACTTCCACGGGCCTAACCCCGGCGGATGCAACGGCGACGTTCACCAATGCAGCCCCTTTTCCGTCTACTCTCGCTACCTCGTCGTTTTTCTGGACGCTCAACCTGGCGTTCGACGGTAATTTTACCACTAGTAAGCTGTTTCACTTCAACGTCGCGCGCAACCAACAACAGGATGCGCAGGTGCCCCAAGGCATGACGACGCCCAGCGTGCTCTATGGACAGACCGGTCAGTATTCGGCCGACATCCTCGGCGATGGCGTGTTGATCCCGGAGTATGCCGACACCAAGACGGTTCTGCCGGGCATGACCTTCAGCGGCACGGTGGTAGACGGAGCGACCACCTACCCGTTTACGGGCCGGATCGGCAACCGAATCGGCCAGGGCTACTCGGTGCTGGATGGCTATGGCTTTATGAACGTCGAGGCCGCTGTGCAGGCGACCTTGCCGACGCCGGGCGTTGTCTCGCGCAAAACTCACGGCACGGCCGGGACGTTTGACCTGCCTTTGCCGCTGACCGGCGCCGTCGCGACCGAACCCCGGATTCCGGACGCCAACAACGGCTACCAACTCGTGTACACGTTCGCCGAGACGGTGAACTCGGTCGGCACCGCCACCTTCACGCAAGGCACGGGCGCAGTGGCTTCCTCCGCCGTCGGCCCGAACCCGAACCAAGTGACGGTCAACCTGACCGGCGTGACCAACGCGCAAAGGATGATCGTCACCTTGAGCGGCGTGCTAGGCAACTCCGGGACGACCCTGGCGGCCATCCCTGCCAACGTGAACATCCTTGTCGGTGATGTGAACGCCAGCGGGCGCACGGACTCCGGAGACGTGGCGCTGGTGCGTTCCAAGGGTGTAGTGGCGGTTGACCAAAGCAACTTCCTTTATGACGTGAACCTCTCGGGACGCGTCGACTCGGGAGATGTCACAACCACCCGATCCTACACCGTCACCGCGCTCCCGTAATCTAATTCGCTCCAGTCAGACACATCTTTCATCCCAAACCATTCACCCAACTCTCGCCATGAAAAAAACGCTTTTGTTTCTAACTACTGCTTCGCTGTTCATCGCCGCACAGACTTCGCGTGCGACGATCAGCATCACCGCCACACCGTCCTCTCAGACCGTGAACATCGGCAGTACTTTCACCATCTCGCTATCGTTGACCGTCTCGCAGAACACCGCGCCGGCCAACGTAACCGCGTATGATCTGTACCTGGTTACCGCGGCAGCCAACTCGGGTTATTTCTCGGTCAATTCGGCGACGCCCAGCGCCAACTCGCCTTTCACCGCCTTTGGGCCGACCCAACCGGCCGGCGGCGACCCTTTGTCTACCGCTGCCGCGGCGGGGTACGTGCGCAACGGGGTGGATGAGGGTTACAGCGGCACGGCTCAAGCGACCCCCTTCGCCAACCTCGCGCTCGAAACGCTGACCCTGTCGGTGGGCACCAACGTGCCGCGGGGAACCTACACTTTCCAAACTACGACTATGTCGACCGCAGGCGTTTACTACAGCGATGTCAGCGACACCGGCGGCACCGTGTACGAGGCCACCTCGCCAGGAGTATTTTCCATCACAGTAGTGCCCGAGCCTTCGACGTGGGCGCTCGCGCTGCTTGGCGGAGCGGCAGCCATCCTCGCGGTGCGCCGCCGCGGACGCAACGCTGTTTGATGCGGATTGGGAGCGCGCCGCGGCTGGCTTCTCGTAAGCTGTCGTGGCGCGCATGGGTGTGTTTGCACCGCTGCGCGACGCGCTTGCAGATCTAGTCACAGGAGGCTAGCCGTTCGCCACATGCCAGCGGAATACCTAGCTGGCGAAGTTCCCCGGTAACCTGCCGCGCTGCCGTTTCGAGAACGGTGGCCCGGTGTAAGTAGGCTAGACATGGCGCCTAGCGAGAAAAGTGCTCTGTCGCTAGGAGATGGCGGTTCGTGAACGTGTTGCCCAACCTGTGCTCCGAGGTGTTGAAGCGGAAACGTTCCGCCGTCGACGCGTGTGTCTGAACTTCGGTCGAATCGGGTGTATCCTCGGCGTTGCTTTCGAGGCATTTTTCCTTTCGACTGGACACTACTGGGGGGCGCTGGTCGTGGTGGTTTGCACGGCGGGATTCGCGGCGAACTTGATCCTGGTCAAGAAGGGCCGTCTGAAACTGGCCGGGAACATCTACGCCCTGCTGATGACGGTGGGTTTCACAGTGCTCACCGCGATTGAAGGCGGCTTGGCCGGACATTCGATTGCTCGGCTAGCGTGTGTGCCCATCTGCGCGTGTCTTTTTGCCGGGCCAGATTCGGGGCGGGTTTGGTGCGTCGTTTGCCTTGGAGCCGTGGTCGCCTTCGGTGTTTCGTCCAGCCTAGGATACCACTCGCCGGTTCTCTACCCAGCGCAGTGGACGGCCCTGGTCAGCGCGGCGGGTTACTTGGCGTTGACTCTGTTCATGTCCACGCTGGGCATCCTTTTCGAGACCAGCCGGCAACGCGCCTTCCAGGAACTGCACTTGTCCCTGGAGGAACTCAGCCACTCGGAAGCGCGCTTCCGTGCCATCTTCGAGAACAACGCGCTAGGTGTCGCGTTGCTGGACAGCCAAGGCAAGGTGCAGATGGGCAACGGACATCTCGCGGCGGTGCTTGGAGGGTTACCTGCCAATCTAGTCATCAATCTGGTGGCGATGATTCATCCAGAGCAACGCGTCGATTTCCTGGAGGCCATCCGCCGAGAGCAATCCCTTGCCGCTGTGCCGGCTAGGCCGCCAGGCTCATTGGGTGTCGACAAAGAGTTTATCCTCGAACTACCTGGCTTGGGGCCGCGCACCTTTCGCTTCAGTTTCCGGGGGATGCCCGGTGGGGAAGGAATTTGCGCGGTGTTGGACGATGTGACTTTGCAGCGGGCTGCGCAGCGTGACGCCGCCCAACGCGAGAAATCTGCCTCGATCGACACTCTGCTCGGCGGAATTGCCCACGAGCTGCATAACAAGCTCACACCGATGGCTGGATTCGCCGAGATGATCCTCCAACAGGCCAAACGTGGAAGGCCACTAGAGGATTTGGCGGATTATTACAGGATCATTCACCAAGGAGCGATGGACTCTGGTAAGATCGTCGCACAGTCGGTTGATCTTACCCATCCTCCGACGCTGGTGCAGCAGGAGTGTGACTTTCGCAAGTGGGTGGAGGGTGCTTGCGAGGTGTTGACACCCCGACTGCTCAAGGCCGGTATTCGCCTCCGCCTGGAGTTGTCTTCCGACGAGGTGATCGTCAACATCGATGTGTCGCGGATCAAACAGGTGTTCTCAAACCTAGTGTGCAACGCGATTGAGGCAATGATGGAAGTCCCAGAACGCCTTTTGGGCATCGGGGTGGAAGCCGAGGGGGACGCCGCGTTGTTGACGGTGTCCGACAATGGACCCGGCATCCATGCCGAACACAGAACCCGCCTCTTCGATCCGTTTTTCACCACCAAGGGAGAAGGCAAAGCCGGTCTAGGATTGAGCGTGTGCGCGAGTGTAGTCAAATCGCACGGCGGCGAGATTACAGTGGAGGAACCCGCGTCTAGCGGGGCGTGTCTCAAAGTGCGCTTGCCTTTGTGCTCGCTTCACATGGACAGAGTGGCGCAACAGGCGAAGCATCTGGAAACGAACGCCAAGCAAAGAACCACGAACAAAGAGCCCGGTCGCGCGATGATCGTGGAAGATGACAAGGAAGTCGGCCTGCTTGTCCGCCACCTGCTGAAAACTCGTTTTGATTGCGAGAGCGTTCACGTCGACAGCGTTGAAGGAGCGATCCGGCAAATGCAAACCGATAACTTCGACTTGGTGATTTCTGATCTGCACTTACCTGGCCGTTCCGGTCTGGATCTCTGGCTGTGGTTGCGGGAACACCGCCCCAGCCTCGCTGGGCGCATGGCAATCATCACAAGTGACGCGGACAGCGTGCAGCGATCCGCTGAGTTGAGCAGTGCCACCTTGATCGTGGTGAAGAAGCCTTTCTGTATGGATACTTTGGCGGATGCCATCAGCAAACTTCGGCGTCCATCCGCTGTGATGTCGTAGAGAATGATCTGCGCGGACGGCTTGCCGCAGGACTCCCAATGCCAGCTCCGCACGGCATGGTCACGCGGGCATTTTACATCGCGAGTTTGCTGGGACAGGTTCTGAAAACACACGGTTCTTGCAGATTTGGTGGGGGGAGAGGGACGTGTACTGTAAAGCCTGTAGAAATTCCGGGCAAACCGGATACTCTCGACGCGCACTTCCGTTGCCGATCAGGGCCTCCCGCTAGCTCCCGGGAGAGGGGCAAAAAAGACGCGTGGGTGACCCGGATAGGCACGAAGTTCCGATCTTCGGTCGGAGGACCTACGGGCTTTTGCAACGATCAAACACTGGTACGGCCTGTCCGACTTCACTGGTTTGTAAACTCTTCGGCAGTGCTGCGGACGGCCCTTGCTGCCGCTTCTGAGTTCGCGATCTCAAAGGGATGGCGGGAGGAAACAAAAAATTCTTACAAACATGGCATCTGCTTGTTCATAGCCGGCGGATGTTCGTCGTACCAAGCCCATAGATGTCACGGATGGCAACAGATTGGGCAAAGGGATGATACGGCGGTTGGCTCCGGGATGGTCTTGGAGCCAGCATTCTACGAAGAGGCAAGCAAAAGGGTTACAAGAATGAAAAAGGTTACAATTCTTCTCGCAGGCATGGTTCTCGCGGCCATGCCGCACGTCTATGGAGTTGGCTACACGGAAACAGGCACGGCCTACGACTCTCACGATCTTGCCGGCAGTCCTGCCGCGCCGAACCCGGAAGTCGCCTTCTCCAGCGCGAACGCGCTGCAATCCCTCACCTCGATCGCCGGTACTTTGAGCCTGAACGCAGGTCTCTCGGAAACGGATTTCTACAAAATCTACATTTCCAATCCGGCAAATTTCTCTGCTTCCACGCTCAGCTTGGCGGGCGGGCGCAACGGCTTCGACACGCAGCTGTTTCTCTTCAACGTGAATGGCACGGGCATTGCGGCCAACGACGACTACAACAGCAACGGCTCCAGCAGCCCGGATTCGCTGCTCCCGGCCGGGAACGCGCTGTATGCAGGGTTAAATCCTGGCTTCTACCTGCTCGCGATCACGGGCGGTGGCAAGTATCCGCAGGATGCCGCCGGCACCATCATCTTTCCTAACCAAGGAGAAGGGAACGATCCAACCCTCGTCTACGGACCGAAGACTGGCGAAGGAGCCAGCCCGATCCGCAGCTACAACGGATCCAGCGATCAAGGCGGTACCTACAGTATTGCGCTGACCGGTGTTTCCTACTCGGTGCCCGAACCTTCTGCACTCTGGCTCGCCATCGGTTCGTTGGGTCTGCTCATTTGGATCGGCAAACTCCGCCGTGGGGCTGGATCAGCGGCTTAACAAAGAGGAACGTACTTACAAGATTTTAAACCCATGCGCACTCCCGCTCTTCCGCTTGCCGCCGCGCTGTTGCTCGGAGCTTCTCTGACCGGCACGACCTGGGCCGGCACGCCTGCTGCCACCCCGCTTCCCAACAACTTGGGCCTCGGCCTGCGCGACCTGGCACGCGACTATCGGGATGCAGCGACGGCTGCCGCCATCGCTGCTCCTGCCCTGCGCGGAAAAGATGGTCACCCCGTCGCCGATGCTGCGGTGACGGGCACCGGGATCACCGCGCGGATGCAAACCGTGCTCGCACGGTACGCGCATCTTCAGGTGGACGCCTCCGGACGCGTGCTCGTGGATATCTACGGCGACGGTACGGTGCCGCCCGCACTGCTGAAGCAGCGCTTTGCAGATCTGGGGATGACTTTGTCAGGAGAAATCGATTGGTATCGCAACGGGGTATATTCCGCTTGGGTGGCTCCGTCGCAGATCGAAAATCTTGCCCGTTTGGCTGGTGTCCACACCGCGCGGCTCTCCCCGCGACCCCACTACCGGGTCGGACAAACCACTTCGCAGGGGGCGGCAGTACTGCACGCCGACGCCGTCAACGCCTCTGGCTACGATGGCACGGGCATCAAGGTTGGTGTGCTGTCAGACTCCTTCAACGACACTGCGCCGCAGGACCCTGCGGGCGTTCCTGACAACGCTGCGCTGGACCAAGTCATGGGCGATCTGCCCGCAAGCGGTGTCAGCGTGTTGCTGGATGATCCCATTGTTGCCACGGCTACCGACGAGGGGCGTGCCATGTGCCAGATCGTGCACGACGTGGCTCCTGGCGCAGCCATTGCCTTCGCGACGGCGGAAGGTGGCGAGAGCACTTTCGCTGCGAACATCCTGGGACTTGGCACTCCGACCGGCAGCATCTCCACCGGCACGCCGGCTTATCCGGGGATGGGCTGCAACATCATCTGCGACGACGTTTCCTACTTGGCCGAGCCGATGTACTCGGACGGTGTCATCGCACAAGCAATCGACGCGGTGGCGACGCAGTACGGCGTCTCCTATTTCTCCAGCGCGGGTAACGACGGGAACTCCGGTTATCAAGGCACCTTCACCTACACGAACCCAGCGACCGTTATCAATGCGGCCAAAAAGGTGGTCACGCCGGACACACCCTCCGGGGGGTTGGACTTCAGCTTTACCACCGACAGCATGGGGAACACCACGGGCGTCGATCCTACTTTTTACGCGGGCGGTTTGCATAGCTTCGGTAACGACGCGAGTGGTAAACCCATCGTCGCTCAGAAGGTCACGGTAGGTTCCTTGGCCACCTCGCTGGTCTTCCAATGGAACGATCCTTTCGACGCGGGCGCGGTCACGACTGATTACAAGATTCTCGTGTTCGACGCTACTGGGACGTACCAGTCCGGCATGAGCGGCACCGCTGCCAACATCAGCTCGGGTTCCCTCGACCTGAACGGCACCGACGAGCCTATTGAGATGCCCACCACGATGCTGGCCGCATCCACGACCTACTACATCGTGCTTTGCCGCGCTACGCCTACCGGCAACGCTTCGTCCCCAGCCACGCGCCTCCGCTACGCGGCCGAGAGCGATGGCGGCGGATTCAGCGGCGACTTCATCGGCCTAGACAGCATCGAAACTTACGGCCACAACTGCGCGGCTAACTGCTCGGGCGTGGCGGCCTACGTCTACGACGCCATCCCGAACGTGAACAAGGCGGCGAATCACGTGTTCACTCCACTCGTGGAGCCCTTCTCCTCCAATGGGCCGGTCGAAATCTACTTCGACGCGAAAGGCAACCGGTTGGCGACCCCGAACCGGCGGCGTCAACCCGCCTTTGCGGCCATCGACGGCGTGAACACCTCCTTCTTTCCACCTGCCATGACCAACGTGATCGTTCCCGGCACCCCGGTAGGAGACCTGCCTTTGCCGACGCTGCCGATCACGTTGCCAATTACCACAGGTCCCAATCCGAATGACTACGATGGCGACGGCTTCCCTAATTTCTTTGGCACCAGCGCCGCCGCTCCGCACGCTGCGGCGGTGGCGGCACTGGTCCTGCAAGCCTCGGCCAAGAACGGCCTTGGCACGTTAACTCCGAGCTACGTTCGTACGCTCCTGCAATCCACGACGCAAGGTCAGGCGGACACTGCGCCGGGTTACTGCGTGGCATCGGGCACCACCGGCGGATACAAAGTTACGCTCTCCGGCACGGGAGATGTTTCCACCGACCCGAACACCTTCCGCGTCACGTTGGTCGGTCCGAGTGGTTACCAGCTAAATTCCTTGGTGATTAATCTCGCGCCGTCCGGTTTGGTCTTCGACGAAAATGCCACCACTGGTTACCCCTTCACCCAAGGGAACGTCGGAACGAGTGATGCGGGTGGCGCGACGCTTCAGATGACGCCTCAACCGGCGTTGTCGACGGACCGATCCACCGCGACGCTGCTCTTCGGTGGTTTCAATCCGGGTTTGGCGGTCACCTTCGGAGTGGATCGAGATGTCGCTGGCATCAACGCTTATGGCAATGGGGTCGATCAACTCCAGGGCTCGACCTTCATTGCAACGTTGGTGGGAGTCGGAGGACCGATTACTATCCAAGGCACTTTCACTAATCTCTACAGCCGCGTGTACAATTACAAAGCCGGGTATGGTCTGATTGATGCCCAAGCGGCGGTCAACCGTCTGCTCACGCAATAGAATCTTTGGACCGTGCATGGGTGGGAGCAGTCCGTCCAGGCGGACTGCTCTGGCATTTGGAGCGAACTGCCGTGTCGTTGCAGGCCGTGACACCGGCAAGCGGCGGATAACGCCACCCGGTGAAGGTGCTGGGCTGAGAAGTTCTTATAGCAGAGAGATGGATTCCCGAGAAAAAGATAGATGAACGCATGAACGTGAAGCTTCGGAAGCCGGAGGAGATGCCCATGGCGTGCTTGTCCCCCGAGGGTTTCCGAACTTCCTCTGCCTTCGCCGCCTGTCCGGCGTCGTTCGTGCCATTCTTTGTGCTGGCATGTTGCGGTCGAAGCGCCGGGATACAATGCCGGGTTATACTAACAACCGACAAGTGGCGGGCACGACCACCAGCGCTCACCATCCGTCGCAGCTTACCTCGCACTTTTGCTTGGTCTTCCCCCAGACCTTTGATGAACGAGGAAAGCTTCCGCCAAGAAGATAGCAAGCAGTTGATCGAGGCCGTGGCACGCAATGAGGAGGCCGCCTTCGCCGCTTTGTACGACCGGTTCAGCGACCCGCTCTACGCACTGTGCTTGCGCATGACAGGTGATCCTGTCGAGGCCGAGGACATCCTGCAGGAAGCATTTCTCACGATCTGGCGTCGCGCGCCGTTCTACGACGCGGCGCAGAGCAGCGTCTTCACTTGGGTCGTGCACCTGACTCGCTGCAAGGTGATCGACCATCTGCGTGCGCGCGGCCGACGTTTGCGGGTCCTCGTTTTTGACGAACTGGTGGCGGGCGACGATTTTGCAGCGGGTGAGGGTGCCATCCGGGGAGAAAAAGGCTTGGTGGCCAGCCGCCTCAGCACGGAGGAATCAACCGACCTGCGCGAGCAGGCCCGGCGGATGCGGAGGGGACTGGAAGCGCTGCCGGCCGACCAGAGACAGGTAATCGAGATGGCGTTCTTTAGCGATTTGACTCATCACGAGATCTCTGCGCGGCTGGTCCAGCCCCTTGGCACGGTTAAAGCTCGTATCCGGAGAGGATTGCTAAAACTGCGTCGTGTGCTCAAGGAAGGACGATGATCACGGAAGAACTCCAGGATGAAGCCACGCTGTATGCGCTGGCGCTGCTCGACGATCGCGAAGCGACGGCGTTCGAGCGGGCGCTGGACGCGGACGCGGAGCTGCATGTCCTGGTAACGGATTTGCGTGAAACGGTGGGCGCGTTGGCGTGGACGACGATGGGCAACCCGCCGCCGGGTTTGAGGGAGCGCGTGCTGTCACGGGCAGCCGAGGAAAAACGCGCAACGACGATTCGGACGCGACGAATTTTTTCGGCGGACAAAGTGGCAACCACGCCGCGGTATGGCAAGTGGCTGCCGTGGGCAGTGGCGGCGGCGATGGCGCTCTGCTGTGGCGCGTTGACAGTGAGCAGGGAACGTTGGCGGCAAAGTTCTTCCGCGCTGGAGATCACCGCGCAAAGCTCGCCGCAGACTCACTCAGCACCGGAGTCGCAGGAGAAGGACCCTTTGCGTCAAATGGTGTTTTGCTCTCTGGAACCGCTGGCATCGGAAATGGTCCGTCCTCGGGTTATGGTGTTGTGGGACGCGGTTCGACGCGAGGGCAAGGTACGCGCGGCAAACCTGCCACTTCCAGAAGCGGGTAAGGATTACCAGTTGTGGGTGGTGGAAGCCGGGCACAAAAATCCAATCAGCGCAGGGATTGTTTCATTAGACAAAGGTGGTGGCACTGAACGGTTGTTCCGGCCGGTCATCGATGGCGGCAAAGAATCGGTGGCAGCATTCGCGCTCAGTTTAGAACGGGCTGGCGGTTCACCGACAAATGCAGGGCCGGTTCTTTTCTTGGGCAAGCTGTAGCTGCGCTTGCGATAAAGAGAAGCTGAAGGGGGAGAGCACCTAGCGTGGCGGCAAGGAGCGCGAGAGCAACTCCCTTCATTTGCTAAGTAGTTTGGACCTGCTGCTTTGCGGATAGACTTCGGATGCTCTGTCGAGCGCGGGAATGTGGATGCGTCAGAACGAGGCACCTCGCGCCGCTTTCTGCATCAAGACGACCGGTACTTCGCAGCAAGAAACAACGGATAAGATGTGCCTGACTCCTTGCGGGCATCATGCGGCGCGTCACCGCTGAAGCCTGTTCAGGCTTTACTATCGTCTCGGGCTAGTCCATCGACCCGCACCGTTTGGTGAAGGAAACGTCACAGCGCCGCGCTGGGTTTTGTCCGCGGGGTTCTCGAAGGTGCTACCCGCCTTTACGTTGTTGAAGTTTCCGATTTCTCCCACAGACGACAAAGGCTTTTTTACTCATGAAATTCAAGCCTAGTACCTCCTTTCAACGACCCTTAGCTTTGCTCGCTGCTCTCGCCCTGACGACGTGTTTGGGTGTTGCCACCGGCACGGCCACCGTGGTCACCGCTCCGAACACCGTGTCTGATCCAAATAGTGGCACCGGGCGTTCGCCTTCCACGCAGGCTTACGGCGGCACAGGCAACTTGTTCCCGCTTTTCACAGGCGCAGGTGGATCGTTGCACTACCAGCAGGTCTTCGCCAGTTCACAGTTCACTCTGCTGGCTACTGGTGGCGAGAATATCACGCAGCTTTCCTTCCGCGTTTCCAGCGATGCGAACGGTCGTCTGGACCGGGGTGCCTTCGCCACGACTGTCCCGCTGCTCCAGATCACGCTTTCGACAACGGGCAAGGCACCTGATGGACTCAGCGCCACTTTTGCCAACAACGTTGGCACGGATGCCACGACGGTTTACGGCACGCCCGGCGTGGGCTCGCCGCTGGCGATCTCCAGCACAGGAGCGCCGGTGAACGGCGGGACGGCTCCCTTTGACATCACCATCCACTTCACCACGCCGTTTTACTACGATCCAAGCCGCGGCAATCTCTTGATGGATTTCAACGTCTACTCCGGGGCAGCTTCCCCAACGAACCTGGAACTAGATGGCGTCTTGGATAGCACGGACTCGGTTTCGCGAGTCTTGACGCTTGGCAATGCCACGGCGACCACGGCATCGGTTGTGGACACACTCGGGATTGTCACGCAGTTCAGCACCGCAGCCCTCGTGCCGGAGCCGAGTGCGGGCCTGCTCATTGGTGCAGCTTTGCTTTTGAGTTTCCTCGTGAGAAAAGGTAATTGGATTTGGTCTTTGACAGGCCTGTTCCAGGGCTGGGCGAGGTGAAACCTGCGCCCACAGGTTTTTTGCTGTTGGAGCCACTATGTGACGAGTGATCAGAGTTTTCTGAAGAGCGGGTTTACCTAAGTGGGGATGAGGCAGATCCGCTCTTCAAAGCGCTGCTCTTCAATGAAGCTTGGGCATCAACGTCGTGGACCCCGCAAGCGGCGGCCTGCTCTTCGAGCGCCACCTCTCCGAAGGACGCACTAGCTGGCCCGACATCGATCTGGATCTGTACTCAGGCGAGCGGCGCGAGCGGGTCATCTGAGAAGTATACCGCCGATACCGCGAGCGCGAGGCTGCGATGACGGTCAACGTCATCATCTGACGAGGTAAGAACGCCCTGCGCGAGAGCGGCAAGGCGTACGCACTGTTTACGGACCTGATGGATTGCTTCATGCGCCTGTTTGCCTCAAGCGACTTTCCTGGCACCATCGACTTGGCCGATCAGGTCCGACAAGCTGGTTTCTATGGGCATCCTTCATTCGGGATCGCCAAGCTACTTCGGCGCACCGCCGAGCATGTTCCGTTGTTTTTCTAGGGAAATTATATGACGCGTCAAGCGCGTAGCCGACACTTCGATTGCATCGGTCGCCTCGTGCGTGGTTGTAGCCAGAAATACAGAGATCAAACGCAGGGCGAAAACGACGGACCCAAGGGGGCGGTGATGTTCTTCCGGGTCCGCACGCGCGCAGACATGCGCCCGCGCTTGCCTGTCCGCGTGTGAGAAGGGGTTCGGCGGCAAACCTGTCGATGCGTTCGCCCATCAGATTTTTGGCTATAGTCAAAGAAGAGGATCCTTGAGCTAAGTTATCTGCATCCACTCCTTTGGAATTGACGGATAAACCACCACGGCTGGGCCCAAGGGGGAAGTTCCGGGGTGTTCAGAAGTCTGCTTCGGTGTAGCCCAATGGTCTGCTGCCGTCACCAACCCTTCTACTTCTTGACTATGTACCGTCTTCTACCCTCTGCCACCGCCCTTCGCTCTCGCCCAACAAGCCGGGTTCGTCTTCCGTCGCTGCCGCTGACCGCCACCGCGCTCTGGCTGGCCGCCCTGGTGACCTCACAGGCGCAGGACACCCTCCAGTGGAACAGCACGGGTTCGGGCGAGTGGACTGATGCCGTTTGGTACGACGCCACCGCCAGCGTGCAGTCCGTCGGCAACGCGGGCACCGCCAGCTTCACCTTCCTTGGCAACGCCGCCCACGGCACCGTCGCCCCGGCGGCGATGACCATCGACAACACGGTCAGCGCTAGTGCCATCACCTTTGCCGACGGCTTCAACGCCACCAACACCACGACCATCGCCAGCGGGCGCACCGATGGGCTTGCCACCGAGGCTTACCTCACCGGCACCACCTGGGCCATCAACGATCAGGCCAGCGGTGGCACGGTGACCTTCAACACCTCCGCCACCGGCACCTACGGCCTCTACCTCGGCCTCAACAACACCGGCACGATTACCGTCACCAACGCCAACGCCAGCTTGGCGCTCAACACCTACCTGACCAACTACGGCACAGCGGGCGGCATCACCAAAGCCGGGGCAGGCAGCCTGACGCTCAGTAATTCCAACGGCTACACCGGTGGCACGACGGTCAACGCGGGCACGCTGATTGTGACCGGCACGCCCAGCAGCGGCCTCGGCCTTGGCTACGGGGGAACCGGCTCGGGAGCTGTCACGGTCAACAGCGGCGGCGCACTCGCTGGTACCGGCACGGTCTATGGGGCTACGACGGTCAACAGCGGCGGAACGCTGGCTCCGGGCACAAGCAGCAGCCCTACGGGCATCCTTGCCGTCGGCAACTCGGCCATCACCTCCGGCCTGACTCTCAACGGCACTTTACGGATCA
>CAXUIU010000010.1:0-1961 GCA_964250955.1 uncultured Chthoniobacterales bacterium | reverse complement strand
TGGACAACGGCGACGGCGGCACGCTGGGCAACGACATCTCGCTGACCGTCACCGGCGTCGTGCCCGAGCCGTCCACCTGGGCCATGCTGGGCCTGGGTGCCGCGGGGACGGGGGTGGTAGTGCTTCGTCGGCGGCGCGTGGCTTAAGCTCGACAGCAGCAATGCCGCGTCTTGTTCGGAGCTTGGGTAATATGTCGACCCGAGGTGCTCATCGTTTGTCAACCGTGGCGGGTGGCAGCGCTACTGCTGGAGAAGATGCGGGGCGAACCGGCAGAAGTCCCGGCCGCGTTGCGCCCGACGAAGAAGGAGGCAGTGCCGCGACGATGTTGGCGCGCACAGTCGTTACGTCCCCGGAGTCAATCCGTCCAGACAGGTCCACGTCGTAGAGGAAGTTGGACTGGTTGACGACTTGCACGTTCTGGTTGCGCACCGTGGTGACATCGCCTGAGTCGGCGCGACCATCGCCGTTCACGTCGCCGATGAGCACGTTCAGGTAAGCAGGAATGCCCGCCAGGGTGTTGCCGCTGGTGTCCTGCACTCCGCCCAAGGTAACGATCAGACGCTGAGCATTGGTGACACCCATCAGGCTAACGGTGATTTGGTTGGTGGCCGGTCCAGCCACGGTGGAAGCGATGACCGCCGTTCCTTGCGTCACGGCGGCACTGCCGACGGTGGCTACTGCCTCCGGGAAGGTGAACACCAATTGGTAGCCGTTGTTCGCGTCGGGCAAGCGTGGCTCGGTGGCCGGGGTGCCGGTCGTTGGCAGTGCTAGGTCGAACGCACCCGCACTGCCGTGAATCTTGCGCGAGACCACGGGAATGATTGAGAAGATGTCGGTGATCGGTTTGATCGTGACGCCCGGGTTGGTGGATTGGGCAAAGGCCGTCACGTTGTGGGCAGTGCCCTCAATCGTCTCGATGGTGTCGATCAGGTTATAGTGATTAACTGCCGTCTCGGGTGCGGCGGCGTCGGAGATGCGGAACTGGGCGATGGCGGTTTCGGGATAGCTGCCGTTGACGATCCGCGCCCCACTGACCACTGTGATGATCTGGTTGGTCGGGTCGGCTTGCAGTTCGCCGAGGTCGCTCTCGTCGAAGGTGAAAATGAGCAGGCTGTTGTGGGTCAGCGCCCACTGCCGGTAGGGCTCGATGTTCGTTTGCAGCCACTGGTCGCCTTGCAAGATGGGACCGTCGTGCATGTCGTTGCGCTCGTCGGGCACGACAATGCATACGTCCGGCAGGTTGGCGAAGTCGGCTGGGGTCGTGCCGAACGCGCTGAAGGGCTGATTCACCGTTTCGGGCAAGCCGTTGTTGGCGGCGCTAGCGTCAGGCCGCTGCCAATTGGCGGTCGGGTTGTGCTTGCGGGCGTACTGGTTGTACTGCGGCTGCGGGTTGGACGGCGAGTTGTAGATCTCTCCAGTGTAGCCGTAGGCGGTCGCGCCGGGCGTACTCGGATCGACGGCGACGGTGCGGTTGCCCGGCACGGAGGCGGGTAGCGTCTCGGAGTAGATGGCGAAGCTCTTGCCGGCGTTGAGCAGTTCGCGCCCGAGGTTGACGGTGGTGAAGGGCGGCGGCGCAGCCAGCGTACCTGGTTCCGCCGTGGTGCCCGCTAATCCATCTTGAAGCACACCCTGTTGGCCGCCGCTGAAGAACTGCAAGTAGTTAGGCTGAGAAGGATGCGTCTCGGCCACAAAGGCCGTGAAGTTGGCCGAGTTTGAGATAAGGGTGTTATTAATGTAAGGAGCCTGCGCGGTGTTGCCGCGGATCTCGGAGTCGTTCTTGTTCTCGTCGATGACGACGACGATGTGGTCGTAGCGCGGCAGGGCGAAGACCTGCGCCCGAACTGAAGCGGCGGACGCCAACAGAGTGAGTAGCAGGGCGCTTAGAGCCTGTCATGCACTTGGCAGTGCGGTAAGCTGGGCGGCGTGAGCCGCAAAGCCTATCCGACCGACGTGAGCGATGA
>CAXUIU010000009.1:27951-30052 GCA_964250955.1 uncultured Chthoniobacterales bacterium | reverse complement strand
GGCCGAAAAGCGTCCCTCCTGGCAACTGGCCGACCTGATCGACTACGAGTTCTTCCTCGACGCCGACGAGCGCGGGGGCGGCGACCTCCACACGCGCGACCGCCAGATTTACCACGAGGAGATCGCCCCCGCCCTGTCCGCCCCCGTGCCGACCGGCGGCCCCGTCGGGCGGGAGGACCGCCGCACGATCCTGCGGCGCTGGACGGACACGCGGCGGCGGCAGTTGCAAAAGGCGGCGACGGCCCCGGACGAAACCTTGTTTCCCGGCGAGGCGTTTGCGCAGGTGCGCGGCGGGGTGGCGGCGACGTTGGCGGTCGTGGGATTACTCATCGGCTGGGCGGCGGCGACAGCGGCGCTAGCGTACGCGGCGGGCGCGGAGCCGATCAACGCGTTCGTGTTCTTCGTGGAATTTGCCCTGGCGCAGGTACTGATCCTGGCGGGAGCGTTCGTGGTGCTAGGAGCGCGGTGGTGGTTCCCGGACGTGCGAATTCCCTCTTTGGCGCGGTTCTGCCTGCGGGCAGCGATGGGGTTGGCCGGGGCACTCTGGAAACGCCACCGGGTACGCATCGCCGGCACGCGGCGGCAGAATGCGGAGGCGCTCTTCGGGGTGCTGCGCTCACGGCACGCGCTGTACCGCGGGGTGCTGGTGTGGAGCCTGGTGGGGCTGACGCAGGTTTTCGCCGTCGCGTTCAACGCCGGGGTGCTCGGGGCCATGACGGCGCGGCACCTCTTCCACGACCTCGACTTCGGCTGGGAATCGACCTGGCTGGACTCCGACGAGGTCGCACGCGCGACGCAGGTCATCGCCACGCCGTGGTCGTGGCTGGTCAAACCCGGCTATCCCGACGCCGCGCAGGTCGCCGGCAGCCAGAACCGCAAACGCGACAGCGGCCGGCTCGACGCCGAGAGCCTCAAGTCCTGGAGCCAGTTCCTCTTCGGCGTGGTGATCGTCTACGGCCTCTTGCCCCGGTTGGTGCTGATGATCCTGGCCGCACGGGCGGGACGCTCGACGCTCGGGCGGCTGGCCTTCCGCGATGGCCGCTCTGCGCTGACGCTCAACCGGCTGCTTACCCCCATCGTCCAGACCCACGGCGACTCACCGGCCGCGGCCAGCATCGCCGCCGCCGCGAACCCCGCTCCACGCACGGCCGACGTTCCCCCGCCCCGGTCGGCTTCTCTCACCGCCCCGGCCCTCGCGTTGAACCTGACCGGTTATCCCTTCGACGAATCGGCCGCCGCGGCGACAGTCGGACGGGGAACGGTGACCGTCTTCGAGGTGGACGCCACCGAACTGGCCGGGGAGGAAAGCGCCGTCACCGCCTTGGGCGCGCGGGCCGCGCAAGCGCCGGAGGCGGAGGTCTTCGCGCTGGTGGCGTCGTGGGTGCCACCGATGATCGCCAGCCGGCTCTCGCTCGACGCCCTGCGCGCCGGTGTCGGTCCCGAGCGGCTGGTGACGCTGGTCCTCGTGGGCAAGCCCGCGCCGGACGGGTCGTTCAAGCCCGTGCGCCCGGCGGACCGGGACTTGTGGGCCAAGGCCGTGCAAATGCGCGCCGACGCGTTCCTGTGCCTGCCGTGAGATTGACCGGCCGAGGGCGAGCCGTTACGATGTGAGCCATGTCCATCGACCAACTCACCGCCGAAGTGATGGCGCTGCCGCCGGAGAAACGCTGGGCGCTCGGGCACCTGCTCATCGACAGTGTTCCCGGCCAGGAGGAAGACGCAGAACTTGACCCAGAGGAGTTCGAACCGGAGTACATGCAAGAAATTCACCGGCGCATTGAGGAGTTAGACTCTGGCAAGGTGAAGGGGATTCCTTGGGAGGAAGTGCAGGCCAAGATGCGCCAGGAGTTTGGATGCGACTGAGCATTCATCCTGACGCGGAGCAGGAGTTGTTTGAGGCTGGACGTTACTACCACTCGCAAAGCCGGGAACTAGGTTCACGGTTTTCTGCTGAGTTCAGAGAGGCGGTCAGACAAATCTCCAACGCACCACAACAGTACAGCCAACTCTCCCCGGGAGTACGACGATTTCGTTTGGTGCGTTTTCCCTATTTAGTGGTTTATCGCGTCGAAGGAGAGGACGTACGGGTGATTGCTTTTTC
>CAXUIU010000009.1:7174-27941 GCA_964250955.1 uncultured Chthoniobacterales bacterium | reverse complement strand
TTGAAGCAATCAAAGAACATCCCGGGCGTTGGCGGCTGTTCAAAGCCGACGTTCGCTGCTACCGGTTGGCAGGCTTTCCGTACAAGATTTTGTACCGCGCGACGGTGGGGAGTTTGAAGGTCTTTGCCTACAAACACGACCGCCGTCACCCAGACTACTGGCTCGGCCGTTTGAACGACTGATGCCCCCGCCCCCTGTTCCCAGCTTCGCCGTGCTCGGCGTCGTCAACGAAGGCAAGACCTCCGTCGTCGCCACGCTCAGCGAGGATCCGCGCGTCACCCCCGATCCGACCCCCGGGGCTACCGTGCTCTGCGAGGCGTTCCCCATCCGCATCGACGGACGCGAGGTCCTGCGCCTCTACGACACGCCCGGCTTCCAGAACTCCGTGCGCGCGCTGGCCTGGTTCCGCGAAAAAGTCAAGACCCTCCCGCCCGGCACCGACCTCCTGACCCTCTTTCGCCAGACGCACGCGGGCGACCCGAACTTCTTCAACGAGTGCGAGCTTTTCCGCCCCATCGTCGAGGAAAACGCCGGGGTCCTCTACGTCGTGGACGGCTCCTCCCCCATCGGCGCGAACTACCGCGCCGAGATGGAGATGCTCTGGCTCTCGGGCCGCCCCCGCATGGCGCTCATCAACCACAAGGACGCCGACGACGACTACACCGCCGCGTGGGAGACCGAACTGGGCAAGTTCTTCAACCTGAAGCGCCGCTTCAACGCCCACCGCGCCACGCAAAGCGACCGCCTGGACCTCCTGCGCGCGCTCCAGCAGATCGACAGCCGCCCGGAGTGGAAGGCCGGCTTCGAGACGGCCGTCACCGCCTTCGAGCAACGCTGGGTCCAGCGCCGGCTTGACGCGGCGACGGCCATCACGCGCCTGTGCGGCGACTGCCTGGGCTACGTGGAAAAGGCCAACTACGAGTTCGAGGCCGAGGTGCCCGGCATCAAGCGCCGCCTGGAAGGGGATTACTTCAAGAACGTCGCCGCCATCGAACACCGCGGCCACCGGCGGCTCCTGGACATCTACGCGCACCCCGTCACGCTGGAGGAACTCGACGAACTCGATGTCGGCCTCTTCCACGAAGCGACCTGGCAGACGCTGGGCCTGACGCGCGACCAACTCGTTTGGGCCGCCACGGCGGCGGGCGCGACGGCCGGTCTCACCATCGACGCGCTCGCGGGCGGACACACCCTCATGGCGGGGACGACGGTCGGTGGCATCCTCGGCGGCGCGAGTGCGTTCTTCGGCGGCAAGCGGCTGGGCGAGGTGACCTTCGACCTGCCTGGCGGCTCCCGGCTGCCGGCGTGGTTAGCGCCGCGCGGCAAGCTCGGCGGCCAGCAACTCCAGGCGTCTTGCCGTAACGTGGACTTCATCTTTGTGCTGCTCGACCGCGCACTGCTGCTGTACGCGGCGTTGGTCAACCGCGCCCACGCCCGGCGCGACGCGGTCCGGCTGCTCCCCTCGCAGGAGGATGCAACGGGACTCACGCGCGGTTGGTCGCGCGAGGCGCGGCGCGTGTGCGTAGAGTTCGCGGCGTCACGGCGCGAGGGTTGGCGCAAGCTGCCCTTCGCCAAGCGCGGCAAGACGGAGATCGAGGCGGCGTTCTTTGACCAACTCGACCGCGCGCTCCAGGGCATCGCCGGCCGGTGAAGGGGCCGGGGCTTGCGGTGGTCTGCTACAGTCGGGGGACGCGTCCGATGCATCTGCGTTTTCTTCTTCTTCTGCTGCTCGTCCTGCCCGCCGCGTCCTTCGCGCAGGACGGAGGGGCCACACTCCAGCCACTCGCGCCACTTGCGGGCCCCTCGCCCGCGCCGTCGCCCGCCGACCCCGTGCCGCCCGCGCTCGCCGCCGACTTGACCGCCTTCGTCAAAGAAGAACTCGCCGCGCAGCAGGGCAACGACGCCAACAAGGTCGCGCGCTTCTACGCGTTCCCGCTGGAGGAAGAGGGCCGCCCGCAGACCGCCGCCGACTTCCGCCGCGCCTGGGCCGACTACACGCACCGGTCCACCCACCGCACCTTCCAAACGCTCTCGGTGAAGTTCCTCAAATACGACCCCGCCGCCGACACCGCCGAACTCCAGCAGACCTACGGCAGCGAGACCCAGCCGCCCGGCCGCCGCGACTCGGAGCGCAAACTCATGGTGCGCCAACTCCGCGTCGTCCATGCCGGCCAACCCTCCGCGCGCGCCATCGACCGGCGCTTCACGGCGAAGGAGTTCTGGACGTACGACGCGCGGCTCTCGGAGGCCGATCATTTCACCCCCGCGCAGCCGTCGGACGGCGGCGAGACGGTCAAGGCGATCATCCTCCAGGACCGCGCCAACTATTATTCCGGCCGCCGGGACGGCCGCGACCCGGACGACCAGCCCTGCGCGTACTTCGACGACCCCGCCCACCGCGCGCTGCTCCTGCAATCCCGCCTCCGGCTCATCCCCGACACGCCCGCCACCCTGGAGGCCATCCTGCACGGCACGCCGCATGTGCGGGTGTCCTTCAGCGATAACCTGCGCGGCGAGAACCGCGACGGCTACCCCGTGCTCAACGTCGGCGTGCTCGACCGCTGAACCTTCCCTCCATGCGCTCCTTCCTCTGCCGCCTCGCCCTCGCTGCCTCGTCAGGTTTCCTTGCCGTCGGCTGCGCTTCCCGGCCATCGGCTCCCGCCAACGCCCCGAGCCACCGGGTGACCTGGACCGTCCGCCGCGCCAGCGACAATGCCCCCCTTGCAAACGTCACCTCGCCGCCGGTCCGCGTGGGCGGCGGCGAACTCCGCGTGCGCACGGACTCGCGCGAACCGTCGGAGAACCGACCGGCGTTCCCCGAGTTCCGCGCGCGTCTGTCGCCGAACCGGGGTGACCGGCGCCTGACCGAACTCGTCACGAGGGTGTTCGTGCGTGAGGAATACCACACCAAGAAGGGCAAGCGAAAGGTGAGCCGGCGCATCATCGGTGCGCTGCTGCCGATGCGGCCCGGCGAGACGCTCGGGGTCAACGGCCCGGGTGATCCGGTCGTGGTCGAGGTGCGGCTCGGCTCGGGCCCGTCGCCCAAGTAGGGTTGGTTCGGCCGGAGAATCTAGGGACTGCCTCGGACCCTCATCCCTACCGATTGTTACGAACTAGTTTCCTGGCCCGCCGGGAGGGTGGTGGATGGTGTGCGGACCTTCCTTCGCGTCCGGCGCGGCGGCGGTGGTTTGCGGCGCGGGAGCGGTCGTCGCCGTGGCCTGGCAGCCGCTGGCAAAGACACTCGCCAGCAGCGCGCCCGCCGCCAGCAGGAAGAGTTTGGTGCTCGTCATAGGCCGACGAGGCTACCGGCTTCCGGCGTTGAAATGCAAGCACTTAAAACGATTTCACGCCGCCGGACCCGCGCGCAGCCCCGCCAGCAGCAGTCCGAACACCGCTCGCGCCTCCGCGTCCGTGGGCGCGGGGTCCTGCATCACCAGTGCCGGGTGGTGGAACGCCAGCGTCGCCTGTTGAAACGCCCGCGCGAGCACGGCCGGTTCCCGTCCACCTGCGAACTCTCCCGCCGCGATCCCGTCGGCGATGATCCGCTCTACCTGGCCGGAGAGCAGGGCGATGTGTTCATCCACGACCTCGCGCATCGCCATGACGGTGTTGTGGTAGACATGGAAAAGCTCCGGGTCGTCGCGCACCTTGTGGCGCTTGGCCTCGCGCAGGGTGTCGAACCACACCTGGAGCCGTTCGGCGGCCGGGCAGGCGCGGTCGTTGGTGATGGCTTCCAGGGGATCGGAAACCTTGTGCAGCCAGCGCACGGCCACGGCGTCAAGGAGGGCCTGCTTGCTCGGGAAGTGCCGGTAGATGTTGCCGTGGCTCATGCCCAGGGACCGGGCGATGTCCACGACGTTCGTCTTTTCCACGCCGTGACGGCGCAGCACGACCTCGGCGGCATCGAGGATGCGGTGGGATAAAGAGACAACTCCGGGCATGGCAGACCAGCACTAACTTACCTCGGAAGCCCTCCTGTTGCACGGCCGAAGCGCGGCTGATGACAAAAAACGAAAAATGTCACTTGAAGCAGCCTCGGTAGGTTCTAGCGTGAGGGGTTATCCCATGAGCACGACCAACCAACCTCAGAATTTCCTCGCTGGTTCCTTCACCTTTCCCGGCACGCCGCTGACCGTCCGACGCATGGGCTACGGGGCCATGCAACTCGCCGGCCCGGGCGTGTACGGTCCGCCCAAAGACCACGCCGGGGCGCTCGCCGTGTTGCGCGCGGCCGTCGAAGCGGGCGTGAACCACATCGACACGAGCGACTTCTACGGGCCGCACGTCACCAACCAGCTCATCAAGGAAGCTCTCCACCCGTACCCGGAAGACCTTGTCCTGGTCACCAAGGTCGGCGCGCGCCGCGGTGCGGACAAGTCGTGGATCCAAGAGTACGGCCGCGACTTCCTGATCCAGTCCGTGCACGATAACCTGCGCAACCTCGGCCTGGAGGCGCTCGACGTGGTCAACCTGCGCGCCAACGGGATGCACGGTCCCTCGGGCATGGCGATGACCGAGCCGATGACCGTCATGGCCGAGCTTCAGCAGCAGGGGCTGGTCCGTCACATCGGGATCAGCAACGTCAACGCGGCGCAGTTCGCCGAGGCGCAAAAGGTCGCCCCGGTCGTGTGCGTTCAGAACATGTACAACGTCGCGCACCGCGAGGACGACGCGTTCCTCGACGACCTGGCGAAACAGGGCGTGGCGTTCGTGCCGTTTTTCCCGTTGGGCGGATTCTCGCCGCTGCAATCCTCGGCGTTGGACGGTGTCGCGGCCTCGCTCGGAGCGACTCCGATGCAGGTGGCGCAGGCGTGGCTCTTGCACCGCTCGCCGAACATCCTGCTCATCCCGGGCACGTCGTCGGTCGGGCATCTGAAGGAAAACCTCGCCGCTGCCTCGCTGGAGTTGCCTCCGCAAGCGTTGGCCGAACTCGACGCCATCGCGGGCAAGGCCAACAAGTAAGCGCCGCGCCGCAGGCGCTCCAGAACGTCACCCCTCGCGCCAAGCCCACAACGCCCGCAGGTACGGCGCGCCGGTGAAATCCGCTGGCATCGGGGCCGGAGCCGTGCGCCAACCGCCCTCCAATCCTGCCAGCACCTGCCGCCGGAAGCCCTCCGCCGTCAGCCGCCGCGCGTTGGACGAACACAACATCGCCCCGCCCGGTGCAAGCACGCGCGCGGCCGACGCCGCGAGCCGGCCGAAATCATCCTCCGCACGGAACACCCGCCCCTTGCGGTCGCGTGAGAACGTCGGCGGATCGAGCACCACGGCATCGAAGAACACCCCGCGCTTGGCCCGGTGGTCCAACGCCTCGAACACGTCGCCCGCGCGGAACTCGTGTTCGCCACTCTCGGGGTCGAGGCCGTTGAGGCGGAAGTTTTCCTTGCCCCAGTCCAGCGAGGCCCGCGACAGGTCCACGCTGACGGTCCATGCGCCCACCGCAGCCGCAGCCACCGAAAATGCGCAGGTGTACGCAAAGCAGTTGAGCACCGCCGCTCCCGGCCGCAGCCGCGCGCGCAACGCCGCCCGGTTGTCACGCTGATCGAGAAACAAGCCCTGCGAATATCCGTTTTGGAAGTCGATGCGGTACGCGAGGCCGTTCTCGCGGGCGGGGAACGGCCCGCCGACCTCCTCCCCTGCCCACCACGCGGGCGGCTGCTGGTGTTCGCCGCGGGCGTCGAGGCGCTTCCAATAGATCGAACGCGCCCCCACGCCGCGCAGCCACTCCGGCGGGGTCTGTCCGGGACGGGAGGTGCTCACGAGCCAGCGGCCGGCGAAGTCGTCCACGAACAACCCGTCGAACTCCCGGCCGTCGCCCGCGCCGTCGATCAGCCGGAGCGCGTCGGTCGCGCCGTCCGCACGGAGGGGTTCGCGCCGGCGCAAGGCGCGGAGGAACTCGTCGGGCGGTACGGCGGGCATCACGGCTGGCTCCAGTTTACGCGGATTTCCGCAAAAGGCAGCGACATTGGAGCCGTCCGCGTCGGGGCGTGGCGTGCGATACACAACGCACTCCCCGTCAACGTCTATGTCCGACCCCCTCTCCCAAGTCGAAGCCGCCGCACGCGACGGCAAGCTCCTGCCCGACGCCGCCAAGAACATCGCCGCCATGCTCGGCGCGGGGGGTCCCTCGGCCGCGCTCTACCGCGCGAGTGTCGCCGAACTCGTCGCCGCCGGGCAGTGGCCCGAACTCAACGACCGCTTCTTCCGCACGCTGGCCTTCGGCACCGGCGGCCTGCGCGGGCGCACCATCGGCAAGGTCGTCACCCAGGCGGAAGCGGGCGAGCCCCAGCCGCTCGGCCGTCCGCAGTACCCGTGCGTCGGCACGAACGCGATGAACGACTTCAACGTCAACCGGGCCACGCAGGGCCTCGTGGCGTACCTCAAAAAATGGGTTGCCGAACACGGCCCGGCGGGAGTCCGGCCCAAGCTCATCATCGCCTACGATACCCGGCATTTCTCGCGTGACTTCGCGGACCTGACGGCCAAGGTCGCCACCGAGAACGGCTGCGACGTGGGGTTATTTGCCAGCCCGCGCTCCACGCCGGAACTCTCCTTCGCCGTGCGCGCGACCAATGCCCAGGCCGGCATCGTCATCACCGCCAGCCACAACCCGCCGCACGACTGCGGGTATAAAGTCTACTTCGACCAGGGCGCGCAGGTCGTCGAGCCGCAGGCCAGCGGGATCATCGCCGCCGTCAGCGCCGTCCAGGGCGAGAACTACGAGGGGCTCCACGGCGCGGACCGCGGCGAGATCCTGTCGCTGGGCGAGGAGATGGACAGCGCCTACCTCGAACGCCTCAAGACCCTCGTACTCGACCCCGACCTGCTCGCAGGCGAGGGCGGCGCGCTGAAGATCGTCTTCACGCCCATCCACGGCACGGGCGCGGTGTTGACCTGCCCGGCGTTGGAAGCCCTCGGACTCAACTACGTCACCGTCTCCCAGCAAATGGAGATGGATGGGCGCTTCCCCACCGTCCAATCCCCCAACCCCGAGAACGCCGAGGCGCTCACGCTGGGCATGAAGCTCGCCGACCAGGAGAACGCCGACCTCGTCATGGCCACCGACCCCGACGCCGACCGCATGGGCGTCGCCGTGCGCGGCCCCGACGGCAAACTCCAACTCCTCACCGGCAACCAGATCGGCTCGCTGATGGCGTACTACCGGCTGAAGACGCTCTTCGACCAGGGTGTGCTCAACGACGGCAACAAGGGGCACGCCGTCATCATCAAGACGTTCGTCACCACCGACCTGCAACGCTCCGTCGCCGAGCACTACGGCGTGCGCTGCATCGAGACGCTCACGGGCTTCAAGTACATCGGCCAGAAGCTCGGCCAGTACGAGGCGGCGCTGCCCGCCGAGGCACGCGCACACTACCGCCAGACCCCCGAGAGCGAGACGCGCCGGCTGCGGCTGGCGGAGTCGAGCTTCTACGTGTTCGGCGGCGAGGAGAGCTACGGCTACAGCGGCGCGGACTTCGTGCGCGACAAGGACGCCAACGGCGCGTGCGTGATGTTCGCGGAGGTCGCCGCTTATGCGAAGTCGCGCGGGATCACCCTGCCCGAACTCCTCGACGAGGTGTACGCGAAGTTTGGCTTCTACCTGGAGAAGCTCGGCACCCTGACCCTCGAAGGAGCCGATGGCGCGGCGAAAATCCAGAAGCTCCTCGCCTCCTACGACGCCAACCCGCCCGCGGAGATCAACGGACGCAAGGTGATGGGCACGAAAAACTTCGCCAAGGAAACCATCCGCGACGTGGAGGGACAGGAGATCCCCAAGGAGAAGATGCTGATGTTCGACCTGGAAGGCGGCGGCCGGATCGCCGTGCGCGGCTCGGGCACCGAGCCGAAGATCAAATATTACCTGTTCGCCAACCGCCAGCCGGAGGGTGGGAAGCCTTTTACTTCCAACGAACTCGCCGGCATCAAGCCCGAGGTGGCCAAGGACCTCGACGCCACCTGGGCGTGGCTGCAAACCGACGCAGGCACCCGGACCTAGAAGCGCTTCTTCGCACGACCGGGGGCGGCGCGCTCCGCGATGTCACTTTTGCAGCCGGTTTGGCTGCGCACGTCTTTCTGTCCATGAAAAAAATCGTCTCCCTCCTTTTCCTAGCCACCTTTGCCTTTGCCGAGATGTCCCTGGCACAAGGGACAGGGGGTGGCGCAAGTGGCATCAAAGGAAATGGCAGCTCGCAAGGCGAAGCGGCCTTCCCGGGGGGTCCGTTAGCCGCCACACGTCCGACGCCCAAGAACAGCGCCGCCCCCGCGGACAATGGCGGCAAAAAGATGGTGGGCGAAGTCATGCTCGCCGCCGACGAGAAGGGGAAGAATACCACCACGAGCTTCCCCGCTGGCACGTCGGCAATTTATATGATGACCAAGAACGTCTCCGGGGCAAACGGTGACAAGGTACGTGTGGAGTGGTTCGCCGACGACGCGGGCAAATCCATGGCCAAGGGCAAGCGGTTCTACAGCAGTGACGTTGTGTTGCCGGACACGATGGCCCACAATCCGAATTTCCATGTGACTGGCCCTGGCGACAAGGCATTCCCTGCTGGGAAGTACCACGTGGACGTTTCTGTCGGTGGCGAGAAGTTCAAGTCAGCCAAGTTTACCGTTCAATAAGCCGCGCACCCGGCCCGGCCCGGAAGCTGCTTTTTCCGGTGCCATGAGTCGTGAAATCAGTCTCAGCGGCGGAGATATCAGCGTGGTCAAGGCGCTCGGCATCAGCGGGGGGCAGGTGTCGGGCAAAACGCTCATGGAGCGTTTAGGACACATGGAGGCAGCCGAAATCCTCGACACCCTCGACACGTTGATGACACTCGACTACGTGCAGTGCGACCTAGAGCGCCTGCGCAGCGTGGACGATCTCAAAGATGGGAAGTTCAACGTGAACACCGCGATGCTGCGTGACATCCGCGAGGCCATCACGCCGCAGAAGAAAGAGGTTAAGCCCACGCGCCAGCGGCGGGGGTAGCCGCGCGGTCAGTACCCACCCGTCGCTTCGGAGAACGTGTACGCCGCCTGGTACGCGCCCGAACGTTGGGCCTCGATCTGGCGCAGCAGGTCGTTGAGCAGCGCGCTCGCGCCGAAGCGGTAGCGCGTGTTGTTGAGCCACGCGTCGCCGAGCGTCTCCTTGACCGCTACCAGGAAATGCAGCGCCAGCTTGGCCGTGCGGATGCCGCCGGCCGGCTTCATGCCGATGGGTACGCCTGTCTCCAGGTAGAAGTCGCGGATGGCTTCGAGCATCACCTGGGTGTTGGCGAGGTTGGCGTTGTTGTTGGTCTTGCCGGTGCTCGTCTTGATGAAGTCGCCCGGCCGCAAGCCCGCGCGCATCGCCAGGAAACTCGCTGCCCGGATCTGGTCGTAGCCGTCCAGTTCACCCGTTTCGAGGATGACCTTCAGCCGCGAGGCGTCGCCGCAGGCTTCGAGCACGGCGGCGATCTCGTCGCGCACCGTTCCCAGGTGCCCGGCGAGGAAGGCATTGCGGTTGATGACCATGTCGATCTCGTCCGTCCCGGCTTCCACGGCCGCGCGCACTTCGGCGAGCCGCGTGCGCAACGGGGCCTGCCCGCTCGGGAACGCCGTGGCGACGCTGGCGACCTTCACGGAACTGCCCGCAACGTGGCGCTTGGCGTCGGCCACCAGTGCCGGGTACACGCACACCGCCGCGGCCGGCGGCACGGCGGGGTCGGGCGGATGCGGATGAAGCGCTTTGGCGCAGAGTTGCGCGATCTTACCGGGGGTGTCCTGGCCTTCGAGCGTGGTCAGGTCCACCATGGAGACCGCGGTGTTCAGGCCCCAGAGCTTGGTATTTTTCTTAATGGAGCGCGTCGTGAACGCGGCCACGCGTGCCTCGACGCCGACCTTGTCCACGGGTCCCACGTCATCGATCAGGCGGCGCACGGAAAGGGAAGGCATGTTCTCTCCTTAGCGGCTTTGCGGACTTTGCGCGAGGCTCTTATTATCCGGCATGGCTTCCCCCCGCGTCACCGTTGTCGGCTCGTTCATGCAGGACCTGGTTTTCCGGTGCGGGGAGTTCCCGCGGCCGGGCGAGACGATTGTCGGCCGGTTCGTCACCGGCCCGGGCGGCAAGGGTTCCAACCAGGCCGTCGCCGCCGCGCGCGCGGGCGGACGGGTGGCGTTCGTCGGTGCGGTGGGAGACGACGCGTTCGGCGCCGCGGCGCGGGAATTCCACCAAGCGGAGGGCATCGACTGCCGGATGGTGGCAAAGCCCGGCGTGCCCACCGGTTCGGCGGGCATCCTCGTGGACGGCCACGGCCAGAACGAGATCATCATCGACCCCGCCGCCAACGACCGGCTCTCCCTCGCCGACGTGGACGCCTGTGCCGAGGTCCTGCGTGATTGCCGCGTGATCGTCACGCAGCTCGAAGCCAATCTCGCCACGCAGGCCCACGCGTTGCAGACCGCCCGCGCGTCGGGCGCCACGACGATCCTAAACCCCGCGCCGATGCGGCCGGACTTCGACCCGGCGACCTTGGCCGACGTGGACATCCTCATCCCCAACGAGACGGAGTTCTGCACGCTGTCCGGTTTGCTCGGGGTCGCGGAACTGGACGAGCGGACGCTCGCCGCGCTCCCGGACAACGACCTGCACGGCCTCTGCCGGCGGTTCGGGGTGGCGACGGTCATCGTGACGCTCGGCGCGCGCGGCTGTCTGGTGTCGCGCGCGGAGGGTCACGCGCTGGTTCCCGGCGTCCAGGGGGTGAAAGTCGTGGACACGACGGGCGCGGGGGACGCGTTCGTGGGAGCGTTCGCCACGGCGCTGGCCGAACTCGGGCCGGGTGAGATCGAACGGGCGGCACGCTTTGCCAACGCGGGCGCGGCGCTCTCCGTCACCAGGCACGGCACCGCCCCGGCGATGCCGCGACGCGCAGAGATCGACGCGCTCTTGGAAGTCAGGCGGGTGGATGACGCAGCGGTCTGAGCACGTGGAACGCCACGAAAAAGCTGGCGATGCCGATGATCGTCCCGGCGCGGACAGAACGAAAAGGGATGGCACGCTCCACCGCGGCGCGCCACTCCGAACTACCCTCATCCGGGCCGTGCCCATCTCCGTCGCTGACATCCACCGCCAGAGCGCCGGACGTGTAGAGGGCGTGAATCGCCACGCCAGAGAGCACGGCAAGGATCAACGCAACCAACACGGCTAAAACCAGGCGCCGCATCTTACGCCCCCACCGGGTGCCAGATCGTCTTGTACTCGATGAAGTCGGCGATTTCCTCCACGCCCTGCGCCGTCGCGGCGTACCAGTCCACCGCCCCGGCTGCACGCGTCTTCAGCCGTTTGACCGAGTCGGCCGCGCCGAGCGCGAGCGTCTTGCGCTCCGCATCCGTGACGCCCGCCGCGTCCACCGCGCGCAACGCCTGGTGCGTGGCGAACGTTCCCAGCAGGTCCGCGCGCTTGCCCGTGAGCAGGTTGACCACGCCGCCGGGCAGGTCGCTGACCGCGAGCATTTCTCCCAGCAAGACCGCCGCCAACGGGGCCACTTCCGAGGCGAACGCCACGACCGTGTTGCCGCTGACGATGATCGGCGCGACCTGGCTGACCAAACCGAACAACGGCGGCGCGCCGTTTTCCGTGAGCACTCCGACGACGCCGACCGGCTCGGGCAGGGTGAAGTTGAAGTACGGACCCGACACCGGGTTGGTGTTGCCGAGCACCTGCGCGAACTTGTCCGCCCACCCGGCGTAATACACCAGTCGGTCCACGGTGGCGGCGATTTCCTTGGCGTCGAACTCATCCGCGCGCGATTCGAGCATCTCGGCGAGGCGATAAAGAATTTGGCCGCGGTTATAAGCGGTGCGCTTTGCCCAGCCGGGCCCGGCGGCCGTGGCGGCCTCGATGGCGTTGCGCAGGTCCTTGCGGGTGCAGAGCGGCACGTTGCCGAGGAGTTTTCCTTTGTCGGCCGGATCGTAGACGGGCAGCACGCGCCCGCTCTCGGAGCGAATGAACGCTCCGCCGACGTAGACCTTCGGAGTTTTGGTGATGGGCAGGCGGGTCATGATGAGAAGATTAGCCTCGCACAGAGGCCACAGAGTACACGGAGGGAGAAAGGGCTAAAAGGAGGGCGTATCAGCGGAGGGCTGGCGCGGGTCATTGACCATCCGAACGATTCCGTCTCTGAGTCGTAGCGACGAAAAGTTGAGCAGCAAGCCCAACCGCTTGTTGCTCAGGCGCAGCTGAGTGAGCAGTTGTTTGCAGTGGACCTTTGTTAATGCTTCAACCGACTTCAATTCAACGATGATCGAACCATTGACGATGAGGTCCGCGCGGAAGCCGACCTCGAACTTGAGACCATCATAGATAATTGGGATGTCCACCTGCCTTTCCACTTCCACTCCTCTTTTTCGCAGTTCATGGGCGAGGGTTATTTCATAAACGGATTCTAGCAGTCCGGGACCGAGTGCGGTGTGAACTTTGAAGGCAGCCTCCAAAATCTTCCCGGTGATTTCGTCCTCTTTCATCCCCCTCTTCTCCGTGGCCTCTGTGACCTCTGTGCGAGGCTTCCTCAGCCCAACTTCACGTAAGCCGCCAGTCCCTGCCGCCCACCCTCGCGCCCGAAGCCGCTTTCCTTAAACCCGCCGAAGGGCGACGACGGATCAAACTGGTTAAACGTATTCGCCCACACGACACCGGCCTTCAACGCGGCGCTCATCTGCAAAATCCGCGCTCCCTTGTCCGTCCACACGCCCGCCGACAATCCATACGCCGTGTTGTTGGCCTTCTCGACGGCCTCCTCAATCGTCCGGAACGTCAACACGCTCAGCACCGGCCCAAAAATCTCCTCCCGCGCGACCCGGTGGCTCGGCGTCACCCCGGTAAAGATCGACGGCGCGAACCAATACCCTTTCGAGGGTAACCGACAACCCGGCGGCTGGTAAAGCTCCGCCCCCTCCTTCTCACCCGCCGCCACCAACTCGCGGATGCGTTCGAGTTGCCCGCGCGAATTGATCGCGCCCACGTCGGTGTTCTTGTCGAGCGGATTTCCCACCCGCAGGCTCGCCAACCGCGTCTTGAGCTTATCGACGAAAACATCCGCGATGCTCTCCTGCACCAACAAGCGACTGCCCGCGCAGCAAACGTGCCCCTGGTTGAAATAGATACCATTGACCACCCCCTCGACCGCCTGTTCCAGCGGCGCGTCGTCGAACACGATGTTCGCCGCTTTGCCGCCGAGTTCGAGCGTGAGTTTTTTGCCGGAGCCGGCCGTCTCGCGCATGATCGCCTTGCCCACCTCCGTCGAACCCGTGAACGCCACCTTCGCCGCCAGCGGATGCCGCACCACCATTGCGCCGACCTCGCCTGCGCCGCACACGAAGTTCACGACGCCCGGCGGGAGTTCGGCGTCGCGCAAGATTTCCGCGAACTTCAGCGCCGTCACGCTGGTGGTCTCCGCCGGCTTGAGCACCGCGCAGTTGCCGCACGCGAGCGCGGGGGCGAGCTTCCAAGCGAGCATCAGCAGCGGGAAATTCCAGGGGATCACCTGCCCCACGACGCCGACCGGCTGCGGCCGGCGCGGCCCGGGGAAGGCGTAGTCCAATTTGTCCGCCCAACCCGCGTGATAGAAAAAGTGCGCCGCCGCCACGGGCACGTCGAAGTCGCGCGACTCCTTGATCGGCTTGCCGCCGTCGAGCGTCTCCGCCACCGCGAACTCCCGCGCCCGGTCCTGCAAGAGCCGCGCGATGCGAAAAAGATACTTGCCGCGTTCCGCGCCGGGCATGGCACCCCAAACGCCGTCGAACGCCGCCTTGGCCGCCGCGAACGCCGCGTCCACGTCGGCCGGGCCGGCGAGCGCGACCTCGGAGAGTTTTTCCTCGGTGGCGGGGTTGATCGAATAGAAATAGGACGCCTGCTTCGGCGCGACGAACTTGCCGTTGATGAACAAGTCGTAGCGCCCTTTGATGCCGGGGTCGGCGGTCTCGGGCGCGGGGTCGTACGGCCAGAGGTCACCGAAGACGAGGGCCGGCGCGGCGGGGTGCGTGTCTTTGGGCTGGGCGGCGCGGGTACGGAGGGCTTTGGCGGGAAGGGGCACGGACGGCATCCTAGCGGCAAACCGCAGAATTTGTCCGCAGATTTTAGCAGATGAAGTAGAGGGAGAGAAAAGCTTCTGCTCCTTTCCTCCTTCTGAAATCTGCGCACATCTGCGTAATCTGCGGACAAACGCCGGCTCAGGATTTCAGCCGCGCGATCATCTGGGCCATCCGGTCGCCCGCGAGGACGATGCGGCGTTCCGCGAGGGCGCGGGCCTTGGTGGCATAGTCACCCGGCAGCGGGGGCAGCACCGTCTGGTCGCGGTTGCTGGTGCCGGGCAGCGTGCCGTGGCGGTACACCACGTCGATGGCCAGTTGCCGGCCTTCCAGCGCCCAGGATTGCAGGTCCTTGTCGGTGTCGAGTTCGGGCAGGACCGTGCGCGGATAACGCTTCTCCAGGTCGGTGGCGTGCGCGACGAGTTCGGGGTAGTCCATCATCACCGCGCCCATGCCGTCCCAGTACGTGTGCAGGTTGATCGAATTGCCCGCGAGGTTGACGAAGAAGTCGTTGCCGCCCTTGTCGCCCTTCGGGTAGGTCGCGTTGAAGAGCGTGGCGTTGTGCAGCGGCTGCATCACGTCGCCGGTCAGGTGCAGCAGCCAGCACAGGTACGCCGCGCGGTCGACGGCCGAGGTGTCAGGCGCAGTGACCATCTTCTCGCAGAACGCGTAGGCCGTGAACAAGTCCTCCGTGCCGGTGGGCGGCGGCTCCATCGGGAAGTCCGGCGGGCGCAGCGGATAGTCGGAGTAGTGCCAGATCGGGTGGTCGTAGGGGTTGCCGGGCGTGCCGGGCGGGTCTTCGCGGCGCTTGCGGATGTCGTCGGGCCAGCGGGCGGCCATCATCAGCACGTAGCGGTCGAAGTCGAAATCCGGCGAATCGGTCGGCGCCATGGTCTTCCACTTCTCGAAGTCCGGGTTGGCTTCGAGGACCTTGACGGCCCAGGCCCGCTCCGCCGGGGTGAGGCTGTCGTAGGCGATGGAAGCCGTCATCATGTGGCCGGGCTGGTTCCAGGCGAGGGCCGGCGTCGCGGCGGCCAGCAGCCAGGCGCACACGGTGAAACGAAGGGCAAAGTTCATCCAGCGCGCGAGTGTAGCGGATGCCCGGACGTTGTCAGCCCCACATTTCGCGGCGGTTTCGTCACGCGGGGCAAAGACGCGCGCCGCTTGACGTTGCCTGGAGGTTGCCCTCATCATGCCGCGCGATGTCAACGCTTCCTATCCGCCGCCGGCTCGTCCGAACCTTCCTCGCCCTTCTCGTCCTGCTGTTGCCGCGTGCGGTCCACGCCGCGCCGCTCGATCCCACTGACTTGGCGACCCTGCGAGGGCATCTCAATGAGCAGGTCGAGGTCCAGGGCACGCCAACCAAAACCGGCGTGAACAAGAGCGGCACCATCGTCTACATGAATTTCGCCGGCGCGCACCAGGGCGTGGCGCTCGTGTTCTTCCTCAAGGTGGGCCAGACCGGCGGGATCACCGGCGAGGCGGACCTCAAGCAGTACGTCGGCAAGAAGATCACCGTCTCCGGCAAGCTCGAAGACTACAAGGGCGACCTCCAGATCAAGGTGGAGTCCACGGCGCAGATCAAGGTCGAACCCTGATGCTCGACCCCGCGCGCACCGTCGCCGAACTGAAGGAACTCCGCGCGCTGACCGGTGATGCGAACGGCGCGCAGCGCGTGGCCTTTACCCCGACGTGGGTGGCCGCGCGGCGGTGGTTCCAGGAAAAGCTCGCGGCCCTGCCCGGCGTCGAGACGCACCGCGACGCCGCGGGCAACCTGTGGTCCACGCTGCCGGGCGACTCCCCGCGCGCGTTGCTGATCGGCGGGCACCTCGACTCCGTGCCCAACGGCGGCTGGCTCGACGGCTGCCTGAACGTCCTCGCCGGCCTGGCGATCCTCCGCCGCCTCCACGCGCAGTACGACGGCCGCCCGCCGGTGACGGTGCGGCTCGTGGACTGGGCCGACGAGGAAGGCGCGCGCTTCGGCAAGAGCCTGTTCGGTTCGGCGGCGTGCTCGGGCAACCTCGACCTGGACGAGGCCCGCGCCCTGCGCGACCGCGACGGCGTCTCCCTCCCGGGCGCCTTGCGCGAACTCGGCCTCGACTTCGAGCGCATCAAGAGCAGCGGCCAAGAACTGGAGAGCGCCTCCGCCTACTTGGAACTCCACATCGAACAAGGCCCCGTCCTGCTCGACCTCGACCTGCCGCTGGGCACGGTGCTCGGGACGTTCGGCGTGGAGCGCCACGCGATGACCTTCCACGGTCAGGCGGCGCACAGCGGCAGCACGCCGATGAACCGCCGCCGCGACGCGTTCCTGGCCGCCGGGAAGATGGCATCCAAGATTTACCACCTTGCCGAGCGCCACGGCGGGGTCTGCACGATCGGTTCGTGCACGACCAAACCGGGCATCGTCACGAGCGTCGTGGAGGAGTGCCGGATCACGCTCGACCAGCGCCACCTCGACGCCCCGGCGTTGGCGGCGATGTTGGCCGACGCGCGGGAGGCGAGCGAGCGGTTCGCGGCCGAGGGCGGCGTCACCGTCACGTGGGAGCGGATCTGGAACATCGCCCCCCGCCCCTTCCACCCGGAACTCATGGCGCGTTGCGACGAGGCGCTGGCGGAGGTCGGCGCGCCGGTCCATCGCCTGCCCTCGGGGCCGCTGCACGACGCCGCCGAGATGGCTGCGGCGGGTGTGCCGACGGCGATGATGTTCGTGCAAAGCCTGCACGGCATCAGCCACAACAAGATCGAGGACACGCGCGAGGAGCACATCCGGCTGGCCGTCGCGGCGTTCGACTGTCTCGCCGACAAGGCGCTGGCGTGGATTCACGGCTAAATGCCTCACGCAAAGTCCGCAAAGCCGCAAAGGAGGAAGAAGGGAGCAAGGAAAAGAGGTTCTCCCTCTGCTCTTCCATCCCTTCCTCCTTCGCGGCTTTGCGGACTTTGCGTGAGGCATTTTTCGCTCGCCAAGCACGCAGCGGTTTTCTAGGCTCGCACGCTGCGGTCAGGGAACCTGGGGAATCCAACGAAGAACATGCCGACACTTGCCACCACCGTTGACGGGCTGAAGCTGCCCAATCCGTTCATCATCGGCTCCGGCCCGCCCGGCACCAACCTCAACGTCATCAACAAGGCCTTCAAGGAAGGCTGGGGCGCGGTCATCGCCAAAACCGTCAGCCTGGACGCTAGCAAGGTCGTCAACGTCACCCCGCGCTACGCGAAGCTCTACTCCGCCGACCGCTCGGAGGTCGTCGGCTGGGAGAACATCGAACTCATCAGCGACCGGAAGTTCGACATCTGGCTCGACGAGTTCAAGCGGTGCAAGGACCAGTACCCCGACGGCGTGCTCATCGCCTCGGTGATGGAGGAGTTCGACCCGGGCCGCTGGACGGAGATGATCGAGCGTTGCGAGCGCGCGGGCGTGGACGCCTTCGAGTTGAACTTCTCCTGTCCCCACGGCCTGCCCGAGCGCAAGATGGGCGCGGCGATGGGCCAGAACCCGGAGATTTTGGAACAGGTCTGCGGCTGGGTGATGGACGCGGCGAAGAAGCCCGTCTGGGCCAAGATGACGCCCAACGTCACACGCATCGAGGACCCCACGCGGGCAGCGTTGCGCGCGGGCTGCCAGGGGGTCAGCGCCATCAACACGATCCGCAGCGTCACGAGCGTCAACCTCGACACCCTGCGCCCCGAGCCGACCGTGGAAGGCTACACCACGCCCGGCGGCTACAGCGGCAAGGCGGTGCGGCCGATTGCCCTGCGCATGTGCATGGAGATCGCCACCTTGATCCGGCGCGAGTTCCCGGGGCGGACCCTCTCGGGCCTGGGCGGCATCGAGAGCGGCGGGGACGCGGCGCAGTTCATCCTGCTCGGCAGCGACACCGTGCAGGTGTGCACGGGCGTGATGAAGTTCGGCTACGAGTGCGTCAAGCCCATAGGCGAGGAACTGCTCGCCTTCATGGAGAAGCATAAGTTCGAGACGCTGGCGGACTTCAAGGGCAAGAGCTTGGATTTCTTCACCACGCACGCCGAACTGGTCCGCATGCAGGCCGACAAGAAGGCCGTGCAAAGGGCCACCGCCGCTGCCGCGCAGCAAAAGCGCACGATGATCGCCGCCGACGGTGAGTGGAGCGGCGACAGCTTCGTGCAGCAGTCCGACGCGCTCGCCCGGGGCTAAAGGGCCGCCGCGGCCCTGGACCTGCTCTGAGCGTGCCCATGCACCCGCTGATCGCAGAGATTTACGGCTCGGGCCAGGTGACCGGCGCCAGCGGCGCAACCCACGCGCTCCAGGCGTCGGTGGACCCGCAGGAGGGCGAACTCCTGCACCGTGTGGTCGCCACCGATCCCACGGTTGTCCGCACGCTGGAGGTCGGCTGCGCCTACGGGCTGTCGTCCCTGCACATCTGCGATGCTCTCCAGGGCCGGCCCGGGGCGCGCCACACGATTGTCGATCCCTTCCAGCACACCCAGTGGGATGGCGCTGGCGTCGGCAACCTGCGGCGCGCGGGGTTCGACTTCTTCCGGCTCATCGAGAAACGCTCCGAGTTCGCGCTGCCCGAGGTTCTGGCGGAGGATGGCGAAGGCCGGTATGACTTCGTGTTCGTGGACGGCTGGCACACGCTCGACCACACGCTGCTCGATGGTTTCTACGCCACGCGGCTCCTGCGCGTCGGGGGCTACCTGGTGATCGACGACATCGTGATCCCACCCGTGCGCCGCGCGGCCGATTACCTCGCCGCCTACCCGTGCTACCGCCGGCACGACGCGGTCCGCACGACGGCCGGCGTCTCGTGGAAACGCCGTCTCGCCCGCGGGGTGCTCGGCCTGCTCCCGCCCGGCCGGCGCGAACGACTCCTGCACCCGGAGTTTGCAAGAGGGGTGTTCAACGACGAGCACGCGAGCATGGTTGCCCTCCAGAAGGTCGCCGAGGACCGGCGGCCGTGGGACTGGTTCCCGGCCGGGTTCTGACTTGCTGACACCTTACGATAGTCACAACCCCTACAACCAATTTCAGCAGATCATCTGTCGACACCGCCGCGACTACCTGCGTTCCCGCCGTGGCGCAGGCGGCGTGAAGGAAATCTTGCCTCGCGTAACGCCGACAGGGCATAACGGGGCATGACCTTGTCTCCCGCCGCCTCCGTCCCCAACTTCATCGGCGGCGAGTGGCAGACACCGGTCGCGACGCAGACCCTGCCCGTCTTCAACCCCTCGCGCGGCGAGACCATCGCGCAGACGCCGCTGTGCGGTGCCGCGACGGTCAACGACGCCGTGGAGGCCGCCGCCGCCGCGTTCCCGGCGTGGGCCGACACGCCGCCGACGGAACGCGCCCGCGTCTTTTTCCGCTTCAAGATTCTGCTCGAAGACCACTTCGAGGAGTTGGCCCGCTCCGTCACGCGCGAGCACGGCAAGACGGCCGCCGAAGCACGCGGCGACGTGCGGCGAGGGATCGAGATGGTGGAGTTCGCGTGCGGGATCCCGTCGCTGCTGATGGGCGAGATCCTGCCCAACGTCGCGCGCGGCATCGACTGCGACGCCATCCGCCAGCCGCTCGGGGTGTGCGCGGGCATCACGCCGTTCAACTTCCCCGCGATGGTGCCGCTGTGGATGTACCCGGTGGCCCTCGTGTGCGGCAACACCTTCGTGCTCAAGCCGAGCGAGAAGGTCCCGCTCACCGCGCTGCGCATCGCCGAACTCCTCGCCCAGGCCGGCCTGCCGCCTGGTGTGCTCAACGTCGTCCACGGCGGGCGCGAGGCGGTGGACACGCTGCTCACCCACCCCAAGGTGCGCGCCGTTTCCTTCGTCGGCTCGACGCCGGTGGCCCGCCAGATTTACGAGACGGCCACGCGCCACGGCAAGCGCGTGCAGTCCAACGGCGGCGCGAAAAACTACGTCGTCATCATGCCCGACGCCGACATCGAAAACAGCGTGCGCGGCGTGACCGAAGCCGCCTTCGGCTGTGCGGGCGAACGCTGCATGGCCGGCTCGACCGCCGTGGTCGTCGGCGACGCGGCCAAGCGGTTCCTGCCGCCGCTGGTCGACGCGACGCGCGCCATCACCGTCGGGCCAACCGACACCGGCGACCAGCCCGGCATGGGGCCGGTCATCTCCCGCGCGCACGCCGACCGCGTGTGCGAGTTGATCGAGCACGGCCGGCGCGAGGGCGCGACGATTGCCGCCGACGGGCGCGGGGTGAAGATCGAAGGCGCGCCGAACGGCTTCTTCGTCGGCGCGACGATCCTGGACCACGTCCAGCCGGGCACGATGGTCCACCACGAAGAAATCTTCGGCCCCGTGCTCAACGTGATGCGCTTCGACGACCTCGACGCCGCCATCGAGTTAGCCAACAAGAGCGCCTACGGCAACGGCGCGTCGATCTTCACGCGCTCGGGCAAGGCGGCGCGGGAGTTCAAGACGCGCGTGAAGGCGGGCATGGTGGGCATCAACATCGGCGTGCCCGCGTCGATGGCGTGGTTCCCGTTCAACGGTTGGGACGACAGTTTCTTCGGCGACCTGCACATGCAGGGACGCGAGGGGGTGCAGTTTTTCACGCAGTTGAAGGTGACCACGTCGCGGTGGTTCAGCTACGGCGAGGGAAGCATCTGGGCAGACCGCTAGCAAACAAGAGCCTCACACAGAGGCCACAGAGACCACGGAGAAGAGGGAAGGATGTGTTCTGAACCTGCTTCTCTAGCCTCCGTGAACTCTGCGACCTCTGTGT
>CAXUIU010000009.1:294-7164 GCA_964250955.1 uncultured Chthoniobacterales bacterium | reverse complement strand
CCTCACGCAAAGTCCGCAAAGCCGCAAAGGAAGGAGGATTAAAAAACCTTCTGGTTCCCCTCTTTCCCTCCTCCTTTGCGGCTTTGCGGACTTTGCGTGAGGCCCATCTGGTACTTACCATGAACACGACCGAGACACTCCCCGCAGAACCCGGCTCCGGCCTGGAAGATTCCGATCTCTACAACGCCGACCTCGCCCCCGTGCCGTCCGCGCGGCGGACGTGGAGCGTGTGGAACTTCGCCGCGCTGTGGATCAGCATGTCGGCGTGCATCCCGACGTACATGCTCGCCTCCTCGCTCATCGGCGGCGGCATGAACTGGACGGAGGCCGTCGGGACGATCTTCCTGGGCAACCTCATCGTGCTCGTGCCGATGATCCTCAACGCCCACGCGGGCACGGCCTACGGCATTCCGTTCCCGGTGTTCTGCCGGGCGGCGTTCGGCACGCGCGGGGCGAACGTCCCGGCCGTGCTGCGCGCGCTGGTGGCGTGCGGGTGGTTCGGCATCCAGACGTGGATCGGCGGCAACGCGATCTACAAGATTTGCGGCGTGTTCTTCCCCGCGCTCGCTCATGCCGTGCCGCTGCCGGGACTGGGGATCACGGCGGGGCAACTCCTGTGCTTCCTGTTCTTCTGGGGGATCAATGTGTGGGTCATCTTCCGCGGGATTGATTCCATCCGGCTGCTGCTTTCCATCAAAGCCCCGCTGTTGATCGTGCTCGGGCTGCTGTTGCTCGGCTGGGCGTACGGCGCGGCGGGTGGGTTCGGGCCGATCCTCTCGCAGCCATCGGCGTTCGCCGCGGGGCAGCCGAAAGCGGGCGGGTTCTGGAAGTATTTTGTGCCGGCGCTGACGGGGATGGTGTCCTTCTGGGCGACCCTCTCCCTGAACATCCCCGACTTCTCGCGCTACGCCCGCACGCAACGCGATCAGGTCGCTGGGCAGGCGCTCGGGTTGCCGGCGACGATGGCGTTCTACTCGTTCATCGGCGTGGCGGTGACGAGCGCGACGACGATCATCTACGGCGAGACGATCTGGGACCCGGTGGACGTGCTCACGCGCTTCAAGAACCCGGTGGTGCTCGTCGTGGCGCTTCTGGCGTTGTGCGTAGCAACCCTGGCGACGAACATCGCCGCCAACGTCGTCGGCCCGGCCAACGACTTCGCGGCCCTCTCGCCGCGCCGCATCAGCTTCCGCACGGGCGGTCTGATCACGGGAATCATCGGCATCCTCATCATGCCGTGGAAGCTCGTGGCCGACCCGAGCGGCTACATCTTCACGTGGCTGGTGGGTTACAGCGCACTCCTCGGCCCGGTGGCGGGCATCCTGATCGCGGACTACTTCGTCGTGCGTCGCTGCCGGCTGGACCCCGCCGCGCTCTACGCGCCCGCCGGTGAATACTCCTACGGCAACGGCTGGTCACTCGCCGGCCTCGGTGCGCTGGGACTAGCGATCCTGCCGAACATGCCCGGCTTCCTCGTCGCGGTGAAATGGCTGTCGGCCGGCAGCGTGCCCGCGTTCCTCGTGACGGCGTACGACTACGCGTGGTTCCTAGGGTTTGCGGTGGCGTTCGTCGCATACCTGCTGTTAAGAGGGACGACGAAGCGTATGGCGACCGGTTGAGCCATCGAAAATGAAGATTCGACACCAGCCGCTTTGTTCGAAACCGAACCACTGGCAACAAATTCGACACACATCAGAAAAATCTTGCTGAGCAGCCCGTTTTTAATACTATCCGACTCGTTCGAAGAGCCCCGGTCATCATTTATCATCAGTTTTAAGCAAAAAGGAACCCAAGGGAACCCATGAAGAAAACCATCCTTTCAACACTCGGCGCAGCGGCTCTGCTCTGCCTCTGCCAAGGCAAATCGCAGGCGCAGATGCTTAACATCAGCGAAATCTACGGCGGGTGAGGAAATGCTAACGCGCCGTACACTAACGATTTTATCGAACTGTACAACTACGGGACCACTTCTTTCAGCTTGAGCGGCTATTCCGTCTTCTATGCGTCGAATACAGGCGCTTTCACCGCTGGTAGTTCCACGGCTTTGATGGGTAGCATCGCCCCTGGTCAGTACTACCTGATCGCGGAAGCAAATGGTGGAGCGAATGGCATAGCGTTGCCGGCCGCCAATGTCTCAGGCGGCATCAATCTGTCCGCCGCCAACGGGAAGGTGGCGCTCGCCCTCGCTACGACGACCGTTACAAACATTACGCCCGGAGCGGCAGGCGTCCTTGATTACGTTGGATATGGGTCGGCCACCACATTCACTGGTAGTGCCGCGGCACCGGCGGGCAGTAACACAACCTCGGTCAACAAAGTCGATGTCACGACCGCCGACACGAACAACGCCGCTCCCGCGTTCGCAGCAGCCGTGCCGACCCCGGTTCCCGAGCCTTCTATCTACGCTGCGATGACTCTCGGTATTCTCAGTGCTCTGGCGATGTTGCGTTTCCGTCGCCATCGCGCGTAAAGTTCTCGGTCCACGCTGCAAAAGCCGCTCCCGAAAGGGGCGGCTTTTTTGTTTTGCTCGCCGTTGTGCTGTAACGCGAGTTATCTTCTGGCCCACCATGCAAGTGCCTACTCTCCCGCCCTTCGACTATCAGCCCGCGCGTTATACCGGACCTTCCGCGGACGAGGTGTACCGGCTGCGGCGGGAGTTCCTTAACCCTGGGCTGTTCCACTACTACCAGAAGCCGCTCCTGCTCGTCGAAGGCCGCGCCCAATACCTCTACGACGAAACCGGCCGCCGCTACCTCGACGCCATCGGCGGCATCGTCACGGTGGGTGTGGGGCATTGCCACCCGCACGTCGTCGCCGCCACCAACCGCCAGAACACCCTTCTCCAACATGCCCCGACGATCTACCTGCACCCGAACATCGTCGAGTTCGCGCGTGACCTCGCCGCCAAGATGCCCGGCGACCTGAAGGCGTGCTATTTCGTCAACAGCGGCTCGGAAGCCAACGATCTCGCGCTGCTGATGGCGCGCGCCTACACAGGCAACTACGACATGATTGCCCTCCGCAACGCCTACCACGGCGGCAACAGCTCGGGCATGGGGCTGACGGCGCACTCGACGTGGAAGTTCAACGTGCCGCACAGCTTCGGCGTCCACCACGCGCTCGCGCCGGACCGCTATCGGGGGACGTTCGGCTACGATGACCCGGAAGCGGGTCGCAAGTACGCCGACGACGTGAAGAGCGTGATTGACTACACGACACCCGGCAAGGTGGCGGCGTTCATCGCGGAGTCGATACAAGGAGTAGGTGGCACAGTGGTGTTCCCCGACGGCTACCTGGAAAAAGCCTACGCCCACACGCGCGCGGCCGGCGGGGTGTGCATCGCCGACGAGGTGCAGGCGGGCTTCGGACGGACGGGCACGCATTATTGGGGCTTCGAGACACAGGGCGTCGTGCCTGACATCGTGACGATGGCCAAGAGCATCGGCAACGGCGTGCCCCTCGCGGCGGTGGTGACCACGCACAAGATCGCCGAGACGATCAAGTCGCGCGTGCATTTCAACACCTTCGGCGGCAACCCGGTGGTCTGCGCGCAGGGCAAGGCGGTCTTGGAAGTGATCGACCGCGAGGGTTTGCAGGCTAATTCCTTGAAGGTCGGCAACTACCTGCTGGACGGCTTCCGCACGCTGGCCACCAAGCACGACCTCATCGGCGACGTGCGCGGCAAGGGCCTCATGATCGGCGTCGAACTGGTCAAGGACCGCGCCGCCAAGACCCCCGCCAAGGAGGAGACGCTCCGGGTCTTCGAAGCGACGAAGGACGCCGGCCTGCTCATCGGCAAAGGCGGATACTTCGGCAACGTGCTGCGCATCAAGCCGCCGATGTGCCTGCCCCTGGAAGACGCCGACTTCCTGCTCGGCACGTTGAACTTATGTCTAGAGAAAGTTTGAGGCCGTTCCTCCATCCGGGGTTCCGGGTTGCAAGGGGAGCCGCTTCGGGTACGCTGGGCAGCGAAACGGTAGAAGGGCATTTTCCGTTGCTGCATCTTCCGATCTCATTTTCCGACGCGCGGTGAAGAGATGGCTACACTGCCGTGCCTGCCAAGTCGGATCATCGGAACCAGTAAAGCCCGGCCATCCATGCGCAGCCACCCGATCTCCCTGAGCGAACCTTCCCCACGCCGTACCTGCCATGGGCGCCGAAGCCAATCGGGCGGTTTTACCCTGACGGAGTTGTTGGTCGTGATGGGAGTGATCGCCATTCTCCTCGGCTTGGCGTTGCCGGCCGTCACGTCGCTCAACAAATCCAACGCTCTGAATAATGCCGGCCGCCTGTTCACCAACCTCTTGACCACCGCACGCTCGGAGGCCATCACCCGGCGCACGGTCGTCCGGCTGGAGATCGCCACCACATGGCCCGACCCAATCTACAACTACCGCAAGCTCGCGCTGACGGCCGCCACGCTCAACGCCGGCGGCACCGCTTACACCTACCAGCAGATCGGCAAATGGGAGACATTGGATGACGGGGTGGTTTTCGAGATCAACGATCCGCTCGCTGCTGGCGGCGTGACCGACGGCAGCGTCTACCTTTTCGCCGCCAGTGCCAACGCCCCCTTGGGAGACAGTGGCTCCTTGAAGTACGCGAACAACGCCACGCCTGTGCCCACCGTGTACGTCGCCTTTTCACCGACCGGGGCGCTCGTCGAGCAGCAGCCTCCAGCCGGCCTGCCGGTGTCGCTGCGGGCGCGGGTGGTCGAGGGCACGCTGGGAAACGCCACCACCGTGAACTACACGCGGCGCGCTGCCAACGCTGGCGGCTACCCTGCCTCGAACTGGCTGGATGTGCGGATCAACAACCTCGTCGGCCGCATCGAGGTCGGGCGGCCGGAGACGCCCTTGCCCATGCCATGACCGCGCGACATCTCCCACGGGGCCGCGGCGCCTTCTCCTTGGTGGAGGTGGCGCTGGCGGTGGGCATCCTCTCGTTCGCGCTCGTCGCCGTGCTCGGGCTGCTGGGCGTCGGCATCAACGCCTCGCGCGACAGCAGCGACGACACCAAGGTCGCATTCATCATGCAGGACGTGGCCGCCCGGGTGCGCACGGAGGCTTCCGGCCTCACGCTGGCGGCGGACCCGCACACGCTCGACCTGACATGGGACAGCGTGTACGGCAACAGCTTGAGCTACACAGTCTTGGGCAACGTCTTCCCTGCCGCTGACGGCTCGGGCCAGCCGGCCCCCTCGGCCTGGGCCTATTACACGGCCGACGGCCAGTTTGTGAAGCAATCCACTGCCACCGCGCCGACCGCGAACTTCTACCAAGCCGCGATCTACATTCGGTCGCTGAGTTCCTACCCTTTCCCGACTCCGACACCCACATCGGCGTCCTATCCGCGCCCGTACTTGGCCGTGACCGTCAAGGTTGGCTGGCCGACCGATCACACGGTCAACGGCAGCGTGGTCGGCGCGGCGAATACCGCCAAATCGGTGTTCACGTTTTATCTGCCCAAGCCATGAGGTTCGCGCACAATTTTCGCCGGGCTTTCACGCTCGTCGAGTTGCTGGTGTCGATGGTCGTGCTGTCGATCATCATTGCGGCCATCGCGGGTTTGTCCAACAGCACCGCGCAGATTTGGAGCAGCGGGGAACGCACCGTGGAAAACAACCAGACCGGCCGCGCCGTGCTGGAGATCATCGCGCGCGAACTCTCGCAGGCGGTCATGTCGTCGCGGCTGCCCTTCGTGCAGAATCCCACGCTGCCGGCCAGCGCGAACCAGCGCACGTCCAACGGCATTGTCTCCGACACCATTTTCTGGGTGGCACCGCTGACCTCGACCAGCGGCGGCGACCTGTGTGAGGTCGGCTATTACCTGACAGACACCTTTGAGTTGAAACGGTTCTTCGTGCCACCCTCGGAAGCGAACAATTATAAGGTCCTGACAGCTACCCCGATCGACTACACCCCACGCCCGACCGGTAGTGGCAGCGGCACGAACGGCCATCCCAGCGCCGCGCTTTGGGCGACGAACTTCGTCACGGTGAGCGACAGCAACAACCGACCGGTCAGCAACACCGTGGCGGGCGGCGTGCTGAATTTCTTCATCCGCTGCCTGGACATCAATGGCGATCCCATCCCATGGCTCAGCACCACCTTGAAATATAACTCCGCCGAGCCTATGCATCCCGCCACGCCGGGTTCACGCAACACCTCTACGGACAACCTGAGCAATCCGTCGAGCTTCACCTATACCTACTTCAACGCCGGGAACCCGAACGACCCGCAGAACACGGTTCCCGCCCACGTGTTGCCTTACGCGGTCGAACTCACGCTCGTCACTGCCGATCTGAAAACCCTCCGGCGGCTCGGCGCGAGCGCGGTGCCGGCAACGCCGGCGATCCCGGCGACGTACACCCAGCAATCCGGCTACCCGCCGAACGTGTTGCCGGCCGCACCGCTGGCGATTCCCGGCAACATCGCGCAGTTTGTCCAGAAAGCGCGGGAGGCTGGTTTTAAGGATGCACGCAGTTTCTCCACCATCGTGCCGTTGCAAAACGCCGCCCAATAAGACCCTCCGTCGATTCTAATGTACCATCCATTCCAACGTTCGCGCCGGGGTGTCGCGCTGGTGATCGTGCTCAGCATGATCGTGCTGATCACGACGCTGGTCGTGAGTTTCACGCTGAGCATGCGCACGGAGCGCCAGGTGTCGCACACGATGAGCGAGAACGAGCGCGTCAAGCTGGTGGCCAACGCGGCGCTGGCTCACGCAGTCGGCATCCTCGACGCCAATATCCCGCAACCCGCACCGCCGGTGCAGCCCGTCACCGCGCAGCCCTCACCGTCGGTCCTACCCTTCAATGGTGCCTATCCACAGCCTACGCCTGTCAACTGGGTGGTGAATCCAGGTCTG
>CAXUIU010000009.1:0-284 GCA_964250955.1 uncultured Chthoniobacterales bacterium | reverse complement strand
GTCTGCTTAGCCTCATTACTGGGCCGGCGGGCGTCACGCAGGTGCCGCTCAGCAGCAACCCGACCGCCAGCTATGTTTCCAGTTCCACAGATGCAAACCTGAACCAACTACAGACTACCAACCAGTACCCGATTGCCAGCACGGGCGAGCCGATGTACGTCGCTTGGGTCCCGCTGCTGCAAGCCCCGGCTGCCGCAGCCTCCGCCACCAACCCAATCGTGTCCAGGTACGCCTTCTGGATCGACGATGAGAACGCGAAGATCAACGTCAACACTGCCTACAAA
>CAXUIU010000008.1:0-31602 GCA_964250955.1 uncultured Chthoniobacterales bacterium | reverse complement strand
CAGCGTGACGAAAACCTCGTCCCCACGCACGCTCACCGGCCAGCGTTCCAGGCCATCGAGCGAGGGCGGTTCCAAGAGCGCGCCGGACCGTACGTCGAAGACCGACTGGTGCCACGGGCAGACCAGCCGGTCACCGCAGAGCGCGCCCTCGTGCAGGGGCGCTTTGGCGTGCGGACACAGGCCGCTGACGGCGTGGAAGCCGCCAGCCAGACGGACGAGCAGACCCTTGGTCTCGCCAACCTCGAACGGCCGCATGGACGGGGCCGGGTCGAGTTCCGACAGGGTGGCGATGCGGCGTTCGCCAACGGTTGGGTTGCTCATGGGAGGCGCGGGTCAGGACTTCGCCGTCTTGCGCTGGCGCGTGGCGGCAGCCTTCTTGGCGGAGGCGGTGCGCGCCGCCGCCGGACGTTTGGCGGAAGCCGCACCGCCCTTTTTGCCGCCGGTGATGGCGGGTGCTTTGTTGACCGGCTTGCCGCGGCCGGAACCGCTCTTCTTGCCGCCGCCGGTCATCTTGTTGACCGTGGCCCAGGCGCGGCCCGCGGCCTCATCCTCGGGCATGCCGCGGGCCTCGTAACCTTCCTCGATGTGCTCGGCCTGGCGCTTTTGTTTGTCGGTGTAGGCTGATTTGTCTCCGCGCGGCATGTCGGTTCCTCCGGGTAGGTGGTTCCTAAATAAATCGTCCGCCGAGGGGCCGGAGGTTGGCGCAACCTCGGGAGTTGGACCAATCAGGAGTCGATCTGCTGCAACGCGAACGCGTACGCGCCGACCGCCACCGCCTCGCTCGTGCCGAGACGCGACACCCCTACGGCGGTTCGCGGGATGGGATCGTAGGGAACGGACCGACCCATCCCGGGAACATCCACCTGGCGAACGTCCCTGCGCACGAACTCCGCGCGCTGCGTCTCGTCCTCGACGTTGTACGCCCGCGCGATGAGCCGTCGCGGGATGGACGCGTCGCCTTGCGCGTACGGGCGGTTAATCGCGTAGACCAACCCGGGCATGAACAACCCGTGCGCGTGCGAGATGCCGCCTCCCACCACCGCGAGGCCGTCGATCAACGCCAGACCTTGCGCCAGCGCGTCGCCGGCCACCTCGCCCAATTCGCGGAACGCCGTGATGGCCGCTTCCCGGTTCCCTGGTGCTCGGCCGTGGGCGATGTCGGCGACGGTTTTCGGCTCGGGGGCTTCGGCGAAGGGGAGGCCGGCGCGCTCGGCGTACACGCGACGCACCGCCCGGATGCACGCGCCTTCCTCCGCGCCGCGGCCAGGGTCGCGCACGTTGCGCAACAGGTGCGCCTCGCCTCCGATAGAGTTGTCGCCGACGAGGAGTTGTCCGCCGACCACCACGCCGCCGCCGAGACCCGTGCCCAGCGTGAGGCCGAAGAGGTTGCGATACCGCTTCGGGTTGCCCGCCTCTGCGAGCAGGCCGTTGACGTACGGCAGGAACCCCGCGATGGCCTCACCGTATGCGAAGAGGTTGCCGTCGTTGTTGATGAACACCGGCCGCCCGAACTCCGCCGCCAGCATCGGCCCCAATGCCACCCCGCCTGCCGCGCGGAACGCCGGGAAGTTGGGCAGGTTGCCGATGATGCCTGCCGGGTAGTCCGCCGGTCCGGGGAACGCGAAGGAAAGAGCGACCGCGCGCTCGGGGAGCTGTTCTTCCACGCGCCGGAAGCCGGCCATGATGTTGTCCAGGCAGCGTCGCAGGTCGTGTGCTTCCGAAGGGATCACCACGGGTGCGAGCAGGAGCCGGTTGCCGCGTACGGCGGTGAATTTGAGCGTCGTGCCGCCGGCGTCGAGCGTCAGCGCGATCCGGCGGTCTTCGTCGTACGGAACGGGGTTCATGGCTTGACCCGGTAGCGGGTGACCATGACTTCGTACTCGGACGCTGGCACCAGCCGGGTGTCGACATGCACGCCCAGACCCGCGGCGAGGATTTTGGGGAGGTTGAACTCTATCAGATGCTCGTCGCGCAGGACGGCGGTGTGGACGGGGCCGGCGTTCGTCGGAGCCAGCGCGGCCCGGCAGGCTTCGAGGATCGCGTTCTGCGCTTCTTCGGCCGCACGGGGTTCGTCCCACCGCTCCGCGATAGCTTGCGGCAGGGAGAATGTACCGATTTGCCAGAGCAGGTCGCCGGGCTGCAACCCGGCCCGCAGCGCCGCGCAGTCGGCCGGGCGCAGGAACGTGATGTACACCAGCGGACGCGTCGTACGGTGGCTGTTGTCGTCCAACGCGCGGCCGGCCGGGTCGTAGTACGTGATGACCTTGGAGGCAATCTCGGCCGACGCGTACCCGTACGGACCGTACACCGGCGCGCCGGCGGCGTCGTGGTACGCGACGCGCCGGAGCGAGCCCGCTTCGTTGTAATCCTTATCCTCCCGCGCGTAGCCATACGCGGAGTTCACCAGTTGGTCCCCGGCGGTCCGGTAGCACATGAGAACCGCTAGGCCATCGCGGTAGGTGCGCAGGGCCGTCGCCTCAGCGGTCTGCCCCGGGGTAACGACCCAGGTATGGGTACGCAGCCGTCCTACTTCGTCGTACTCGCGGACCAGCGAGCACGAACCGGCTTTGAAAAGCGCCGGTCCGCCGTGGTCGTCGAGGTAGTCCGTGCGTGTTTCCAGGCCGGCGGGAGTGTACGCGCGGCGGATCGTGGCGTAGCCCGCGGGCTGCATGAGGGGCTGGCCGTCCGGGCCGAGGTACGTCACCCGTGTTTCTTTGCCGCGCGCATCGTGGTCCCACTCCTCGGCGGCGTACTCGCCGGCCCCGACCGTCAACCGACCGGCCGTGTCGAAGAAATCCCGGCGCGCCACGTTGTCGCGGTCGTCGTACCGCTTGGTCCGGCGGTGCGTCTGGTCCGAGCCGGTGGCCGGCTGGCCCGCGGCGACTTGGCTGAGTTGGTTGGTGATGCCGAAGAGCAACGGCGCGGGCATGCCGGGGGCCGGCGGGGCGAGGTCCGCCTGTTCGCCGAGCACCTGGTCCCACACGTCGTAGAGGCGCGCGGGGTTGCCGGACGGGTCGTCGTCGACCAGCAGTTCCGGTCCGATGACCGGCACGACGTTGCCCTCGGCGATGAGGTTGATGAGCTTGTCCCACTCCCGGTCGTTGAGTTGCGACCGGAACGCGCCCGCAGCGACTGGCCAGTTCATCGCAGGATCAAGGGCGGCGGCATGTGGCGGATAGCAAGGGGGTTCCGGGCGCAGTTTATGATGGTCGCCGTCCGCGGCTCAACCAGAAATTTGCCCATGTCCTGGCCCCGTAGCTGCTCTGGAACGTGGGGTGCCCCGACGTTTGCCACACGCCGCCGTTGTCCTCCTCGCCGTCCTTGCCGGCACGGCGTCCATGGCCTCCGCGCAGGTTCCCTCCCCCACCCCGGCGATCTTCGCACCGCAGAACGGCCTCAACCCGCTCAAGGAAGTTCCTTTCCGCTCCCTGTCCAACCCGTACGTGACCCCGCTGGGCAGCGCCGCCCTGTCCATCCGGCCGGACGAATGGAAGCACGCCGAGACGGACAACTTTATCTATCACTACTTCCACGACTTCATCGCCACACCGGTGTCGGTGGAGGCGGAGTTCTACTACCGCGTCGTCGCCAAGGACCTCAGCAAGGACACTTCCCACTGGGAAAGAAAGGCGCAGGTCTTCATCTTTGAGTCGCCCGAGGATTGGAAGGCGTTCCAAACTCGCGGCGCGCTCGACCCGTGGACCGGCGGCATCCATTCGCGCGGCGAACTCTTCATCCAGCGCGATCCGTCCATGAAGTTCAAGGGCAACACCCTCGGCCACGAGGTCACGCACCTCGTCGTGGACCGCTTCTACGGCTCCAACGTTCCCCTGTGGCTCAACGAGGGCTACGCCGAATACATCTCTCGCTTGGCCTACGCGAGCTACTACCGCGCACGCGGCTACGAGGCGAAAGCGCGCACGGACAACCTGACGCCGGCGTCGTTCGTACCCGTGGATCAGCTGGTCCACGCCATGACCTACCCGGCGCAGTACAATGACGTGGTGGCCTTCTACACGGAATCAGAAAAGCTCGTGCGCTTCCTCAACACCGCCGACAAGGCGAAGTTCCAAGCGCTGGTGGACGCGCTCGCTCGCGGCAGTCTTTTCGAGAACGCCCTCCACTCGGCCTACGGCACGCTGTACCCGACACCCGCGCAGTTGGAGGCGAGCTTCCGACCGTACGCCGTGACCGCGCCCGACACGACGACGGCGGCGACCCCGGTGAAGCTGCACCCGTGATTTTGCTCGTTTTCGGTGCGGCCCGTGCTTTAAGTAACGATCCTCCATGCGCTCCCTTTTTTCCTCCTTGTGTTCGGCGGCCCTGCTGATTGCCCTGGCTGGTTGCAACGGTCCTGAACAGAGCGGCCTCAAAGCGGCGCAACTGGCGCAAAGTCAGGCGATCCTGCGCGAGCCGGCCGGCGACTACTTCGTCGGTCGCCGGTACTACAACGCCAACTACAAGTTCTGGGGCTACGTCCGCAAGCCTGGACAGCCGTGGCGCGAGGCCAAGCTGGTCATGCTCAACGAAAAGCAGAAGCTCGCCCCCGACCGCGAGCAGAACCAGTTCGGGGTCGATAACAACTTTGAGTACCACCTGAAGGGGTACTTCACCGGCGAGACGGTGTATGAACCGGCGAGCAACCGGTTCTACCCGGAGTTCCTGTTGCAGAGTTGGGAAATCGTGGACAAGACCCCGGCGTCGATCTTCCCGCCGAACAGCGGCGCGTACGACACGAATAACACCACGTCGATCTACCAGCCGAACTGAGCGGCCGGCGGTCCACACGCCGCCATTCCGAAATTTCGAGGAAACAAAAAAAGCCGGTCAAAAATGACCGGCTTTTTCATGGCTGGTTACCGGCGTGCTCAGAACATCGACTCCGGCACCTGGATGTTGTCACCCGGCAGCACGGGCATATCTTTCGACGGGTCCCGACGCAGTTGCTTGCAGTCAAGAACGATGCGCTTGCCGGCACGGATCAGACTCACCTGGCTCTGCTTAGCAAACTCGTTGAAGTCCCCGGCGGCAGTGATGGCGGAAAGAACCGTCAGGTCAGAAGTGTACGGCAAACGCTTACCGCCGCCGTTGATGCCAGGACCGCCCACGTTCACGAACCGCGCGGTCTGCGCGATGTTCACGGCGATGGTCGGATGGGTGAAAATCCCCTGGTCAATGTATGCGCGCTCGACCGCGCTCTGGATATCGCTGGCTACACGGCCGCCCGCTTTGACTTTGCCGATGTACGACAGGTTGATGTACCCCTGTCCATCCACGGTATAGCTGCCGCTGATGGTGGATTGATCGTCGGAGGGAACCCCGCTGATCCGCAGATCGAACGCGTCACCCGAACGAATCAGCGCATCCTGCGCCCAAGCCGGAGAGGCGGCGCAAACAACCGCCAGCACGGCGGCCAACATGGTCTTTTTCATTGGTGTGTGGATCGTGTGGGTAAGTTTGAGAAAACTCAATACTCCGAGCTGTTCGAGCCGCCGCGCCCGCCGGAGGTGCTGGCGGTGACGTTGCGCTGCTTGCCCGCACTCATCGTGGTGGTAGACACGGCGTCCTTCGGGCTGCGCACAGCATAGTACTCGTAGTAGCTCGTGTAGTAGGCGTAGTTCGGATCGTGGCGCAGATCGACGTTGTTGAGCACAACGCCGAGCACGGTGCCGCCCACGTTGCTGATTGCCTGCTTGACGCGCTGGAGCATCGCGCGAGGGAAACGGCGGTGCTGCACGATGATGATGGACTGGTCCACCTCGCTGGCGAGCACCGCACCGTCGCTCACACCTAGAATCGGCGGCGAGTCGAAGAAGATGATGTCGTAGCGCGTCTTCAACTCCGCGATCATGTCGCTCATGCGCTGGGAGTTGAGGATGCCCACCGCGTCGGCCGGCAGGATGCCCGAGGGCATGATCGAGAGGTTCTCCACCGCCGTGGGCATCACGACCTCATCGAGCGCGATGTTAGTCGTCAGATAGTTCGTCAGACCGACGCTGTTGTTAGTTTCAAAGATTTTGTGCTGCGTCGGCCGGCGCAAGTCGGCGTCCACGATTAGCACCGAGTAACCGCCCTGCGCGCAGGTAAACGCCAGGTTTGCCAAGGTCGTCGACTTGCCCTCGCCGGGGCCGCCGCTGACCAGGGAGATCGTGTTAGCATCGGCGCTCTTGCGGTTGAACTCGATGTTCGTGCGCAGGATGCGGTACGCCTCGGCGTCCGGCACGTCGTTAGGCTGCTTGTGCAGAAGCTTAATGTTCTTGGGCACGATGGCGAGCACGGGCACGCCGAGCATCGTTTCCACGTCTTCCATCGTCTTGACGCTCGTGTCGAGATACTCGATGAAGAACGCCAGACCCACTCCGGCAATCGTGCCGAGCAGGACGCCGATGGCCATGTTCAGCGGCACGCGCGGGCTGGACGGCGCGGAGGGCTTCTGCGCCACGTTCCAAATCTGGGCCGGTACGCGGACCATGCCGGTGTCCACGCGGTTTTTCTGCCTCTGCATTTCCATGGCTGTCAGCACGTCCTTGGCCTTGAGGTAGTCCTCCTTGAGCGTGTCGTAGTCGGAACTGTTCGAGCGTTCTTGCCGCTGCTTCGTGAACAAGCCATCCAACTGCTGCTTGAGACTGACCTGCGTGCTTTTGGCAACATCTAACTGGATGGCCAGTGAGTGCTTGATGCTAGCAATCTGCTCGGAAAGTTGCTTGTAGTATACGTCCTTGGCCGCCAGGAGCGATTTGATCTTCGGATGGTTGGGACCAAGACCGGAGTTCCGCAAAGCGGGTAGGTTGGAGTCGGCCTCCTGGTACTTGGGCAAGATGGTCTCAACCGTCGAATCCCGAATCTCCAGAATAGGCAGAGCACGCTGGAGTTCCTCCGGCTTCAACTGGCTGACCTGCGCAAGTTTGTTGGCTAGCGCCACGACTCCGCTGGCCGCTTTGTCCACTTCGCTCTGCTTGGCTGCAACTTCTTCCTGGTAAGGGTCCGAAGTGCGCAGTTTATTCTCTGGGTCCGGGTCACGGATCTCCGGATGGTCTTTGAGCATCTGGTGAACCTTCCCGCGCAGGTCGGTCACCGTCTGCTGGCTCTGGCGCAGGTTATCGTCGAGCGAGGACATGCTGTTCACGTCCAAACCCTTCGCTGTCTCCCGCTTCACGTCGCAGTAGGACCTCGCTACAGCGTTGGCCAGCAGCGCCGTTTCTTCCGGGTTGGTGCTCGTGACGGATTCCTCCATCAAGAGCGTGCCGCGCACGGGCCTGAGGGTGAGCATCGAGCGCAGCTTGTAGTACGCCTGTTCGCGGGAGAGCGGCTGGCCTTCTACCGCCCACCCTGCTTTGCGCTCCAGATCATTCTGTTCGATAACCGGGTTGAGCACGTCCGTGCTTTGGATCAACTCGAACTGCGTCTGGATGTAGATCGGGTCCGGCGCGGCTCCGCTCGTGTTGCTGTGGGTGTTGCCGAACACCGTGACATCCTGGGAGGGATTACGAATCTCCAGCGTGGTCGTCGCCCGGTACTTCTTGGGCAGGGCATACGTGACGATCCCCGTTGTGATGACCACCAGCAAAAAGGTCAACAGCACGATGCCGAAGCGCACGCGGATCACGCGCCAATAATCGAGGAAATGCAGCTTCGAGTCGCCGGCGGCGGCGGAGGGACGGGCGTCAGGCTTTTGCATGTTCGTGGATCATACCCGCGCGTCGTAGGAGGCGCAACGCGGGAATCGCGGCGGCCCGGCGAAAGCGCTCGCTTCGCCGGACCGGACGCAGGAGAGGAGAAGAGGAAGCTAGAACTGGAAGCGCAGACCACCGAAGTAGCGGTTGCGGTCGTACTCGCGCGACTCCACCTCGGAACTGACGGTGGTGTGGGTGTAGCCGACTTCCACCGCGAAGTTGCGGTTGATGGCGTAGCGCGCGCCAACGGACACATCGTAGGTTTCCTCGTTGAAGTTGTTCGGCGCGAAGAGGGCCAGCGCGAGGTCGGTGCGATCAGGCGTCGAGTAGTAGCTGTGCGTGAAGTAGAACCCACCGTAGACGCTGATGCGCGGGGTGATCTGGTGATCGACGTTGATGCCCAAGCGGACCGTGTCCGACCGGGTCACGTCGGTCGAGAGGTCGCCTTCCTCGATGCCGTAGCGGGCCACGAAGCTGAGGCTCGTGCGCTTGCCGGCCGCGTAGGTGATCGTCGCCTCGGCGTACGGCGAGTTCTCGTCCGCGCCGGAAGTGTCCACGTACGTGCGGAACTCGGCGCCCGCACGGATCGTCCCGCGCAGTCGCGGGCTGAACACGTAGTCGAAGCCGCCGAGCACGAAATGCGTGTACGAATCGCTGTTGATGCTGAAGTAGTCCACGTAGCCGAAGCGGTAGTCACCCGCCAGCACTAACTGCGGGGTGAGTTGATAACGAATCTCTTCCGAGAAGTAGAGTTCGATGCGGTCCTCGTCGGTCTTGTACGGCTCATCCTCGAAGGCAAACGCCACGAACTGGCCGCCGGTCACCAGCGAGACGCGCGGGGTAAGCTGATAGGTCAGGCCGATGCCGTCGGTCGTGTAGAAGTAGTCGCCATTGCGGTCGCCCGAGGTGCGCCCAGCCGCGCCGAGCACCGTGTTGAACCCGGTCAGGTTCGTCGCGCCGTAATCGCCCTGCGAGACGTAGGCGTTGTACGAACTGACTTCCAGGAAGGCGCGCGGGCTGATCTTGTAGGTGGAGCGCAGTTCGAGGGCACCGTTGACATCGTAGTTACGCCCCGGGCGGTCGATGTAGTAGGACGCGCCCACGTCGCCCGTGATCGACAGCGTGAAGCGACGGGTGGCAAGCGCGTAGGACGCGCCCACGTCGGCGTTGAAAAAGACGCTGCCATCTGTGCTGAAGTCGCGCGTCCGGCGCTGGCCGTTCGCGTTGACGAACGTGAACCGATCCGACTGGCCGAGCGGGTTATCGTCGTAGCCGACGCGCACGTCGCCCGTGATCGTGAACTTCTTGCGGCTGAAGTTACCCTCGTCTGCCGTCCCGGTGTCCTTGGTGTCCACCGTGTCCTTGAGGTCGAAGCCGGCGCGGGCCGACGGGAGGGACCAGACGGCTTGACCGAGGAGCACCAGCGACAACGCCAGCCAGGTAGATTGCTTTTTGTTCATAGATAGACGGACGGCAAAAATCAGGAGTCGATAAAGCAGCGATGATGCCAAAGCACGGAATTTCCGGCAAACGCCACGGGCGGCCAACGGCGGGAGAGTATCGAAAACTTCTCTGTACGGGCAACAGAAATCTTCAGGGGAATTGACCTGACGCCGCCTTCTCCTCGTCGGCCGTCCCCCCCCCGATGCCAGGTCACCGGGGGGTAGCGAGGGCGGCAGGATGCCGGGTATTCTCGGCGAGGCCGGCAGCGACAGCGGGGGTCCCGACGAGGCTGGCCGCACGCTCGTAGGCGGCCTCCGCCTCGTCGAGCCGGCCGGCGCGTTGCAGGTAGAAGCCAAGGTAGGTCTGCACGTTGGCGGACCGGGGGTCCCAGGTGAGCAGGCGCGCGAAGAGCGGGGCGGCCTCGTCGAAGCGGCCGAAGCGCGCGAGGTCCTCGCCGGTGCGCATGAGCAGCACGCTGTCGTTCGGAGCGAGGGCGAGCGCGTGCTGGTAGGCGTCCAGGGCGTCACGGCGGAAGGAAGCCGTGATGCCGTCGTCCAGGGCGGCCTGTCCGCCGAGGTCGCGCTTCTCCGCGATGAGTTGGCGTGCCTCACCCATGTAATAATAAAGTAACGGATCGTGCTGCTGGTGTTCGAGTCCCTGGCGGGCAAAGCCCACGGCGGCCACCAGGCGGCCATCGCGCAGGGCGACGCGGGCCTTCTCGGCGTAGTACGCGCCCGACAGCTTGGGCATCCCTTCGGCCAGGAGCCACACCGAGAGCGCGGGCAGCGCCAGCCGCGCCAGCCAGTCCACCGGCCGCCGCCGCGCAATCTGGTCCTCGCCCTGCGGCATGCGACCCGGGTTGGCCAATTGCCCGAAGACGAACGCCAGCAGGAGGGTGTTGGCGGGAATGTGCAGGTTGAAATCCACGACGGAGTGGATCACCAGGCAAGCGACGGCGGAGAGGCAGCCGATGTTCCAGGCCGCCGCGTTGCTGCCGCGCGGGTCGCCGCCCGGCCGCGAGGCCAGGTGCCGGAACGCGCGCAGGCCGTTGCCTAAATGCACGAACAAGAACAGGAGAAACCCCGCCGCTCCGACCGCGCCGTACTCGGCGAGGAGTTCGAGGTAGTCGCTGTGCGGCCGGACGGGATCGACCTGCACGGCTGGATTGCGGAAGCGCCGGCCGTAATACAGGTACGTGGCCGCGCCGGTGCCGAACGCCGGGCTCGTCTCCCACTGCTGCACGGCCGCCGGCCAGAGCAGCAGGCGGATCTCCTGGCGGTCCACGATCTTCTTGGCGCGGTTCTGGAGCAGCGCGCTGCCGCGGAACGTCAGGAAGAGGATGCCGCCGGCAAACGCCCCCGTGATCGTCAGTACGAGCAGCACCCGCGGCAGGAGGCTCGGCGTGGCGGCGCGCACGCGCAGTAGCCCGAGAAGAGTCATGGTCCCCAACCCGGCCGCCGCCGCCAGGTAGCCGCCGCGGCTGCCGGTGATGAGCAGGCCCGCGAAACAGCACAGCGCAAGGTAGCCCGTCAGCAGCTTGAGCGTCGGACGGTTCCGGCTCCAGATCGCCGTCGCCAGCGCCAGGCAGCCGACGACTTCCAAGAACCCGGCCAGATGGTCCGGACAGATGTAAAGCCCGCTCGCCCGGCCGTCGTACTGCGCGGCGCGGATGAAGCCAAAGAGCATGTCCGAACGCCCCGTGGCGAACTGCCGGCCGCCGACGACGATGTTGACGACCGCCAGCGCCAGCAGGGCAGCCAGGACCCACTGGCGGCGGCGCGGATCGGTCAACAGACAGGCTGTCAGGAGGTAGACGATCAGCGCCGCCAACACCATGAAGCGGTCGTCCCAGGCGATGTATTCGACCGGCGAAGTAAGCGTGCGCGCGAGAATGTAGCCGAAAAACAGCGCCGACGACGCCAGACACCACCCGTTGGCCGGCAGCTTCGGCCGCCGCAGGTCGATGAGGGACAGCAAGCCCGCGAACGCCAAGACCCCGTAAGCCGGCAGGGCGAACAGCAGCCGAGTGCCGCCGATGAGTAGTTCAATCGCCGTCAGCGCAAGGCAGATCAGCAGAGCGTAGACAACGTTCAAAAGCCGGGCTCAGCTAGGGTCAGAAGACGAAACGGCCCCTGCGATGGAATCAACATCGCAGGGGCCGGTAAAAATTCGCTCGGGGAAGAATGAACGCGTTACGACACCGGGGTGGCCGGGGTCGGGGTGGCCGGCGGCAGGGCGAACCCGCCGCTCGGGGCACTGCCTACGAAGCCGGGCGCGCCGGGGAAGCCGGGGCCGAACCCCACGCCGAAGCCGTAGTTATCGGCCGGAGCGAAGAGGCCCGCACCGGTCGTGCTGTCGCCAGGGCCGGCGTTCACGAGCCTGGCGAGGTCGTCGGCACACTCGGGATGCAGCGAGGAAGCGGTGTCCACCAACTGGCTGGCTTTCGCCACGTCGGAGGCGATGGCCGCCCGGGTGAGCTTGTCCACGTCCGGGCAGCTCAGCTTGCCCTGGCCTTGCTTGGGCTCCTTGGCCAGGATCGCCGCACGGAGCAAGTCGGTGGCATTCTCCGTGTCCTTAGCAACCGCCGAGCGAACGGCACCGGCGGTCTGATCGACGCTCGCTTTGGCGAGGGAAACACCCGCGGGCAGTTCGGAGGAAAGCTTGTTGCGGGCAGCCGCCATGCTGATGCTGGCAGCGTGGGCGCTCGTGGCGGTGACCGCCAACACGGCGGCGATGGCGCTCAGGAGAGCACGGCGGGCAGAGATCATGTTTCGCATCGCTTTCGGGTGATTCGGCGTTGAAGGTGAAGCTGGTTAGCGGGATTACAAGCGGGGACAGCGGGCAGCGGGAATCGAACCCGCCTGGCCAGCTTGGAAGGCTGGAACTTTACCACTAAGCTATGCCCGCGATTCGCGGCATCTTTGCCAGAGGGTGAGGGTCTTTGCCAAGTCTTTTTTCGAGAAAAGAGCAAGTTTTCGGCCCACACAGAGAGGTTCGTGCGACAAATCGGTGGGCGAAAACGTCCGCCGGAGGTGCTACAAGAACCTCGCATGTCCCTGTCTGCCCCGCTTCTGGTCCTCGCCTCCGCCTCGCCGCGACGGCGACTGCTGCTGGCCGAACACGGCTACCGCGCGGAGGTCACGCCAGCCAACGTCGAGGAATCCACCGACCCCGACCTGAGCGTGCCCGCGCTGGTCCGCCTCAACGCCCTGCTCAAGAGCTCCGCCCTCTGGGCGCATCGCCCCCGCGCGGTGGTCCTCGGCACCGACACCCTCGTCTGTCTGGACGGCCGCGCGCTCGGCAAGCCGGCCGACCTCGCCGAGGCTGCCGACATGATCCGACGGCTGGCGGGTCGCCGGCACGAGGTGTATTCCGGGGTGTGCCTGGCGCTGCCGGCGGAGGGACGCGTCGTGTGCTTCGTCGAGGAAACGCACGTGGAGTTCCGCCCGCTCCCTCCGGCGGAGATTGACGCTTACCTGCGTTTGATTGACCCGCTCGACAAAGCCGGCGGCTACGCGGCCCAGGAACACGGCGAGCGTATCATTGCGGGCCACGAGGGTTCGTGGAGCAACGTGCTCGGGTTGCCGATGGAGCGTCTCGCCGCCACCCTGGCCGCGGAGTTCGGCATCCGCCCGGACGCGCCCCCGGGGGGGTGAAAACCCATGGAGACGGAAACCTTCGGGCACTACCGGGTCTTCCGGCGCGCGGACGGCGCGTTCTGGGAACTGGGCCGCGGGGCGATGGCCGTGACGTACAAGGCGCTCGACATGAACCTGGACTGTCCCGTGGCGCTGAAGGTTGTCGATGCCCGCCGCCTGGAGGACGAACACACGCGGGCGCGCTTCGTGCGCGAGGCGCGCGCGGCGGCCGGCCTGCGCCACCGCAACATCGCCACCGTCTACCACCTGGGCCAGGACGGGCAGAGTTATTTCTACGCCATGGAGTTCGTGGATGGCGAGACCGTCGAGGACCTCGTGGCGCGCCGCGGCCCCTTGCCGGCCGCCGAGGCGCTGGACATCGCCGCGCAGGTGACCCGCGCGCTCGGGGCCGCCGCCAAGCAGGGTCTCGTTCACCGGGACATCAAGCCGACCAACCTGATGGTCATACGCGAGGAGGACGAGGACAACGCCCTATTGGTCAAGGTGATCGACTTCGGCCTGGCGCGGCGCGGCGTGACGGACAAGGCGGCGCAGATCACGCTGGGCGGCTTCGTGGGCACTCCGCAGTACGCCAGCCCCGAACAGATCGAGGAGCGCGACCTCGACAGCCGCTCGGATATCTATAGTCTGGGCGTGACGCTGTGGTTCCTGCTCGCGGGACGGCCGACGTTCGGCGGGCCGGCGGCGCAAGTCGGTTCACAGCACCTCCACGACGAGCCGCCCTGGGGAACGGTCGCCCACCTGCCCTCGCCCGTGCGTGCGCTGCTCGCCCGCGCCTTGCAAAAGAACCCCGCTGACCGGCCGCAGGACCCGGGAGCATTCCGGCGCGAGATCGAGGCGTGCCGGCAGGCCCTGGCCAACGGCGTGGCGGCGCCGGACACGCCATCCGCGCCGCCGACCTTCCCCGCCGCAGACCTGGCGGCGCCCGAGACGGTGGCGCCCGGTGCCCCCCTGCCCGCTCCTGAGGGAGCTCCGCCGACGGCGGGCGACGTGTTGGCCGGGCGTTTCACCCTGGAGAGAACCGTCGGCGAGGGCCGCGCCGGGCAGACCTTCCGCGCCGCGGACGGCCGGCACGGAGGACGGGCGGTGGCGGTCAAGGTTTTGCGCGCCGACGCCGGACTGGACCGCACGGAGATCGCGGCCTTGCGGGAAGGCACCGGGAGACTGCGGGCCGCGCCACACCCGCGGCTGGTCGAGACCGTGGCGTTCGACGAGACCCGGGGGTACTGGTTCGCGGCCTCGGAGTGGGTTCAAGGATTCACGCTGGTGGACCTCTTGCGTCACCGTGGACGACTGGAACCATCCGAAGCCCTCGGCCTGCTCGTCCAGGCTGCCGACGCGGCCGTTCACGCCCGCGCCAACGGCCTGCGCCGCCTCGAACTCACCCCGCACCAGGTCCTGATCGGCTTCCCTAGAGTGTTCGAGGACGACCCGGCGCGCGAGGCGCGGGCGATCCTCGACCGCCCGCTGGCGCGGTGGCCCCGGTTCGGCCTGAAGATTGACGCCCTCGCGCTGCCGCATGGAAGGATCGGCGGTGCGGCCGTGGACGCCGGTTCGCTGACGGTCGTGCCGGCCGCCAACGTCATCCCCGAACCAACGGACGGGTACGTCCACGCGCTCGGCGTGCTCCTGTACGAACTTCTCAGCGGCACCCCTCCGTCCGGCGAACCGGGCGGCAAGCGCGAGACGCCTCCCCTACCCACGCTCGGAGAGGAAGCCAACGCGCTGCTGCAACGCGCCCTGGCCCCGCGGCCGGACTTCCGCAGCGAGCGGGAGTTCATCGACGCGCTGCTCACGGCCTGCCACGTCGCGCCCGGAGACTTGCGCCCGGGGACCGAACCTCCCCCCGTGCCAGTGCCCGGCGCGCTGCCGATGGCCCCGACGATCCGCACGACGCTTCTCCGCCCGCCAACCACCACCGTGCGGGCAAACGGCCCCCCACCCCGTCACGTGGGCTGGCTGGTCATTATCTTGGTGACGGTGCTCATCGCACTGGCGGCGGGAACCGTTCTCTTGCTCCGTCTCGCCCGACCGTGACGGGCAAAAATAAACGCGGCCCGCCCTTTGTGTAAGAGGCAGGCCGCGTCATCAGACACACGGCGACATGAAACGTGCGCGTACTACCGCTCGCGATCCTCAAATCCAAGAGCCTTCATCGTCTCCGGATCAATACGGCCCGTCGCGCGCAAGTTATTGTCATGTTGGAAGCGGCTCAACGCACTGCGACTGGCCGCTCCAAACTCCCCGTCAACTTCCCCCTTGTAATAGCCGCGCTGGGAGAGTTGCTTCTGCACCGCTTTGGGCAGGGCAGAGGCTTCGGCACGGTCGCCATCGCGGTGGCTATCGTAGCCATCGTCCGCGACCCGCCCGTTGTAATAACCGGAAGCATAAGGATTATCGTAGCCGTACCCGTACGGAGAGCCGCCGTAAAATCCCCCATAGTACCCGAACCCGAAGAAGAACGGGTCGTAGAAGTAGGGCACCCCGTACAGGAAATAACGGTGCCCATAGCCGTAGTAACCTCCACGGTAGCCACGGTAACCGTAGCCATTCCGATAACCGCGGGCAGCGGTCGAATACTGCGGCGACACCCGGGCAGCCGGGCGGCTAAAAGACGGCGACGCCCCACGGGCGGCCGCAAACGAATGACCACCCGGCGCAGCCGGCAGAGCGGAGACCGTCATCAGCACGGCTCCGGTGGTAGCGAGCAAAGTTTTGATCATAGTAGTCACTTTCAACCTGTCTATATCGGCCGACGCGGCTGTTTCGCGCGTCCCTGGGCGGTGAGGGACTCGAACCCCCGACCAACTCGGTGTAAACGAGCCGCTCTACCACTGAGCTAACCGCCCTAAATTACTCAGGCACACAAGTATGTAACTGATTTTGGCATTGCCATTTTCCCTCTTATCAGCCGTTTTTATTCACTGTAGCTCCGATTTGTAAATGAGCGTCACAGAAACCAAAACAGTAACGTTTGAGGAAGTGGGCGAGCGCCTCTACCAATACATCCCATCTGGTACTTACTATGCCAGAATTAAGCGTCCTGGCAAGGAAGTGCGCCGCAGTTTGGGCACCATTGACCGGGCTATGGCCAAACGAAAGCTGGAGGACTTGCACAAGGAGGTGGACCGCACGTCTGCCCGAGGCAAGCCGGGTCACCCTCGCTGCCCTGTGTGACCGCTACACGGCAACGGTCCAGAACCAGAGTGCCAAGACGCTCAAGCGTAAACGCTACATCGCCGCGCCACTCAAGGCGGGCTTCCCCGGCGGGGCCGAGAATTAGGCTGACAAGGTACAACGCTCGCAAGTGGCCACATGGCTCGCCGGCTACGGGTTTGGGTCCGCCTTCTACAACCTCTTCCTCGAATCTATCCGGGTGGCGTTTGCCTTGGCTGTGGCTGACCGGTTGTTGGTTCACTCGCCGGTGGATGGCATCAAAACTAAAAAGCGGGATCTTCCCGCTTATACGCATCGCTCTTTCCGCCGCATGTTCGTTACCAGAGCGATTGAGCAAGGCGTGGATGTGAAAACTATTGCCGAATGGCAAGGGCACAGGGACGGTGGGATGCTGATCTTGGGCACATACAGCCACGTTGCTCGCGAGCATTCGGCGCGTATGGCCCTGCTGATGAGTAAAGAAGCCTAGTGGCACTTTGTCAGGCGGACCGCCTGGTATAAGCGGCCTACTCGCAAGTGGATGTATTTGCAACATTTGCAAGGCATCTTTCCCTTGGATTTCTTGTAACACCACCCGGTGTCACAGGCGCGTCCAGCGGAAGTTTCTTTCCTTTGAACATTCCGCCCCTGCTCCTCTTTGCGTCGAGCAAAGCGGGTGCGGCAACCATCCAGATGGCGTACACGTTGCTCTTGGCAGCGGGTGCTGCCGGCTTCAGTTCCTCCATGTCGAGCGCGCTCGGCATCATCAACGCCATCACTCGCAAATCATGTTCTTAAGCAATGCCGAACAGAGACGCCATCCGATGACGTAAATTGGAGAAATCGAGCAACAAACAATTTTTCCCTCGTCCACCATCGCCACGTTGAAACTGCTGACAGGTGCGCAGAAATTTCCCGCAAAGCCGGTTCGCAGAACGCGCCCAAGTAGGCGGAAATGGTGCCCCGGGTGTTAGTCGGCTCCCAGAAAGCGTCTCTGGATTGGGTGCGGCGTACCTCGTTGGCCGTGCGCACAAGGGTTTCGGCATGGGTCGAATCGGGAAAGCGGGTGTCGAGCGACGGGTTCTAGGTCCATTCTGGCGTCCAACTCGGGGGTGCTTCTGGTGGTCGCGACTGGATCACCACGTCTCGCGCACGCCTTACGTGCTCGGCATAGGCTGTGAGGTCTTTGTGGACGTCCCCCTTGTCATCAATAAATGGCCAGTGGTGTAAACTGGCGGCATGGCCAGTGGCGAAGAACTCACCGACGAGCAGTGGCTAACCGTGGAATCGCTACTGCCCAAACTGCCCCGGCGTAGCGACGGACGCAGGCGGCCCTGGCGCAGCCAGCGCGAAGTGCTTGACGGGGCGCTCTGGATTTGCGGAGCGGTGCACGGTGGAAGGGTTTGCCCTGCCCCCACGGAAGCCGCACGCTTCGCCTTCTGCCGCCGTTTCAGCTCTGGCTGTCGAAGATGGCGTGGCGCGGAGCGTGCCGGGCGCGGCCGAGCGTCACTTCGCGCCAGCGCGTGCCCAGCATGGCGACCGCTTGCGGCCAGACGCCGCGCCTGCGCCAAAGCCGGAAGTAGCTGGCCACTGTGCTCCGGAGCGGAAGGTCGTGCTTCTGTCCCATACGCCCTTCAGCGTATTTCATGTGGTGGAACTGCCATTATGATGGAGAACCGTGGCGCAAACGTCGGTCGCCACTTGTCTATCGACGGGTAAGAGCACCCGTGAGTTTAACCTCCTTCCTTCTACATGAATCCCACGCAGCCGACCATCTTGGTCGTTGACGACATTCCTGCCAACCTTTCGGTGCTGCTCGATCTGCTGACCGGCGCGGGTTTTGCGGTGCTGGTGGCGGACAGCGGCGAGCGCGCCCTGTTGCAGGTGTCCCACCGACGGCCCGACCTGATCCTGCTCGACGCCATGATGCCGGGCATCGATGGGTTCGAGACGTGCCGCCGCCTCAAGGCCGATTCAGCAACCAGCCATCTGCCCGTCCTGTTCATGACGGCGCTGACCGACACGGCGGCACGGCTGGCGGGCTTTGCCGCCGGGGCGGTGGATTATATCTCCAAGCCTTTCGAGCCGGAGGAAGTCCTCGCTCGACTGCGCGTCCAGCTGGAGATCCAGCGCCTGCGCCGTGCCCTGGAAGCAGAGGTGCGGCTGCGCCAGAACGCCGAGGCGCAATTGGCACGCTCGCTCTCCCAGGCCGTGCTCATCGCCGACGCCGAGGGGCAACTGGTCTTCTGCGCCCACGGCGCCCGCGAGCTGTTGACCCGGTACGTGGCCGGCTTCGATCCGGAAGCCCCCTTGCCTGCCCCCCTGCTTGCGGGTCAGTCTGTCACCCGGTCACCCGGCCCTGTCCGGCTGCGCGCACGGCGCTTTGCCGCCGAAGCCAACGGGAAAAAGGAGGAGGAAGGATTGACCGTGCTGCTGCTGCGGGAAGAAGCCCCTGATCCGAGCCTGCTGCTCATGAGCGCGCTGGACCTGACCGAACGCGAGGCGGAAGTGCTCTACTGGGTGGCGCAGGGGAAAACCTCGCCGGAAATCTCCATCATCCTGGGCTCGGCGCTCAAAACGGTGAAGAAACACCTCCAACGCGTGTACGAAAAGCTCGGCGTGGAAACCCGCACGGCGGCTGCCTTGCAGGCCAGCGAAGTGCTGAGCCGCCACGACCTGGCCTGACGCTTCCCCGCACGTTGATCCCCCGGGTTTGTACGTCCAAAGGCGTATTTCAGCTTCCGCGAGAAGGCGTTATCAGAGGAAATCGGCATTTGCTGTGTTCCCCCGGCATTTAGCGCGTTTCACCTAACCTCCGCCGGGCACGACCACTATCCATGAACGACTCATCCGACACCCGGCCGCGCCCCCCGTTTCTCAAATTGCTCGGCCGCGGAGTTTTGGCCGGACTGCTGGCGGGCGTGGTCATGCTGACGTTCATGGCAGGCCTGCGGCTGTTTTTCCACGTCGCCACACCCACGGAGATGATCTTCGACCGGGCCTTCCCACTCGTTACGGTGAAGTTTTTCATCGGCGCGCTGGTGCGGGCGGGCGGTTACTCGCAGCTCAAACTCCAGGGAGTCTTCGGCGCGTTGGCCGGACAGTTGGCGGCGGCGGCGGCGGGTGGAGTCGTTTATGCCTGGTTCGTTGATTGGCTGGGGAAGCCGAAGTTGCCGGGAGAACGCCGCCCCCTGGTCGCCCAGCGCGGCTGGTGGCTCATCGTGCCGGGGGTGCTCGGCGTGTGGGGATTGTTCGTCGGTTTGCTCTGGCCGCAGTTGCTGACCAACTACCGCGGCCATCCGCCGGCGTCCGCGAGCATGCTCACTGCCTTGGCCATGCTGGCCTCGTTTGCCGTCTGCGGGGTGGCCATCATGTTCTTCTACGGGCTGCTGACCGTCCGGCCCTCCATCGCGAGCGCCTCCGGGGAGCCGTCCACGGCGGGCCTGACCCGGCGGCGTTTTCTGGCCGCCGGCCTGGGCGCGCTGGCGGCCGTGACGCTGGGCGGATTGCTACACCGGCTCTTCAAGCTGGGCACCTTCGGTTACGATGGCACGCAGTACGGCGGGCCGCAGGTCCAGAAGATCACGCCCAACGACAAGTTCTATCAGGTCACCAAGAACCTCGTCGATCCCGACGTGGCACGTGACATCTGGCGCTTCGGCATCACCGGCAACGTCGAATCCCCGCGCGTCTGGACGTTCGCCGAACTGACCGCCTTGCCCGCCGTCGAGCAGGAGACCACGCTCCAGTGCATCTCCTACGGCGTGGGCAGCGGGCTCATCTCCAACGCCGTGTGGAAGGGCGTGCCCCTGCCCACGCTGCTGGCGATGGTCAAGCCCAAAGAGGACTGCGCCGCCGTGCTCTTCCACGCGGCCGACGGTTATTACGAGACCTTCCCGCTCGCCAAGGCCAACGAGATGACGACCCTCGTCGCCTACGAGATGAACGGCGAGCCCCTACCGCCGCATCACGGTTTTCCCATGCGCATGATCGTGCCCGGCATCTACGGCGAGCGCATGCCTAAGTGGGTCACGCGTCTGGAGTTCCTCCAGAAGGATGATCCGCGGCTCAAGATCAACCGCCACGGCATCGAGGGCGTGGGCTTTTACACCGAGCCGGGTGGGGGGCCCACCGGGTACGGGCCCACCACCAGCCGCATCGCCGCGCCCGCGCGCGGCGGCGACTTCAACGAGCCTTTCCGCGTCGGCCAGCCGGTGGAGTTCCGCGGCATGGCCTTCGGCGGCGACAAGGGCATCTCGAAGGTGGAGGTGAGCACCGACGGCGGCCAGACGTACGCGGCGGCCGACCTCTACGCACCGGGCACGTTGATTAGCTGGAGCCTGTGGCGCTTCGCGTGGACACCCACCGAAGCGGCCGACGAGGTGCGCGTGTACGTGCGCGCGGTCAACGGCCAGGGCGAGCGCCAGGTCGAGGAGTTCCGCGACCAGGTGCCCCACGGCGCGCTCGGCTTGCACTGGGTGCGCGGCAAGGTGCTGCCCGTCGACACCACCGCGCCGAAGACGGCTTTAGCTGAGCCGGCCGCCACCAACCCACGTTCGGCGTTGTGCCACCGCGGAATCTGGAACGCATGAACCTCCACGGCCGTCTGCGGCGTGCAGCGATCGGGTTGGTGGCGGGCGCGTTGGCCAGCTTCCCTTTGGGAGCGACGCTGGGAAATCCCGCTCTGGCCTTTGTCCTGGCCATGATCGGTGGGGTGATCTTTGCCGGCATGAGTCCGCATGCGTCCGGGTCGGGCGACCTCTTGGACAGCGCCTTCACGGCGGCGGCGCTGGGCGTCCCACTCTGGGGAGCGGTGAGCGTCTTCGCGCTGCCCGGCCTGGCCGGTCATGGTCTACAATGGACCGCCGGAGGAATGCGCGCCTTGTTCCCGGCGCTGCTCGGCTGGCTGCTCACGGGCTTTTTGCTCGGCGTGCTCGTTCCCCTCGCACGCGGGCTGACGGAACGCTGGCTCGGCCCGGAACCCACCGAAGCGTCCCCCGCCTCGCCGGCCGAGAAAAAGCGCATCCTCATCCTCGGCGGCGGCTTCGCGGGCGTCGGCACGGCGAGCGAGTTGGAACGGCTCTTCCGCGCCGACCCATCGGTGGAACTTACCCTCGTCAGCGAGACCAACGCGCTGCTCTTCACCCCCATGCTCACGGAGGTGGCCGGCGGCAGCCTGGAACCCACCCACATCTCCAGCCCCCTGCGCACCAGTCTGCGGCGCACCCGCATCGTGCGGGGAAGCGTCGTGGATTGTGACCTAGATAGGCGGTGCGTCCGCGTGCAGCACCCCGCGTCGGGTCGGAGCCTGGAAGGCGACCGTGACGAACTATCCTACGACCACCTCGTCCTCGCCCTGGGCGCGGTTTCCAACTACCTCGGCAACGAGTCGATCCGCGAGCATGCGCTGGACTTCAAGTCGCTGGGCGATGCCATCCGCGTGCGTAACGCCGTCATCGCCGCCTTCGACGCCGCCGACACGGAAACGGACGCCGCCAGACGCCGCGCGCGGCTGACGTTCGTCATCGCCGGGGGCGGTTTTTCGGGGGCGGAACTGGCCGGCGCGCTCAACGATTTCGCCCGCGGGATGCTCGCCGATTATCCGAACCTGTCGGCGGACGACCTGCGCGTGATCGTCGTCCACTCGCGGGAGCGCATCCTGCCCGAACTGAGCGAGGCCCTGGCCGCCTACGCCCTGGAACGCATGCAGGCGCGGGGTGTCACCTTCCGGCTCAACGCCAAGGTGAAGGATGTCCGGCCCGGCCAGGTGACGATCCTGGCGAAAAACGACGACGAAAACGCGGGGGACCTTCCCGAGGAGATCGCCGCTGACACCCTCGTCTGGACGGCGGGCTCGGCACCCAGCCCGGTGTTGAAAGCCCTGCCGGTCGAGCACGACAAGCGCGGAGCCGTCGTCACCGAGCCGACGCTGGCCGTCAAGGGCCGCCCAGACGTGTGGGCCCTGGGAGATTGCGCCTCCGCCCCTGATGCAAAAACGGGGAAGCCCTGCCCGGGTACCGCGCAGTTTGCCGTGCGGCAGGCCCCTCACCTCGCGCGCAACCTCCACGCCGTCCTGCGCGGGCGCGAGCCGCAGGGGTTTCACTTCGACGCGCTCGGCACGCTCTGCGTCGTCGGGCATCAGACCGCCTGCGCGGAGATCAAGGGCTACCGCTTCAGCGGCCTCTTCGCCTGGCTGCTCTGGCGCGGCATCTACTGGGTGAAGCTGCCGGGGTTGGAACGCAAGGTGCGCGTGCTGGGCGACTGGTTGATCGAGTTGTTCTTCCCCCGCGACATCGTCCAGACCTTCGACTTCGACGACGAGCGCGGCGGTCCTGCCGACCAGACGCCCGCACCGCAACCGACTGGTTCCCCACGGACCGAACCGCTTTCGCATCCCGCATGAACACCGAGGCCGTTTCTGAACACGAGGAGCCGGCGAGTCCGACCGTCCGCTTTTTCCCTTTGATCATAGGCGCTTTGCTGGGGGCAGCCGGCGGGTCGGCCTTCCACGTCGCGGGTTTGGCTGGCCCGGTGACCGGGCCACTGCTGGGGATTTTGGCGGGCGCGGGGTTTGCGGCGCTCACCGCCGAACGGGCGCGCACGTCGGGTGACGGGCTGCTCTGGGGATTAGCTTTCGCCCTGTTGTTGTGGTTTGCCAGCCTCCTGCCGCTCACCACGGGCACCATGCCGAGCATGGACGCGGCGCGCGCGCACTTTCCATCGTTGGTCGGCGCGCTGCTGTTGCTGGGTGCGCCGCTGGGTTTGACGCTCGGGGCGTACCGCGCCCGTGTCCAAGTGCGGGACGCAGAGGGCACCGAGCCATTCTCCCTGGCGCGGGCGCTGGTGTGCGGCGGCGCGGCGGGGTTGCTGGGAGGCAGCGTGTTCGCGTGGTGGATCGTGCGTTCGGGGCAGTTGATGGCGGTGGCGGGTCTGGTCGGTTCGCGTTCGCCAGCGGTGGGTCTGCTGGTGCACTTCATCCTGGCCTTGATCATCGGCAGCTCGTTCGGACTGCTCTTCCAGACGGACCTGCGCGGGTATGGCTCCAGCATGGGTTGGGGACTCGCCTATGGGTTGTTCTGGTGGTTCCTGGGTCCGCTGACGCTGCTGGCCGTCGCGCAGAAGAGCCTGCCGGACTGGAGCGTGGGGCGGGCGCGCGAACTCTTCGACCTCCTGCCCGCACACATCGTCTACGGACTGCTGCTCGGGTTGATCTACGCGACCTTGGACAAGATGTGGGTCGCCCTCTTCATCGAGAGTGACCCGATCCGCCGCCAGCCGGAAGGGCCCGGCCCGCGCACGTTGCGCTCGCTGGGGCGCGGGGCATTCGCCGGGCTGGTGGGCGGAGTGGTGTTCATCCCGATGATCGCGGGCATCGACGGCTTCCAGCGCATCGCCACGCTGACAGGCGGAACGTCGTTCTCTCTGGGCATGGCGCTGCATCTGGTCATCGCGGTCATCGTCGGGATGAGCTACGGCTGGCTTTTCGAGCGGGAGTCGCCCAACTTCCTGTCGGGCGTGGGCTGGGGTTTGCTCTACGGACTGATCTGGTGGTTCCTGGGGCCGTTCACCTTGTTCCAGACGATCCTGGGACGGCCCTTCACCTGGTCCCCGGAGGCGGTGGCAAACTCGCTGCCCTCACTCCTGGGTCACCTGCTTTACGGGATCAGCACGGCCACCGTGTTTCTGCTGCTGGAGCGGCGGCGCGAACGGTGGGAGCGGCTCGACCCACGTTTCGCTGGGCGAGAGCAACGCCTGCGCCGGCCGGTCGGCACGCCCGCGCCCGCACTCTGGTTTTTCGCCGTCGGTCTGGGGGTGAGCCTGCCGATCCTGCTTGGCTGAGATGAACCCAAGGGGCGCTTCATCCGCGGATCGTCCGTCCCGTCTGGACGATGTCCCGCCGGACAGCCTTTTCGAGCGCGTCGGTTGGTTCTACGCTTTCCTGCGCGAGCGCGTGTTCCGCAACGACACCGCAGTCATCGCACGGGCTTTGCAACTCGCCCGCGAACCCTCCGGTGCATCGGGCGCGCAGGTGTTGGCGGAGATCGGCTGTGGTCCCGGCTTTTATGCTTGCCGCTTGGCGGGTCATTTTCCTCATTGGACGGTGCTCGGGGTGGACCGTTCCCACGAGCAACTCCGCCGGGCGCGCGAGACGGCGCGTCAGTCCGGTCTGGGCAACTGCACGTTCGTCTGGAGCGATGCGGCGGCGCTGGAGCGGGCCGATGCGTCGGTGGACGGCGTGTTCGCCTCTCGGCTCTTCACCGTGTTGGAACCGGACAGGATACCGGCCGTGCTCGCGGAGATGCACCGCGTGCTGCGGCCGGGCGGACGATGCTTCCTCGCCGAACCGCGTTCGCGGTGGCGCGCCGCGATTCCGCTCAAGATGCTGTGGCTCCTGACCCGTCTCTCCCGGAAGGAGCCCGGGCGCAGCGGCGCTTGCCGCGAGCCGCACCGACCTACGGTGCTCACCGCCGATCACTTTAAATCCCTTGTGTCCTCGCAGCCGTGGATGAAAATCCTTTGTTGGGAAGACGGTCATTACCAGTATGCGTCCGTGCAAAAAGAACGCTGAACGAACGGGTCGGCGCAAGCGCGCGTCCCAGCCGGCCAGGCAAGCTCCCGAGGCGTTGCCGGGATGACACCGGAACCCGCCACGCCGCTGATCGTCTCTCTGGCGGACGTGCTCGCGCCCGTGCAAGCGTGGTGGCGCGAGGCGAAGATGTGGACGCTCATGTACCGGGGCGGCCTGTCGGCGGGAGTCTGCGCGGCCGTGGCGTTCGTGCTCTGGCGGATCGTCGCCGCGCGCCGCGAGCGCCAACGGCTGGAGGCCCTGGTGGCCGAGCGCACGCGCCAGTTGCGCCAAGGCGAGGAACTCTTCCGCTCCATCTTCGAGCACGCCACGGAGGGCATTTTCCAATCTTCCCTCGACGGCCGCAACCTGCGCGCCAACCCGGCGATGGCCCAGCTCTGCGGCTACGACGATCCCGCGCAGATGCAGAGTGGACTCACCGACGCGGCGCACCAGTTCTACGTGCAGCCCGGGCGCCGCGAGGAGATCAACGCCGCCGTGGCGCTTGACGGGGCGGCGGTGGGCTGGGAGTCCGAGATCCGCCGCCGCGACGGCAGCACGGTGTGGGTGAGTGAGAGCGTGCGCGCCGTGGTCGATCCGGCCAGCGGCGAGACGATCTACCAGGGCAGCCTCGTGGATGTCACCGCGCGCCGCGAGATGCAGGCCGCGCAGGAGCGTGCGCGTTTGGCCGCCGAGGCCGCCAACGCCGCCAAGAGTGCCTTCTTCACCCACGTCACCCACGAACTGCGCACGCCGCTGACTGGCATCCTGAGCAACGCGCGCGTGGCGTTGCGCGACGGGGCGCTCGACGCGGCGAACCGCGCCCGCTACGGCCTGATCGTCAGCAGCGGCGAGCACCTGCTCGCCCTCATCGACGAGGTGCTCGACCTTTCCCGGATCGAAGCCGGGCGGATGGACCTGCGCCTCGGCCCGTTTCCGTTGGGCGAGTGGCTCCGCACGATCACCGATGCCTTCCGCGCGCGCGCCGCGGAGAAGCGCCTGGAGTTTGCCTGCGAGGTGGACGAGGGCCTGCCCGAAACCGTGCGGGGAGACGCCCTGCGGCTACGACAGGTGCTCGACAATCTGCTCGGCAACGCCTTCGAGTTCACGCCGCAGGGCAAGATCACGCTGAGCGTCTGCCGCGCCGGTCCCGCCGGGAGCGTGCGCTTCGAGGTGGCGGATACCGGCGTCGGCATCGCTCCCGACCAGCTTTCCCTGATCTTCGAGCCCTTCCGGCAAGCGGCGACGCCGGGCCGTCCCGAGCGCGCGGGCACCGGCCTGGGTTTGCACATCTGCGCACGGCTCGGCAGACTCATGGGCGGGGAACTATCCGTCGAAAGCACGCCGGGCCGGGGCAGCCGTTTTTCCTTTGCCTTGCCGCTGCCGGACGCGGATCACGGGAAGACCTTGGGGATGCGTGAGACAGAAGAACACCCATTGATGCCGTTCGCCCCGGCCTCGGTCCGCGCGCCGTCGGCAAGCGACATCGACGGTCTGCTGACGCTCTCGCTGCAAGGCGATGTTGTTCAGTTAAGAGCGCGCTTGAAGGAACTGGCCACGGCGGACCCCGGTCTGGCCGATTTCACCGCAGAGGTAAACTCCCTCGCTGAACGGTTTCGCATGGATGCCATCAGCGAGTTCCTTGGCCGGGTAAAGAAGCAAGGCAGCCCGGGCCACTGAAGTGCAAAGATGTTGCCCCCGCATTGCCGGAACGTGATCACCTCGGCACCGGCAAAGCATCATTTTGGCAGCCACCCGCCTGCTGCTTGCAGGGCTGCGGGATCGTTCGCGGCATGGACCCACACCGCCAGCGCAGCGACCGGGGCGACGGTCTTGCCCGGCAGGGCCAGCGTGGCCGTCCAGGATTCGCCGCGCCGCTCCAGCGGGGCGTGGAGCAGGTCGAGGGCGACGAACTCATGCGCCAGCTTGCGGCCCGCGTTCTCTCCGCGGCGCACGTCGCTGGTCACCCCGCTGGCCAGCGGAGCCGCTTCCACCAGCAGCCCGGAGGGGGGCGGAGCAATGGGTTGGTAGGTGACGATGACCTCGCCCTTGGCGTTGACCTCCACCCGCAGCCGGCCCGGCTTGGCGGCGGGGGCCGGGTCGCTGCCCTCGTGTCCGTTTTGCACGAAGGCCGGGGTGTACACCGACCCGCTCTGCCAGCGGGCGGCATAGGCGTACTGGCGTTGCGTGAACACGGACGAGGCGAACCGGTCCGGCCAGCCCAGGCGGTCCCAGTAGTCCACGTGGAAGGCCACCGGCACGACCTGCTTCCACAGACCGGGGTCCTCCTTGAGCTTGGCCAGCCGCGCCTCGGCGGGCGGGCAGGAACTGCATCCCTCCGAGGTGTAGAGTTCCACGAGGGTCGTTTGCGTGTCGCCGCTCTCGAAGACGGTGGCGTGCGCCGGGACGGACAGCGACGTGGAGAGCAGGAGAATGGTTAGAGTGATACGCTTCATTTGGACGGGACGTTCCGTGGTAAGGAAAGTCGGCTGGGTCGCCGAATCCTTACAGGCGGGGGGACGTTTGATCTCATCTGTCAGAGCAGCGGCGCGATGTCCGCTGCAAACTTCGCCGGTTCCGTGAACCCCCGGTGCCCCTTCACCACTTTGCCTTCCCGGTCGATGATGAACGTGGTGGGCAAGGCGTCGATGCCATCGTAAGCGGCGGCCACCTCCGGGTTGCCCAGGACCACCGGGTAGGTGACGCCGTGCTCTTTGACGAACCGCTGCACGAACGCGGCTCCCTCCTGATCCATCGACACCCCGACCACGACGAGCCCCTGGTCGGCAAACTTCTTTTGCAACTCGACGAAGCCAGGGATCTCGTCGCGGCACGGCGCGCACCACGTTGCCCAGAAGTCGAGGATGACCACCTTGCCTTTGAAGTCGGCCAGACTGACCGGCTTGCCGTCCAGGTCGGCGAGCTTCCACGCTGGGGCGATGGGATGGCCGTTGGCAGGGGCCTCCTGCGCTGTCAGGGAGCGTTGAGCGGTGAAGCAGAGCGCCAGGGCGGCCAAGGCGTGCAACACCCGTTTTTTCAGGATGCCGCCGAGCAAGTGGGTCCGCCGCCGCAGGGACATGGAGGTTGCGTTCATGCTGATGGGTCGTCGCGGAAGATCAATCCTTACATCGGCGGGGCCAAAGGGCGTATAGCCGCCAAGCGGAGGGTCCGGTTATCATCCCACGATGGGAACGCTGCCAAAGGAAATACCACCGGCGGGACTCGACCCGGCACGGTGGGTCGATGACCATGGCGATTGCCTGTACCGCTACGCCCTGGCGCGGGTGCGGGCTCCCGAGGTGGCGGAGGACCTCGTGCAGGATACGCTGCTGGTGGCCGTGCGTTCGCAGGAACGTTTTGCCGGCCGCTCCTCGGAGCGGAGCTGGCTGGTCGGCATCCTCAAGCACAAGATCGTGGACCACTATCGCAAGCGCGGGCGGGAGACAACCTTCACCGACCTGGAGTTCCTCCGGGACGAGTGCGCGCACAAGTTCACCGCGCAAGGTTGGTGGGACCACGCGCGCGGCCCGCGCGAGTGGCGGCCTTCCGCCGACCAAGCGATGCAGAACGGGGAGTTCTGGCAAACGGTGCACGGCTGCCTGGGCCGGCTGCCAACCCGGACCGCGGCCGTGTTCACGCTGCGGGAAGTTGACGAGGTCTCCAGCCGGGAAATCTGCCGGATGCTCAACGTCTCGGAGGGCAACCTGTGGGTGATGCTGCACCGCGCGCGGATGGCCTTGCGCGAATGCCTGGAGGTGCGCTGGTTTGATCGACCGGCCGCGCCGCGACCAACGCCGTGACCGTCCTGCGCCGACTGCTCGCCCGGCCCTTTGTTCTCTTCGTGGCGGGCGTGACCCCCCGCTGCCGGGAGATCACGCGCTTGCTGTCACAGGAACTGGATCAATCGCTGCCTTGGCCCAAACAGTTGCTGGTTCGCCTGCACCTCACGGTCTGCGTGTGGTGCGCCCGCTACGGCGAGCAACTGCAATCCCTGCGGGCCTTCAGCCGCTTCTTGCCCGAACGGGGTTGCGAACATGGCGACGCGGCCTTGCCGCCAACCGCACGCGCTCGTCTCAAGGAAGCCCTGCGCAAACACGCGGGTCCTTGAACACTCCGTGCGCAAGACCTTTTGTCCTTGGCCGGCCGCCGGCCGGGCAGGGCCTCTGGCACCAACCCGGCGCTCAGTTTCCTTGGCTCGGCAGACAGGTCGCCCGGGCAAGCCGGCCGCTCGCGCCTGCCTCGGCCCTTTCTGCACGCGCTCCAAGGCATTCGCTCGGCAATCGCGCGACACTTCCCGACAATCTCCGTCGTCATTCCTGCTTGAACTGCGCCCGAAATTATTTCAACGTCCCGCCCCCTCGCGCTGTCCAGTAGTTTCCCCGCCACGAAGATGATCAAGGTCGAAAATCTCACCAAACGCTACGCCAACTACACGGCCATCAAAGACTTGTCCTTCGAGGTCGAACGCGGCGAGATCGTCGGTTTCCTCGGACCCAACGGCGCGGGCAAGAGCACGACGATGCGCATCCTCTCGTGCTTCCAGCCGGCCACCAGCGGCCGGGCCACCGTGGCGGGCTACGATGTGTTCAGCCAGAGCGTGCAGGTCCGCGAGCACCTCGGCTATCTGCCCGAGAACGTCCCGCTCTACACCGACCTCCGCGTCAACGAGTACCTCGAACACCGCGCCGCGCTGAAGGGCCTCAGCGGCAAGGCCCTGCGCACCCGCGTCGGCGAGGTCAAGGAAATGACCGACCTCAACGACGTGTCGCGCAAGCTCGTCGGCAACCTCTCCAAGGGCTACCGCCAGCGCGTCGGCCTCGCGGAGGCGCTCGTCGGCGACCCCGACCTGCTCATCCTCGACGAGCCCACCATCGGCCTGGACCCGAACCAGATCCGGCAGGTGCGCGACCTCATCAAGACCCTCGGCCAGAAGCACACGATCCTTCTTTCCACCCACATCCTGCCCGAGGTGGAGATGACCTGCTCGCGCGTCATCATCCTGCACAAGGGCAAGATCGAGGAAAGCGACACCCCGCAGAACCTCGTCAACAAGCTGCGCGCGGTCGGCAGCATCCGCCTGGAAGCCGACACCGGCGACGACAACGGCCTCATCGAACTCCGCACCGTCCCCGGCATCAAGGAAGCCGCCCTTGAACCCGCCGCCCCCGGCGAACTCGCCACCGCCGCGGTCGCTGCCAATGGTCAGGGCGAGCGCACCGGCTACCGTTCCTTCCTGCTCAAGGCCGAGGCCGGCGCCGACCCGCGCGCGGAAATCTACCGCCTCGCCGTGGACCGCCGCTGGAACCTGCGCGAACTCTCCCGCCGCCGCGCCACGCTCGAAGACGTGTTCGTCGAGATCACCCACGCCGAATAAGTTGCTCCTCCCCATCGTTCCTCCGGCCGACCCGGCGTCCGCACCGCCTGGAAAACGGCGTCCGTGGCTCCCATGGATTTTGTACCCGCTCCTCCTGATCCCGCTGGCGATCCCCGCTTTGCTCATCGTCTCGGTCGTGTACAGCTTCCTGGCGACCGACCCCGCCTACCGGAAGAAAATGGAATACTCCGGGGAACTCAAGATCGTGGAACACGACCTCCGTCAGTACTACCACGGACGCGCGGACTACCCCGCGTTGACGCTGGAGGAACTGACGGCGCAAAAGGTCCTGACCGGCTTCGCCTCCAGGACCCTCGAAAAATACCGGCACGAGTACGAGCCGTTCACGCCGGCGACGCCCGACTCGGCCGTGGTGCTCACCGTCCATGGCGACTTGGGGGAACCCGACCGCTTCACGAAACGAGATCTGACGGCCGACCCGACCGCGCTTGATTCTCCCTCTCCGGCAACTCCTTCCGAACCCCTGGCCAGCCCGACCCCATGAGAAAATTCCTCGTCCTGCTCGAACGCGAGATGAAGTCCTACTTCTACTCGCCCATCGCCTACATCGTGCTGTGTTTCTTCATGGCGTTGGTCGGCGCCAACACCTACCTCATCGTCACCTTTCTCTCACGCGGCAGCGCCCAGGCATCGCTGGTCGAGTATTTCTTCAACACGTCGATCTTTTGGTTTTCCTTCATCCCGGTGATCCCGCTGTTGACGATGCGGCTGTACTCCGAGGAGTTCAAATCAGGCACCATCGAGACCCTGATGACCGCCCCCGTGGAGGACTGGCAGGTGGTGCTCTCCAAGTTTGCCGGGGCGCTGCTCTTTTACTGCGTGCTGTGGCTGCCGACCGTGCTGCACTTCGTCGCGTACAAGGAGATCACCCATAACGACCCCGCGCCGGCCGCCGGGCCCTTCGTGGGCGGCTTCCTGCTGGTGTTCCTGAGGGGAGCGTTCTACCTGTCGCTGGGCTGCCTGGCCTCCGTGCTCACGCGCACCCAGATCATCGCCGCCATAGTCTCGCTGGTGCTCGTGCTCCTGGCGTTCTTCTCGGGCCTGCTCGGCCTGCTCCTGCACGACGTGAGCCAGGGCGTGCGCGACTTCGTGGCGTACGCCTCCAGCGTCAAGCACATGGAGGACGCCTCCCGCGGCATCATCGACACCCGGCCGATTGTTTACTACGTGTCCATGACGATCTTCCTCCAGGTGCTCACCTACCACGTCTTCCAGTACCGCAAGTGGAAGGCTTGATCCCTCCCCGCTGCCCCTGCCGCGCACGACCTTTCCATCCACTGATTTTCTCCTGCTATGGCCGCCGAACCCGCCACGGAAAAACCTTCCCCCGCCGCTGACCCCGTCACGCCCGCGCCCGATCCGAAGCCCGCCAAGAGGCGCCAGCCGTCCAAGGCCGGGTTCCTGCGCCGGCTGGGCATCGGGATCAACGTCACGATCCAGATCGTGTTGGCGGCCTTCATCCTGCTCGCTGTCAACGGGTACGCCTTCAAGCACTTCCACCGTTTTGACTACACGCGCGACCACAAGTACGCCCTGAGCGACCGCACCAAGCAGTTCCTGCGCAGTCTCGACAAGCCGGTCAAGATGACCGTGCTCATGGGCCGCAACTCGCCCGTCGTCGGCGACGTGAATAATCTCGCCGAGGAGTACCGCAACGCGCAGCCCAAGTTCATCAACCTCGATGTGGTTGATCCCTACCGCGACTATACC